>MHFT01000060.1 GCA_001804315.1 Omnitrophica bacterium RIFCSPLOWO2_12_FULL_50_11
ACGTAACGCCCCATAAATAAAACGTAACGCCCCATAAATAAAAAAGGGTAAACACAGAAAATAAAGAATTCCAATCTGATCACTCATTCCACCAAACTTTTCGGGGTGAGCAAACAGGTTCCAATAAACCAGAATGAAGTCCATGAAACTCCTTCCCATTCCATATTTCTCATATTCTAGTCCGGGTATCGGATCTGTTCCGAACAACTCACCGTAAAAAGGATAAAATGGATTTTTAGTCCGATACCAACTCAGAAGAAGCCAATATCCGCTGCCCATGATGATTCCAAAAACCCATAAAGAAAATTTGCCAATATGGTTGAAGTTTGTTTTCTTGCCCACAAGCTTAAATAACCACACGCCACCTAAGGCAATAATCCCAAGAAGCCCAAGATATTTAATGGAAATTGCACAACCTGCCAAGAGACCGCTTAATAAATAAGCACCGCTGGATTCTTGTTCAAAAGCGTTGATCAGCATCAAAAGCGACACAAAGATAAAAAAAGCGAGAGCCACGTCCACATAAGTAGTGGACAACATATTGAATATTCCTGGAGTTAACCAAACAATCAGTGCAGAGAAAATTGCCATGCTCGCCTTCTTTGTCGTTTGATGAACAACCTCTCGAACGCCGAAGAAGAGAAGAAGTCCACAAACGAAATGAAACAGTTTGGCTGTCAAAACTCCACCCGTGGCGAGCCCGATTAAATACAAGTTGTAAAAAAAAAGTGGGAAGTAAGAATTAATGTCATAATACAAGGGAGAAAGTGAGCCTCTTTTTAAAAAAATCTTGGGCAAATTTAAGTGATAACATAATGCATCGCCACCAGTTTCTGGTGAAGCAACGCCCGTTAATAGAAAAATGAATGAGACAATGAACAAGACATTTAAAAGAGTTGTGCTTCTATGTTCTGGTCCCTCGAAGCTTCGCCAAACCGCTCGCAGCCAATCTAAAAGTTCGGCAAACAATTGAAATCTTAAAATCACTATGCTGAACAAGCATGCCCAAATTACCCATCGATTCAACAAGCCTAAAAAGTCTAATACGACAACTCCGTATGACAGGCAAACCATGCCGAGTGCAAACAAAACGATTCCACAAAGAATTTTTTCTCGGATTGAAAAGAATCGTTTAAAGGATCGTCCACAAAAAAAGACCGCCGGAAAAATAATGACCCAGGCAAAAATACCGTCGAGAAGTTTTAAAAACATGGATCGTTATCTTCCAAGGCGGATTTCTTGCGTTCTCCCTGTAGAAGCTGAGAAACTACCAGAATGAGGTGGTTTTATTTCAAGGCCAGCAAAATTAAGATGGCGTCTTCCTCTCTGAATTCCTTCGAGGATTGAATACCGAACCAGATTCCAAGAATGCAACCTATATCGAAAAGCGACCCTAAGAACCCCAAGTGAATACTGTAAACCATTCCAAAAACTGATCGAAGATGCATCTGGAAAATACTTAGTAGGACACGAAATTTCACCGACTTTGAAACCTGAATAAAAAACTTGAGCTAAAAGTTGGTTATCAAAGACGAAGCCGTCCGAATTCTTTACAAATGGAATCGTTTCTAAAACGCGACGTGAATAAGCACGATATCCCGTATGATACTCGGACAAGTGTTGCCAGAGAAGGATGTTTTCAATAAGCGTTAAGATGCGGTTGCCAACATATTTATAAACCGGCATCCCACCGCTTAACGTGCTGTTCCCGAGTAAACGAGAACCGATCGCCACGTCATAAGTTTCATGTGCAATGAGCCACGCTAACGGTTCAATTAGGGCAGGCGTGTATTGATAATCGGGGTGAAGCATGACCACAATGTCAGCATTACGCTTCAGAGCTTCCTCGTAGCATGTTTTTTGGTTTCCACCATATCCCCGATTGGTACGATGTTCAATAATGACTTGGACGCCTAATCCCCTGGCGATTTCTACCGTTCTGTCTTGACTGGCATCGTCGACTAGGATGACTTCGTCAACCGTGTCAAATGGAATCTCACGATAAGTACGCTCTAGGGCCTTTTCTGCATTATAAGCAGGCATTGTCAGAACAACTTTTTTGTTTCGGATCATATTCCCCTGACTCCTAGCTAGAATCCAGTAAAAAGAAGAAGCCTCCGTTGTTATAATGGATTTGGCAAGGATCCCTTTTTCACCAAATGGGCGAAAAAAACAAACAACGGGAGGCAAAATGATCTTAACCGGAAAGTTGGATCAAGTCACGTCAAAAATGTCCAAAACGGATGTCACGGGGCAGATGGGATTAAGCTGGATCGAGCACAGCACGAGGCATTTTGGGCGCGAGGAGATGCTGGATCGGCGAATGCCGGTAAGCAGAGAGTCGAATCGGGAGATTAAAGCAAGTCGGAAGGTGATGGCGGGGATGTTGAGTTTGATCGCGTGGGTGGAGAAGGTGGAAGAGGATGAAGAGGAGCGAACATGAGGCATTCACCTATGACGGGGATGCACATATGTTGACTTTGAGAAGGACAGTGCGACGTATTCGTATCAGATGAAGAAGCAGCATAGCGGGATGCTGGGATTTATCGCGGAGCTGGGGATCTACAATACGACGGATTTCCGGCCTGGGCATGTGAGTGCGCAGACAGGGGTATTGAATTCGTTGCGCAAGGCTTGGCACAGCAAAGGCCGCGAGCAAGAGGATCGCGTGGGCGCGCGTGGATTTGGCAGGTCATCAGGAAAAGGTGTTTGCGGTTTGCCAAGAGGAAGGGATCCATGATTACATCAGCCAGGATAAGAATGCGGCGCTCAAAGAGATCATACCAGAGACCCCTGAGGAAGAGTGGAAAGCAATCGTAGATTCCGATGGAGAATCGGGGGCGGAAGGTCAAGTGGGCTGAGACGGTCTACAGCACGAATGCGGGCTCGACGATGCGGATACTGGTCTTACGGTGGGCCAATCCCCAACCGGATCTCTTTGAACAGGAGAAGTCCTGTTGTCATGCGACCGGGACCAATGACAATGAGCTCGAGGCGATGGCGTAGCTAGAGTTTCACAACAGGCGGATCCATTCTGAGAATGACAACAAGGAGCTTCAAGAAGGGCTGAATGCAGGGTATGCGCCGAGTCACGATTTCCATACGGACAGGTTCTATTTTCTCTTGAATGTGCTGGTTTACCATATGTTGCAGGTCATGAAGCTGTTTGATTTGGGCCAAGAAACCCCGACTAAGGAAAAACACACGGGGAGCAGAGAAAAAGACAGGCACGTTATGCCTTCTCGAGGTATTGTTTGAGGCCTTCGCTGTTTTAGGAGCATACAAAGAGCGCCGGCAAGCCTTATGGGGATCTGAGAAACCGATCCGCAAAAAAAGATTCCAAAAAATCAGCCCAAAACACCCGGCCTCCTCTCTCAATAGGATTTTGGGACACACCCGGATATTGCCTTTTGCTTGTTTAACAGAACTAGCTGTGGTATCTTAATGCGATTTTTGCGAAGATGAAGATGTAGTAACCGATTGAAACATAAGGGCTTCAAACACTAAACCTGAGCATTATACCAAACCCTAAGGTGCTACTGCTTTTGAAACTTTATCGAATCTTTTTACAGATCTTCTGTATTCCTGTTTTCCTAAGCGACTTTCTCGACCGATCAACTGGAAAGGAACATAGTGTCAGCGTTTGGAGGAAGCTTTCACTAATCTTCAAGATGATTCGAAATAACCGAAAAATTATCTCGGGTTCCACATTTATCGAACACATAGCAATTGCAACCACCATCTTGAGGATTCCTAAAGACACAGAAGGAGTTGTGGTAGAGTGTGGCACTTATAAAGGAGTTAGCGCCGCAAATTTGTCCCTGGTATGTGCTTTCGTAAATCGCAAACTCGAAATTTTTGACTCCTTTGAAGGCCTACCCACTCCTTCTCGACAGGACGCAGTTCACACGCTCCTTTCACGCAGAGAAATCCACACCTATGAAAGAGGAGCGTGGAACGGAACGCTTGATGAGGTGAAAAACAACATCCAAAAATATGGACGTCCCGATGTTTGCTACTTCAATAAAGGATTTTTTGATCAAACTCTTCCCAATTTTAAACAGAAAGCAATATTGGTTTGGGTGGATGTCGATTATCGCAGCTCGCTTGAAACTTGCGTCAAATATCTTTGGCCCTTGCTTCAAGACGGAGGTTATTTTTTTACTCACGAAGTAGAACATTCAGAAATTGCGTCGCTTTTCTTTTCTGAATCCTGGTGGCGAGAAAATTTAAATACAGCACCTCCAGGTATGATCGGAGCTGGTACGGGTCTTGGCTTTAAAATTTTGACCGGTTCTCATTTTAGCAGTTCACTAGGATATACAATTAAGAACCCAAACAAACAAGCTTTTGCCGAAGTTCCGCAAATTGGCGGTATGAAAGTGAATCTCAGTTCTTCATTCAAACTCACATCATGCGAAAAGGGCAGAAGCTGAAATGACCATTACTTTACATGCAACACAGCCAACCAGTGAAGCCATCTTTTCTTACCAGCGTTGGATACCGCAGTTACCAAGACTAAAAGAAATCTACCGCAATAATTTACCTTTTCCCCACATTGTTTTGGACCATTCTCTTAGTGAAGACGCCGCAGAAAATGCCCTAAAGGAATTTCCGCAGGTCGATTCTGAAACATGGATTCACTATATTCACGTCAATGAAAGAAAATTTGGAAAAACTGACCTTTCCAGCTTTGAGCCTACACTTCAAGCAGTTATTCAAGAACTAAATTCAGAACGTTTTCTTCATTTCTTATCCGAACTTTCTGGCATTAAAGGCCTGTTTGCTGATCCAACTTTGGAAGGGGGCGGTCTTCACCAATCAAGGCGCGGCGGATTTTTGAATATACATGCCGACTTTACAGCTCATCCGCATCACCGGGATTGGCAGAGGCGTATCAACGTACTTGTTTACTTAAATCGGGACTGGAAATCAAATTGGGGCGGTCATCTCGAACTTTGGGATAAGTGTATGAAGAAAAAAGTTCGGAAGATCGCGCCGTTCTTTAATCGCTGCGTCATTTTCAACACCGATGCGGATGCCTTTCATGGTCATCCGCAACCGCTCACTTGTCCAGAGGGAGTAACCCGAAAATCGATTGCGCTTTATTACTTCACAAAAGAAAGTAACTTGTTCGTTCGGTCTACCGAATACAAAGCCAGACCCAACGACGGGGTCAAAAGTGTTTTCATTTTCTTTGACAAATGGGTTTTACGGATTTACGACCACGTCAAGCGCAGAACAGGAATAAACGACCGCCTCGCCAGCAAAATGCTGAGCATTCTCCATAGGATCAAAACGAAAGCCGCTTCTTTTTTCAAGCAAAAATAGTCAACCTGGCGGTGCAGGATTGACTTGAACCTGTCCATGCCGAATGACAACGTCCCTACCCGATTCCACTTGGATTTTTCCGGTTGCACAGTCAAAAATTTGGTGCGCTACGAAGTCGGCGCTTTGTTGTTTTTTGGCGTCCTCTTCTCCAAAAAGCGAAGCTCGCATTCGAGTGTTCATTCCCCCAGGACATATCGTAATGCACTTCACATGATGCTTCACATTTTCTTTAGCGATACACTGGGACAACGCCACAACGCCAAATTTACTAATGGAGTAAGGAGCAAGTCGCGGTACGGCTCTCTTCCCTGCCATGGAAGAAATGTTAATAATAAGACCGCGGCCTTGCTCCTTAAAAACTGGGATCACATATTTGCAGACAAAAAATGTCGAATAGAAATTAGATTCGATATGTTTCTGCAATTCCTCTCGTGAAACTTGATCTACATACGACAATCGGCCGCCGTATCCAGCATTGTTGATGACTAAGTCAATTGGTTTAAACTTTCTGTGGATAGAAGCAATTAGCTGACGGACCTGAGCCTCTCTTGTGGTGTTAAGTTGAAAAAGCTGGAAACGATCCCCAGGAACGACCGACAAGGCATTTTTCCAGTGCTTCCGTGTTAAACTAACTCCGATAACAAACCAACCTTCTTCGACAAATTTCTTGGACAGACTGAGCCCCAAACCGCTGCTCGCACCAGTAATGAAAACAACTTTTCGATTCACTTTCAACGATTATTTTGATTTGAGCTGTGGGTTTAAATAACCTTCGATGACTTGATACGCCATCGTATCTCCTTCATATTTACCACTTTCCCTTTGACGCGTCGATAGGGCGAGAAACACAGAATCTTTCGTAAATTTTTGGGCATGTGCAATATAGGGCGGGGTAGAGACAATGTCGCCAGGCCGAACAGTGAGCACTTGTTTTTTCTCAGGATTCCTCAGATCACACGAATGACTTTCATATTCACCACTGATCAAATAAATATATTGATGATCCTTCTTGTGGTAATGATTGGCGCGCACCGAACCTTTCTTAGAAGTAATCAAAGCGACGTGTTCTATGCGTCCTTCAAAAATGTTAAAAATATCTCCACGATCATCGTGACAAGCTGAATTAATATGTTCGATTGTTTCCATCATCTCCCCTATTTCTCATTTCTATTCGCCACTGAACCATCTGATCGTTCGCTGTAGGCCCTTCTCCAAACTATAACGCGGATTGAAATCAACAAAAGATTTTAACTTGGAGATATCGGGACATCTTCTTTTTGGATCGCTTGAAGCGTAGACAGCGTGTGGAGGATCGATTTTTACTAGTCCCACTTTAAAGGGCATGGCCGTGGCAACTGTTTTGGCTAACTCCTCAATCGATATTTCCGGTTCAGGATTGCCAACGTTGAAAGCTTCGCCGTTGACATCTGAAAAAAGCAGTTTGAAAACGGCTTCCACCGCATCACTGATATAACAAAACGAGCGTGTGTTTCTTCCATCTCCATGGATCGGTAGGGGTTCTCTCCGAATGGCGTGTTCGATAAAATTAGGTAAGACTCGATAATCATCCGGCCTAATTCCTGGACCATAAACATTGAATGGGCGGACAATTTTCACAGGAATATGATAAACTCGCCAAAAGGTAAGACACATCGTTTCCCCAAATCTTTTTGATTCGTCATAGCAAGACCGCGGGCCGGTCATCGAAACATTTCCGTTGTAAGTTTCTGGAGTTGGTACATGTTTCACATCAGGGTCACCATACACCTCACTCGAACTGGTAAATAAAAAGCTCTTTACTTTCTTGTCACGCGCTAAGTCCAACATATTTCGTGTGCCGATCGTACCGACATCCATCGTCTCTATAGGATATTTGGTGTAATAAACTGGAGAAGCAATGCCGGCCGCATGAATGATATAATCAATTGGTTTTTCCGTTTGCAAAGGTTCGATGACGTTATGTCTTTTAAAAACTAGGTGCTCATCTGCTCCAATTTGTTGCTCATATCCCGTAATAAAGTTGTCTAGAAGCAAAGCTGATACCTTGTCCTCAAGCAGATGCTCATTTAAATACTTGAGCAGAAAAACCATGTACTTTCCAAGGAAACCGCCTGCGCCAGTAATCAAGAACGTTTTTCCAGCGAAACCTTCCAGATGATCACAAAGTGCTCGCGCTAAATTGGCAACATCCTCCGCGATAATCAAAGAATCATCTGAAGTCTTTGGTGTTATTACTTTTGTATTTTGTTTGGCTTTGTTCATTCATATACCCTGGTCTTGACAATTGCCTACAATTAGACTACCCTTTTTTTATTCAATATGTCTGACGATATGTCTAACGAACCCCTGATAAGCTTTATTGTTCCAGTTTTCAACGAAGAACTTAATATCACTAACTTCGTCAATAACTTACATACAGTTCTTGATGCCCATCCTTTTTGGAATTGGGAAGTTATCGTTATTGACGATGGGAGTACAGATGATACCCGAAATACCCTTCTTGAAGCAATTAAAAACTATCCAGGTTTTCAACTGATCCTTCACGATAAAAATCAAGGATATACATGCTCTTTGAAAGACGGAATCGCGCAGGCAAAAGGCAAGTACTTGATGTACATTGGAGCCGATGAAGAATTCGATTGCTCCGAGCTTCCTAATTTCGTAAGCCTTCTGCTGAAGGACGAAACGGATGTTGTTCTGGGAGTGAGATGGCAGCGCAACGCATATCAACTCTTCCGCTTTTTCCTTTCAGTCATTTACATCTTCCTGCTCAACTACTTGTTTAAACTCCGGGTCAACGATTACAATTGGTCACAAGCATGGCCAAAAAAATTATTTGATCAAATTGAACTTCGTTCCAAGTCGCTTTTTGTTCTTCCGGAAATTATCATCAAAGCCCATGACCTGAAGTATCGAATCAAGGAAGTGCCTTCCAATCACCGCGGCAGGCAATTTGGAAAATCGTCTGTCAATCTGAAAATTATGGGACGCGCACTCCTAGATGCCTTTCTCTTCTGGCGTGATCGCAGTTCTCAGCACTATGTACCGGCAGTCAAACCAAACCTGACTAATGAATCAAATTTCAAAAGCAGTTCCTGTCAATCTCACCCTCCTATTGCTACATAAACCTGTACACTGCAAAAATGTAACTAAGATCTTCACAATCCGTCGACTATTAATTAGAATAAGACAGTGACGTAGGTCACAGACGTAATTTCCATTTCTTTGATAAGCAAGACGGAATGAAAACGTACTTTTTAAATCCTACCCTTTCCGGCAGAACTCCTTATATCCGCGAAGGGCGCTGCATGCAGAAAACGTCCTCATGGGCAACCCCTTGGCCTCCGATCACTTTGGGCGTCTTAGCCGCCATCGCAAGAGAAATTGGGCCTGTGCGGCTTGTTGACGGTAACGTAGCGACAATGTCTTTAAAAGAGTTGCTCAAGGATATCTCTGCCATTGACCCGGATTTGATTGTGGTCAATACAGGGTTTCCCTCAATTGAGGACGACATGGCGGTTGCCGCAAAAATACGGGAGAACTTTCCAGAAGCCAAAATTTTGGCCTTCGGCGTGTATTTTACACTGCTTGGCAAAAAGGCGCTAGAACGCCACCCGCAGCTTGATTTTGGCATTGTGGGAGAACCAGAAGAGGTTTTTCGAAAGTTTCTTACCGTTTTAGAATCTGGAAGTCGACGATACAACCAGGTTGCCGGACTCCTTTACAAAGATACGTCAGGTATCGAGTTTACAGTCGCTCATCCTTATGTAGAGAACATCGATCAACTACCTTTTCCGGCGCGGGATCTTTTTCAAAACGACCATTATCGGCTTCCGCACAACAACAAGGTTTTCACCCTGATTAATGTAGCCCGCGGATGTCCTTATCCTTGCATTTACTGCATCGTGCCGCCTTATTACGGGAGCCGAGTTCGGAAACACAGCGTGGCGTATGTAATGGAAGAAATTAAAGAGTGTCTCTTTCGTTATGGAATCGAGGAATTTTTATTCTGGGAAGAAGTGTTCACGCTCGACCGAAAGTTCGCCTTTGCACTGTGTGAGGCCATTTTAAAAAATGAACTTTCCATCCGCTGGGCCGCTACGACCAGGGTGGGACTGCTTGATCAGGACCTGCTCAGGATCATGAAGCGGGCTGGGTGTTATCTCCTCGGTCTTGGCATAGAAAGTGGCAATCAAGAAATTCTCGATGGCGCAAAGAAAAAACAGACTGTTGCTGAGATTAAAAAGGCCGTTCAAACGTGCAAAAAAGCTCGAATACAAACCATGGGGCATTTTATTTTTGGACTGCCCGGCGAAACCAGGGAAACAGCGCAAAAAACGATCGACTTTATGCTTTCGCTCGGGCTCGATTACATGCAAAGTTACTGTGCCGTACCTTATCCAAAAACGGAGTTTGGAGAAATGGCTGCGAAACACGGATGGATCCGCTCCAACCAATGGTCCGAATACGATTTCGGCGGTCATTCCATAGTAGACAACGGCACCATAACGCCCGAGGAAGTAACACGCTTTCGAGAAAAAGCCTTCCGGGATTTTTATTTTCGCCCCTCTTACTTTTTTAATCATGTGCTGAAAAATTTCCCGTTGAAACAGCTTTTGAAAATCCTCCGATTCGCGCAATGGATGCATCCTAAAAAACAGAAGGACCGAGAAATGCCTCATGGAAGTCAGTGTTGTCATCCCATGTCTGAATGAAGAGAAAAGCGTTGGCACCTGTGTTGAAAAAGCATTTCAGGCGCTGAAAAGCTTGGGAATCTCCGGCGAAGTCATTGTTGTGGACAACGGATCGCAAGATCGTTCAGTCGAGGTCGCCAAAAGCGCTGGGGCGCGGCTTGTTCTGCACGCAGAACGAGGCTACGGAAGCGCCACTCTGCGGGGGATCCGCGAATCCCGCGGAACGTTGGTCATTATGGGAGATGCTGACGAGACTTATGACTTCTCCGAAATCCCGCAATTTATCAAACTGCTTCAAGAGGGTGTGGACTTCGTAATTGGGAATCGTTTTTCGGGTCGGGTGGGTCGAAAAGCCATGCCGTTGCTCCACCGCCTCCTTGGCACACCCATACTCAACTGGCTTCTCAGAATATTCTTCCACGCACATTTTTCGGATCTGAATTGCGGTTTCCGCGCGTTTCGGAAGGGGGTGATCGAACAACTGAACCTGAAGTGTACGGGCATGGAGTTTGCTTCTGAGATGTTGATCCGGATAGTTGAGGCGGGTCTCTCTATTAAGGAAATCCCAATCAGTTATCACCCGGGGCCTTTCGGAAGACGTCCTCATCTGAGAACTTTCCAGGATGGCTGGCGGCATTTACGGCTCATGCTCGTTCTTTGCCCAAGGTACCTTTTTTTTATTCCAGGTATTGTTCTGTCGCTGTTAGGATTGATCCTACTCAACTTTGTTTACTTCACAGAGATTCGCATTTTTCACATGTCTTCTGGACTTTCCACAGCGGTTTTCGCCAATGCCCTGCTGTTCATGGGGATCCAGATCACCCTGTTTGGAATCTATTCCATGATCCTTAACCGAGCGAGGGGAATTGCAACCGAAAACGGGATTACCCGGTTTTTTCAGAATCACTTCACCCTCGAAGCAGGTTTGATTCTTGGCGGATTTGTTCTCGCCTCAGGCGTTTTTTTGGGGTTCACAACGGCATGTCTAATTTTCAAATTTGCGAACAATCTTCCCTATGTTCACATTCCCCTGGCCCGCCTGGCCATTTTTGCTATTTTCACATGCCTCATTGGCATTCAAGCTCTCTTCAGTTCTTTTTACATCGGCCTTCTGAACCTGGACAAGACGTTGAAATAAGGCCAAGAGAAGCATTTCTGGCCGAGAACAGATTGAATTAAGCAGATCTGCTAAAACTTTCATTTCAACCGATAAAGCTTGAGGAACAAGCCGTTTGCTTTTCGGGCTGCTAGATCTTTCCAAAGGAAAGGACCGCCAGTTAGAGGCTGACTGTCGATCGTCCATTCCTGCGCAGGATCCTTGTAGGGACTGAAGGTTTTCAAAAGCTCAGCTTCCCTTTCCAACTCTTTCCTAAACTGCGCTTCGAAATTCTCATGAAAGCTACACAAAATTACATAATCAATTCCGTGCTCTTTTAACGACTCTAACTTGTAAGGCAGGGTCGGCTTCGAAAATAAAAACGCTTTTTCTTCACCTGCTTCGCCTAAGAAAAACAGATGATACCTCGGCGCTAGGCTTTCTTGAGCTTGTTTCGTCAAAAGTTCGATCCGCTTCCGCTGAAGCCCGCCGAGCTGTGCGGTTTCATCCGCTTTTTCTTTGAGCTGCGCCAAAGAAGGTTTCAATCTTGGCACAAAGAAGGCGACATCGAGCGCTACCTTACTTTGAGCCGGGATGTTTTGCTCGATCCATTCCTGAGCAACGGTTCGAACGTCTTTCCTGGTAAAAAGAGCGTTGGAAAGAAAAATCTTGGCCGCGGGCGAAATCAAAAGTACAGAAAAAAGCACAAACCCACCAACATTTCTAAGGGGGACAAAATTTACAACCGCAAGAAAACCGTCAGCTGCAAACAGAATAAAAAAAGGAATTAAAGGTAGCACATAACGGTCATAAGGCTGAGCGAAAAAACAAAGTACACAGCAATAGACAAAAATAAAAGAAAACAAAACGAAACGCTTCGCATCCTGGCGAAAAAGCAAGATCCCCATTCCAAACAGCGACAAACTTAACACGGGAAACCCAAGCCCCCCATTTAACGAATAGGTCAGATGATGCAAAAAACCAGTAAATGATTCGGTGCCTGCCTGAGTATGTAATTCACTTAAGAAAAAATTAAAATCAAGCCATGAAAAAGGATTGAGCACACTATAAGTCAGCAAGGAAACGCACCCTGCAATCAACAAATGAACTGAAGAAGCCTTGGAGGGGTGATTTTTCATCTTTAAGACATGCGCGACCAAAAAAGGGGCGAATATGAAAACGCCATTGTATTTTATCGCCACGGCCGCTCCCACCAGACCTCCAAAGCGCGTATAATCCATCCAATTCCCCTCGTCCTCCAAAATACGGAAGATTGGAAAGAAGCTGGCAACCAGTATTAAAACCAACGGAATATCGGCATAAACATAATGAGAATCGCGGACGTGCAGGAAATTAACCCCCAGCAGAAAAGCGCTCAAAACAGCGTGAGGCATCGAGAGAAATGTCCGCGCCAAACGAAACAGAAGATAAATCGTGCTTGCTCCTAAAAGCGCGCCGATGAGAACGCGCGCGATTAAATAAAAAGATGAAGGGTTGGTCAGAAAAAGGTATTGAAAATCCTCAAGACCGGAAAAAATTCCAACCCCTCGCCCGAAGAGATAATAAACCCCATAAGAAATGAACAACAAATAGCTGACCAGCGGAGGAATCTTAAAGAAATGGGGATTTAAATCGCCAGTTCCATATGCCAGGGCATGGTTCACAACGATCGACTCATCAGCATGGTACAAGTGAGGAAGCCCGAAGTGGATGCCAATGATTCTTAACAGGAAACCTAAAACAAGAATGGCGGTGAGAATGAATCCTGCACGGCGCGCATCCATGTTCAGCGCGCAATATTTTTCGCCTAAATGTAGGATTCGAATACGAAATAGGTCGATCAACATCCGTAGTGAATCGGTAAAAATACGAACCTTGCTTTCAGGTGAATTGACCCATCGAATGCCTATTTCGCTTATGCGATAGTTCATTTTTTGGGCTAAGTAGATGACTTCGACATCAAAGCAAAAGCTGTCGAGCCGCTGTCGTTCAAAAAGTCTCTGCGCCACAGTGCGCTTGAACGCCTTGAAACCGCACTGTGAGTCGTGGACATAGATGCCGCGAAATACAAGTTGGTTCGTGATCGCATTAAATACCCGGCCCATCGTTTCTCGAAACCAGCTCTGGTGAAGCTCAACCTGGGAACTTTGCACGGCTCTTGATCCGAATACAACGTCATCCCCTTCTTCAAGACATTTTACCAGCTTGTCAAACTCTTCAATGGGCGTAGATAAATCGGCGTCCGTGAATAAGATGATTTTCCCTCCAGCTGCAAAAACACCCTGTCGAACTGAGAACCCTTTTCCGCGGTTCCGCCCATTAACCAAGATTTTGTGAGACACTGTGCTCATCTTTTCTTTGCATACTTCCACGGTTCTATCCCCGCTGCCGTCATCGACGACAATAATTTCAAAAGAAACTTTCTTTTGGCGGAAGTAACGGATAATCTTCGTTAAGGAGACGCCAATCCGCTGCTCTTCATTAAAAGCTGGAATCACAATGGATACGTCACAACTCACCTTCTCTGTCATCGTTCCGTCATCTTTCTCAAGCGTGATTTCGTTCTGGTCGATCAAAAGATCTTTAATCAAGGACGTTTCCGATTCGTTCTAGAAGCCGTCTTAGTTTTTCTGTAACCGTTCAGCCCCGTCATCCTGAGCGGAGTAGCACTCAGAGTAAACTCCGCGAAGGATCTCGTTTTTCGAGATTCTTCCGCCGGAGCCTGCCCTGAGCCAGAGATCCTTCGCCCCTTCGGGGCTCAGGATGACGGCGAAGAAATCTGAGGCCGCCAACCTGTAAGCCGCCTTAGCTTTTCTGATTTAAGCTCAATCGCCTGAATTTCGTCTTTTGCTATAAGATGAGAGTTTTTTTGGATCTTAATTTCACGCTTTGGGATTCGCGACAACTCGATCATTCGGCTCAGTACCTCGGCCAGTCTGATTGAGCTGCCAGATGAAACATTGTACGCCTGCCCCACCTTACCCTTTTGCATAATAAGGTACAAGGCTCGAACGCAATCGCGGATGTCTAAATAATCTCTTTTCGAATCTAAATTACCAACTTTGACGACACGCGGCCTTTGATTCCGCTCGATCTGAGAAATTTGCTTGGCAATGTTCGGAACGGAAAAAATCGTTGACTGTCCAGGACCCGTTACGTTCGTAAGCCTCGCAATCACGATTCGGTGGCCCAAAACAGAAGCATAAAGCCTGCCCAATATATCTAAAGAGCATTTGCTCAAGCTGTAAGGGTCCAAAGGATTTAAAGCAGACTCTTCTGATATCCTTTTATGAGATCGATAAGTCGCGCCATAGATGGTACAGGATGACACCACAAGGACTTTAGCCTGAGAATGACATTCGCCAATCGCTCCAAACAAATAGAGCCCGCCTAGAAAATTAACTTTGAATGTTTCTTCTGGCTCCAGCCAAGACCGGCGAATCGAACTTCGCGCGGCAAGATAATATATTTCATCGGGCCTTTGCTGTCGAATAACCTGAAGCAGACCAGCCTTTTTGGTGACGTCGCATTTGATGAAACGCACACTCTTGTCGTTGTGTGATGCAGGTAGGGTACGGTGGTACGTAGCAACGACTTTTTGGCCTTGACGCGCCAGGTAATTTGCAAGGTATCGGCCGATGAAACCAGACGCGCCGATGATGAGCGCTTTTTTAACACTTTTCACTTTGCAACTTCCGTAAATCTTCGTCGACCATACAAGCAACCAACTCTTCGAACGACATTTTCGGTTTCCATTTTAGAACGCGGCGCGCTTTTGAAGCATCGCCGCACAACATACCTAGCTCCGTAGGTCTCACCAAAGTCTTGTCAATTTTTACGTACCGTCTCCAGTTCAAACCTGCGCGATGAAATGCCATGCGGACAAAGTCTTCAACGGAATAAGCTTTTCCTGTAGCAATCACATAGTCATCAGGCTGCTGCTGTTGAAGCATCAGATTCATCGCTTGAACGTAATCACCCGCAAAACCCCAATCGCGTTTCGCTTTTAAATTTCCGAGGGTTAATTCCTTTGCAAGACCTAACTTGATACATGCAACGCCATAGGAAATTCGGCGTGAAACGAACTCTTTCCCGCGCCTCGGTGATTCATGATTGAACAAAATCCCAGAACAAATGAACATCTGGTAGGCCAGCCGGTAATTGATGCAAATCCAATGAGCGTAAGTCTTCGCCACCCCATAGGGATTACGCGGCTTGAGCGGAGTAGATTCATTTTGAGGAGATGCTTCGACCTCACCGAACATTTCACTGCTAGACGCTTGGTAGAACCGAATCCTTCGATCTACCAATCGAACTGCTTCCAGCAGACGAGTGACACCAAGAGCCGTAAATTCTCCTGTGAGAACGGGCTGCGCAAAAGACGTAGGCACAAAAGATTGCGCAGCCAAATTATAAATTTCGTCAGGTTTGATTTTTTTAATGAGGTTGATCAAAGAAAGCTGGTCTAAAAGGTCGCCCTGTATCAGTACAACATCTCGCAAAATATGGTGAATGCGTTCAAAATTTTCCGTGCTCGATCTTCGTACCATCCCATAAACCTTGTACCCCTTTGCCAAAAGCAGCTCCGCCAAATACGAACCATCCTGACCGGTAATGCCAGTGATGAGTGCCTTTCTTTTCATGATTTCACCGTCGCTGCAAGCAATCGAAAGTACGCTATAGTTTTCTTTAAGCCTTCCCGGACGCTGACGACAGGTTTCCAGCCGAGAATCTCATACGCTTTTGTGATATCTGGTTTCCTTACTTTTGGATCGTCCTGCGGGAGATCATGAAACTCAATCTTGCTGTTTGAGCCGGTCAGCTCCAGAATGAGTTTTGCAATGCCGCAAACTGTGAGTTCGTCTGCGCCACCTAAATTGACGGGGTTATTGCAATCCGAGTCAAGGAGGCGACAAATGCCTTCCACCATGTCATCAATGTAACAAACGCTCCTCGTTTGTGAACCATCCCCGTATATGGTGATCGGCTGATCCGATAACGCCTGTGTGATAAAGTTAGGGATTGCACGACCGTCATCTCGCCTCATGTTCGGTCCGTAAGTGTTGAAAACCCTCGCGATTTTTACATCGACGCCGTGGGTCCTGTGATACGCCAGTGCGAGCGCCTCCGCAAAGCGCTTAGCCTCGTCGTAAACCCCTCGCGGACCAATTGGATTCACATTTCCCCAGTAGCTCTCATTTTGAGGGTGCACCAGCGGATCGCCATAAACTTCCGACGTTGATGCAAGTAGAAAAACAGCGCCTTTTTCCTTTGCTAAACCCAACGCATTGTGAGTGCCCAGTGATCCTACTTTCAACGTTTGTATCGGCAAGCGCCGATAATCCGCCGGGCTTGCCGGTGAAGCGAAATGAAGTACCGCATCAATTTTTTCGCTGATTTCGATGTGATTGGAAATATCGTGGGTGATCAATCGAAAGCGCTCATTCTTCTTAAGGGCTTGTATATTTTGCACACTCCCCGTCAAAAGGTTGTCGAGACAGATGACACGCTCTCCCTCCGCAACAAACCGCTCACAGAGATGCGACCCAATAAACCCAGCTCCGCCCGTAATCAGTATGGTCCTCATCGTTCAACGCTATGCATCAGACTTGAACCTGCAAACCACTGAACCGTCCTCTCAAGCCCGGGCCTGAAACGCGTTTGGACACTAAATCCTAACCGCTCTTTTGCTTTGCTTATGTCTGCCAAGGTTCGGCGGACATCGCCGGGCCGCTTCGGCCGAAAAAGCGGTTTGATCGAATCTTTACCGAGTATCTGTCCCAGTAACTTAAAGATGTCCAGGATCGAGTGCTCTTCCTGACACGCAATATTGAACACCTCCCCTTGTGCTTCCTTCATACGTATCGCAAGCATATTGGCGTGCACAACATTGTCCACGTACGTAAAATCTCTTGCCTGTTTCCCATCCCAATGAATCTCGGGAGGTTCATTGTTTAAAAGAGATGCCATAAAAATCGGTATGACGGTGGAATATTTCGATTCCGGATTCTGCCGCGGCCCAAAGACGTTAAAATATCGTAGGCAAACTGTCTCAAGACCATAAAGTTGAGAAAAAATCCGACCGTAATACTCCCCCATCAGCTTCGAAGCAGCATACGGCGACAAAGGGTTCGGTTGGTCTTCTTCACAAAGCGGAAACTTTTCGGCATCCCCGTAAACGGAAGAGCTAGAGGAATAAACCACCCGACGAGCGCCCTGATCCCTCGCGGCAAGCAACACGTGAAGAGTTCCGTTCACATTGGTTTCGGTCGTCTCTATCGGATCATCGACTGAACGGGCAACAGCCCGAACCGCGCCAACATGGAAAACGTAAGAAACGCCGGTCATCGCACGCTGGACCGTCGCTAAATCCCTGAGATCTCCTTCGATCACTTCAATTTCTTTGAGCACTTGACTTAAATTGTTTCGATTCCCGGTGGAGAAGTTATCCAGGACGCGCACCTTGTAACGCCGTTTGACAAGCTCTTCGACGATGTGCGAACCAATGAAACCGGCTCCTCCGGTTACGAGACATTTCTCCACCGCGAACACCCCTTTCTAAAGATCACTCTTACAGCAGCACAATTTTGGAGCTGTATTTCTTAAACGAACTGAGCGCATTGCGCGTGTCCAAAATCAGCCGTGCTTTTTTAGCGACCAAGCCATAGTTGACACAGGTATGATCTGTAATCAGGATGATCAGATCCTGGTTCCTTAAAAGCTTTGCTGTCAAGGGACGAGATCGAAGAACTGCGGATTCAAGCTCAAGTATTTTCACGAACGGATCGTGGTACTGAACCCGAGCTCCCCTTTTAAGAAGTTCTTGTATAATTTCTAGTGCCGGTGACTCTCTAATATCGCCCACGTCCCGTTTGTAACTAACACCGAGGATCAAATTTCGAGCTCCTTTAATCGTTTTTCCCTGCGCATTCAACGTATCAATCGCCCGGCGAACCGCGTAACCCGGCATCGAAGCGTTGATCCGACTGGCAAGCTCTATAAAACGCAGTTCGGATCCAACCAGTTTTGCTTTCCACGACAAATAAAGAGGATCAATCCCGATACAATGACCGCCGATACCAGGTCCGGGATAAAAAGGCATGTAACCGAATGGTTTGGTCCTTGCGGCCTCGATGGCCTCCCAGATATTCACATTTAACCGATGTGCGACGGGCACGAGTTCATTCATAAGACCAATATTCACAACGCGGAATGTGTTCTCCAAGAGTTTTGACAATTCCGCGACACGTGGCGAAGATACAGGCACCACTTCATCTACGACGTGCCGATAAAGCGCAACCGCCAAACGGGTACAGGATTCGGTGATACCGCCTACTACTTTCGGAATTCTCGACAAGGGATATTCGCGATTTCCAGGATCAATGCGTTCGGGCGAAAAGCAAAGAAAGAAATCGCGTCCTACTTCAAATCCGTCTCTCGCGATTTCGGATAAGACGATCTCTTCTGTCGTGCCTGGATATACGGTAGACTCCAAAATGACGAGCTGTCCTTTCCTAAGCCCGTTTCTAACCGCACGCGCGGCATCCAGTACAAACGAAATGTCAGGTTCTTTAACCTTATTCAAGGGAGTTGGTACGCAAATAATAATACAGTCGCACTGTCCGAGACGAGTAACGTTCGTGGTTACCCAAAGTTTTTTTCCTTTCATCAGCGCCTTGAGATTGTTCGCATTGACGTCACGCGTGTCCAGGATGCCTCGCTTGATTCGGACCGCTTTTGCTTTGTCCTTGTCAATTCCCAGAACCGGAAATCCTGAACGAGCAAATTCTACTGCTAAGGGAAGCCCAACGTATCCCAAGCCAATAACGGCTACTTTTGCGGTACGGCTTTGTATTTTTTGGCTCAGTTGACGTGCGACTTGATTAACTTTTCCCATTCTTCCCTCAATGATTCATGCCAATACGCATCGACGGCTTCTTCCCACGATCTCATGCGGATTCCGAAATCATGATGGATCCGTGTCGTGTTCAAGATAGAGTTCCTGGGCCTCTTGGCCGGTCGATCGAGTTCTTCTGAAGTGATTCGCTCTATCTCCACTTCCGTTCCCAGTTTCTTAACGATACGTTCTGCTGCCTTAAACCACGTGGTCCGTCCGCAATTAGCTAAATGATACACGCGCGAGCCGCTCTGCCGTCGATCGTGTTCTAATTGCTCAAGGACAGGCCTGAGTGCCTTCGCCACATCTTTTGTGTACGTGGGTGCACCCTGTTGATCATCGACAACCTCGAGCTTTTCTCCGCGCGCGACCTTTTGAACAATGGACCGGAAAAAGTTCTTTCCATTTTCACCAAATAGCCACGAGGTGCGGATCACATAAGCACAAATGGGTGCTGACTGTAGGAAGGTCTCGGCATCTCGCTTTGATCGGCCGTACGTATTCATTGGTTTTGGCACATCCTCTTCATCGTACGGTTCCATTTTGTTCCCATCAAATACATAGTCCGTGCTGATGAAAAATAACGTCGCTCCGATCGTCGAACACGCTTTGGCAACTGACCGGGTCCCATCCGTATTCACAGAAACAGCCTGCTCGGGATTACGCTCGCAACCGTCCACGTCGGTATACGCTGCTGTATGAACTACCATTTCCGGTTTTATGTCGCTGAAAATATCGAGGATCGCGTCGGGCTTTGTAACGTCAGCCTCATAAAAACGAGTTCCGTATTTTTTGCCGCCGCGTCTGCTTAAGCCAAAGACGTCGTGATGTCCGCACAGCTCATAAACCAAATCCGATCCGAGCATACCGTTTGAACCGGTAACCAAAATTTTCATCTCGTGCCGTTCCCTACTGCCCTCGCCTCACGACGTGGCGCGAGATAAAGATGGGGAGTTATTTCAATGTGAATGGATCCTTCTTTAAGGGCTTCCACCAGGACTCGTGCTCACGATACCACTCAATGGTTTCTTTGAGCCGGTCTTCGATTACCGCATTCGGCTGAAAACCGAGGCGCTCGAGTTTGCTCGTATCCAGACTGTAACGGAAGTCATGCGCGGGCCGATCGGGCACGAATTGAATCGCCTCTTCCGCGCGGCTAAATTCCGCCAAGAGGAGACGGGTCAACGTCATATTCGTCATTTCGTGACTTGTACTTAGATTATAAATTTCGCCGATAGAACCCCGCCCTAAAACGAGATCGATTGCTTGCACACAATCGCCAACGTACATCCACTCCCGTACATTTTCACCCTTCGCATAAAGCGGCACTCTCTTTCCCTCGATCAGATTCGTGATAAAGAGAGGAATCACCTTCTCCGGAAATTGAAACGGGCCAAAATTATTACAACAACGAATAATCGTGACCGGCACGTGATGCGTGTTCCAATAGGCGAGTGTGAGCAAATCGCTTGCCGCTTTTGACGCCGAATAGGGGCTTGACGGATTGAGCGGATCGTTTTCAGAAGACGAGCCGTTTCGCCGTGAGCCGTAAACCTCGTCTGTAGAAAAGTGGAGAAAGCGCTTAATTTTTGTCCCTGTAGCAGCTTCTAAAAGAACATTCGTGCCAACGACATTTGTCCGCACAAATTCGCCTGCCGAGGCGATCGAGCGGTCGACGTGTGTTTCCGAAGCGAAATGAATTACTTGATCCGCTCCATTCATCAGTTTCCGAACAAGTTTCGGATCACAGATATCACCGTGAATGAATTCATACCGTGGATCGCGCTCAAGGTCTCGGGTATTGGCCCGATTGCCGGCATACGTGAGTTTATCCAAATTGGTGATCGAAACGTCCGGATGCTGATTTAAATAGTATCGTATAAAATTCGATCCGATAAATCCCGAGCCACCCGTCACTAAGATATGCGTCATCTTGATTTCTGAGCATTTCGCGCAATTAACGTGCCCGCTTTCTGAAGTGATTCAAAGGTCCCCGCATCGGACCAAAAGCCTTTCAAGATATCGTACTCCAACGTCCTCGATTGGATGTAACGATTATTCACATCGCTGATTTCTAACTCACCGCGGCTTGAAGGTTTCAGCGTTTTGATCATGTCAAAGACGCGCCGGTCGTACATATAAACACCGGTAACGGCGTATGGACTTTTCGGTTTCTTGGGTTTTTCTTCAACGGCGACAATTTCCCCTTTTTTAAATACGGGCACACCAAACCGCTGAGGAGAATTCACCTTCTTCAAAAAAATTCTTGCCCCTTTTTCCTGCCGGCGGAAGCGATTCACATAAGGCGTCAGGTCATCTTCGATAATGTTATCCCCGAGGATCACAACAATTTTTTCTCCTTCGGCGAAATGCTCGGCTAAACCCAACGCTTCTGCGATACCGCCTTCTCCTCTTTGATAGGTGTAATAGAGATCCTTAAGTCCAAAGTCGGAGCCGTTTCCGAGCAGCTTCAGAAAGTCGCCGGCCGAATTACCGCCCGTGACGATCATAATATCCCGAATGCCGGCTTTGACCAACGTCCGGATCGGGTAATAAATCATCGGTTTGTCGTAGACAGGCAGCAGGTGTTTATTGGTCACAATGGTTAAAGGTGACAGCCGCTTTCCCAAACCACCCGCTAAAACAACCCCTTTCATGTGCTTTGCGCCTGACCCATTGAATAGTACTGAAAACCGAGCGCTTTCATCGCGCTGGGATCGTAGATATTACGGCAATCGACCACGATAGGACGTTTCAGCAATTTCTTCACCTCTTTGAGATCTAATTCCTTAAATTCGTGCCAGTCGGTTAAAATGAGTAACGCGTCGGCACCGCGGCATGCTTCGTAAGCATTTGGTACGTATCGAACTCCATTTAAGACTTGCTTTGCTTGCGATATGGCCTGCGGATCGTACGCTTTTACCCTCGTTCCCTCTGACATCAACCGATTCAAAATAGAGATAGAAGGTGCAAATCTCATATCATCAGTATCGGGTTTAAAAGCAAGCCCAAGTGCGCCGACGGTCTTACCCCCGAGATTCCACAATGCGCGTTGGACTTTAGCAACAAATTCCAATTTTTGGATCTCATTAATTTCCTGTACCCCTTTTAATAAACCGCAATTGACGTTCAACTTTTCTCCTATTCGAATGAACGCTTGCAGATCTTTTGGGAAGCACATACCGCCAAAACCAACTCCAGCGCTCAGAAATGACGCTCCGATTCTCGGATCTGCACCCATTCCCTGCGCAACCTTCCGGACGTCCGCACCAACCCGGTCACACATTTGAGCGACTAAATTAATGAACGAGATCTTGGTTGCGAGAAAGGAATTGGACGCATGTTTAATCATTTCAGCACTGCGAATATCAGTAATCATGATCGGCGCCTTGAAAGGCCGATACAAATCTAACAGTACGTTTTCCGCCCGCTTGCTTTGGATACCGAGAACAATCCTGTCGGGATGGAAGAAATCCTGAATGGCAGAACCCTCACGCAAAAATTCTGGATTGGAGGCAACGTCAAATGGAATCTTCTTCTTCGTCTTGTTGTGTGCCTTAATGGTCCCATGAACCTGAACACCTGTTTCTACTGGCACAGTACTCTTTTCGACAATCACGCGATACTCAGTTAAATTCGCAGCAATTGCTTCCGCAACCGCCTCAATCGCAGACAAATCGGCTTCACCGTTTTCCCGCGACGGCGTTCCAACGCACAAGAAAATAATCTTTGAGAAATGAACCACTTCCCGCACGCTCGTTGAGAAACGCAATCGTTTCTCTTTACAGTTCTTGTGCACCATCTCCGCAAGACCAGGTTCGTAAAAGGGCATCCTGCCCCGGCGAAGCAAATTGATTTTTCCAATATCGTGGTCCATACAGATCACTTGGTTTCCCAAATCGGAAAAGCAAGCGCCTGTCACCAACCCGACATGGCCAGATCCAATAATGCCAATATTCATGTCACTTTATTGGGCGCGATGATCCACGAGCTTTTCAAACGGGAGGGGCTTCTGAAGTCAACGTCAGTGAAGAGGGTAAAGGTCCTTCTTGCACACCAGAATACATTCGGCCAATGCGCGGCCCAGAAAACGATGAGCGGTGACCTGTTTTTAAGCTCACCTCGGGTATGGCTTTTAACTGAAGCTCTACAAATACTTCTTTGTTGAACGTGCGTTCCAAATCCGTTCGATCGGAATCACGGACATTGAAACCGACATCCAGGATCCAGTCGTGCAAATCGCGTCTTGCACGAATCTCCCACTCCTCAAGAACATTTTCGTTTGCTTCCCATCGGATGTAACCGCCAACGTCCCAACGCTCGTTGAGGTCATAGTTGACATCAACGGTCAGTTGACTGTCCGTATCCCGGCCTTCTGCCGTCGTTGTCTTCAAATTGCTGCTGTAACGGTGGCCCAACCCGAGCTGCAAACGCCCTGGCTCAAAGACGAGGTCCAGATTGTTGCGGTCAAAACCGGAATCCGCAAAGCTGTAAACCGAGTTATTTCGGATCAAAAACCAATCGTATGGCCGAACCTCTATTTCAACGCGGGTTTCCGTAAATTTGTTCGCGCGTGTTCTTAATAAATCTGACCCCGGGCCAAAAGAGTAATCGAGAAAAGCATTAAAGCTCACGACGTCGACCCGGCCGACTCGTCGCTTCGTTTGGATCCGGTTTTCAACGCCGAACGTAAGAATATCCTGATGATCGATATTGTCTCCACGACCGGTATTGATCACTTTAGAAGGATCAACCGTAGCCACTTTAATCGCATTGTATTGAAGAATGGGCTCCACGACATGACGGATCCCGCTAAATTCCATCCCAAACTTTTTCCCTTCATAATCCCACTCACGATAAAATCGTGTGCTCGAATCAAAACCGAGTCCAAAAACCGTGCGCGAGATCTCTTCCTCTTTAGCTTTTCCGTCGGTATAGATATCCTCTCGAAAATTGATAAAGGGGATAAAGCTGTAAAACTTCGCGAGCCGTATGGGATAAGCCAACTCATGATCCGTGTAGATCTGGACGGTCTGGCGTAGTCGCGGCCCAAATGCCTTCGTCTCATTGAGATTAAGGAAACCCTCTTCATTCGTATAATAGAAATTCGTGCCGAATAAAGGACGGCGCAGCCATGTAAAGGCTACTTCGGGAAGCTTTTCCGCAACACTCTGAAAGCGGTTCGTGCGCTTTTCAACGTGCCCAAGAAGGCTGTACCGGCTCGAATTTCTCGTTAACGTTGCAAAGGATTGTGGATTCACTTCCGCACGATGCTCCCGCTCGTAAAAATCCTGTAGAAAAACACCGTCGCTAAGTTCATACCACTGGAGTTGGAGTGTCGTCAACGGATCGAGTCGTGCTTTGTGCTTCCAAGTCACACGCCCGCGATTCCGGTCGTCGCGGTTCTTATTCTCAAAAGGATTATCCGCGCGCCCATTGGGAGCATTCTGATCCATAATCCCGTAGAGCTGAAGTCTTCCGGTCCCCAGCCGTTCAAATTTATAATCAGCTTCTGCGCCGAAACCAAACCCGCGTTTGCCATACCAATCAAAGAGCAATCTTCCCTTCACATTCTCAGTAATCGCGACACCCTTAGACGTAAGGAGATAAGCGCCAAATTCGTCGGAATAGCCAGACTTCACACCTCCAAAATGATAATTCAACGGAATCACGAGATAGGGCCACCAAAAAACCGGAACCTCGAGAATCCGGAACACCACATTTTTTGCAACGATTTTATCCCCCGTGTATACCGTTGCTTCCTGCGCTTTGAGGTCGTAATGAGGATGAGGAAAATCGCAGGAAGTAATGTAAACATTCCAAGCCTTAATGACTTTCTTCTGTTCTTGTTTCATCTCGTCGCCGTGGCCATACCAGGGAAAATGGTAAAATCGTCCGTCCGGAATAGAACCTTGCGAAGTCTCAAAATCGAAAGACGCTTCTCTGCCCGAAAGCATTCCTTTGCCACGTTCCCGAAGTACAACATGCCCTTCAGCCTGTGCTTGTTTTGTTTCGATATTCACTTCGGCACGATCGGCGGAAAGTTCCAAATCGCCTCGCACCACGACGACATTGCCTGCCGCTATGATCTTGTGCTCATCCTTTAAATATTGAAGATCGTCTGCGACCACTTCGATTTCTTCGGCCGGCTCCTCAGAATGTAGCGAGATGGGTAATGACAAGCAGCAAAACAAGACGGTCACAAGGACTGCGACGTATGATGTTTTTCTGCGCAAAAGACGGTCTGACACGTTACGACGAGGCTCCGCGAATCTTGAGAAGACCTGCTTTCGCGCCTTTTTCCCAGTCGGCAAGAAATCGCTCCAAGCCAATGTCGGTAAGTGGATGCTTGACCAGCTGCTGGAGGACTTGAAACGGCAGGGTGACAACATCAGCCCCTGCTTTGGCAGCTTCAAGCACGTGGAGCGGATTTCGTACACTGGCAGTTAAGATCTTGGTCTTGTAACCATAGTTGACGTAGATTTGCTTGATATCACGAATCACGGCGAGGCCCTCATGTGAAATGTCATCGAGCCTGCCAACGAAGGGACTGACGTATGTCGCACCGGCTTTTGCGGCAAGCAACGCTTGATTAGCAGAAAAGCACAGTGTCACATTGACGTTAATACCCTCGGACGTGAGGATCTTAACGGTCTTTAAGCCTTCAACAATCAACGGGATTTTAACGACGACGTTCTTATGAATTCCGGCCAGTTCGCGCGCCTCCTCAACCATCTCTTCTCTTGTCAAGGAAACTACCTCAGCGCTAACGGGACCATTCACCATCGTGCAGATTTCTTCAATCAGCTGTTTGAAATCACCACCCACCTTACTCACGAGCGATGGGTTCGTCGTCACCCCATCCAAGACACCCCAACTCGCTGCTTCTTCGATCTCATGGATATGCGCCGTATCTAAAAAAAACTTCATTACCTGAAGCCTCCTTTTCCCAACACCTATGAATACGACACCACTCGATTCCGGCCTTCCTCTTTGGCTCGGTATAAAGCTTGATCCGCTTTTTCGATGAGTTCTCTCGACTCGGCTTCCGAGCTCTCTAACACTTGTGCTCCACGCACATCTTCCGGAAAAGAGCTCGCCCCTACGCTCAGGGTCACGCGTGTTTCCACATCGTAGATCGAGAAGCGCCTTCTCGCAATAGAGGAACGGACACGTTCCGCAAGTTCTAGACCTTTTCGCTTTTCAATTTCTGGTGCGACAATGATGAATTCCTCACCCCCGTACCGGCCAATGACATCGACCCGGCGCACGTTCTCACGGATCACTTGCGCCACTTCCCGAAGGGTACGGTCACCGACGAGATGACCAAATTTGTCATTATAACTTTTGAAATCATCAACGTCTACCATTAAAACCGAAAGTGGAAACCGATAACGCACTGCTCTTTTCAACTCCTCGCGGAAACGTTCCAAAAAATGACGCCGCACGAAAACGTGCGTCAAGCCGTCGATAATCGAAACTTCCTTAACCGTTTCATAGAGCCTGATTTTTTTGACTTGCAGCGAAAGTTGAGAGGCCAGAATCTCGAAACTTGCAAGATCATTCTCCGACCCTCCTTCAACAACCATCAAGGCGATACGCTCGTGCTCCACACAAAGTGGAAACACCCACACCGGCCACTCGGTTTCACAACGCTCGAACTGATTTGCTTCCTCAATACCAGCCGCCTCTAATTTGACTAACTGCTCTGAATCTTGGGCAGCGCGTATACATGCGTCAGCAAATTGCTGATGGATGCCGTCCCCGATGCGCTTTTTCGGACCAAAACTTAGGATTTGGCTGACCCGACCTTTGTCTTCAGGGAGCGAAGAAAAAAGGATGAGCGTTCCTTTGGTGAATTCTAGATGGGGAGCTATTTTTTTGGCCAGAACAGCAACCAATTCAGATAGACTTAAACACTCATTGAAATCTCTTGCTCTTTCAAATAACCGAAGCAAACCGCCCACACGCTGCTCAAGATGCGTGAGGCTTTCCATTCGCGCTTCGTATCGCTGCCGAAGCAGCTCGGTTTCCTTTTTTGCGGATCCTTTCCGTAGATCTGCGCCGCGAATTTTCCGATCCCAGTGTTTCAGATAAAGAAAAAGGGCGCCAACCATGAAGGCGCCGAGAACTGGCAGTACAAGAAAAAGAATCGCACGTTTCTCGACAGAAGCCCACAAACTCAAAGCAAGCCAGAAGACCCCGAAGGAGAGCAGTAAAGCCCGATCTGAAACGATGAGAAGATAGAAGGCATACAAAAACGCAAATGGGAAAAGAAAAAGGAGCGCCTTCGGATCGCGCGCTGTCACGAGGTATAGACCTAAGACCAAGAGGGCAGAAGAAACAACGACCCCTAATCGCCTCCACATACGCAATTTCTCCCATTTTTTTTTGCTTTGTAAAGTCTCGCATCCGCGATTTGAATCAATCCTTCCGAATCGAGCGTATCTTCTGGAATCGAAGCGACGCCGATCGAAATCGTCATGGGAATCGCTTCTCTTCGGACCGTCACATTCATCTGCTCAAGATCCCGGCGAATCGTTTCCGCAAGGGATAATCCTTCTCGGCGTGCCAGCCTCGGCAGCAAAATTGAAAATTCCTCGCCTCCATATCGAGCGACGATCCCATGCTCCGCACGAGTACGAAGCAGATCCGATGTTTTGGTCAAGATCAAGTCACCGATCCCATGTCCATAGCGGTCATTACATGCTTTGAAATGGTCCAAATCACACATGAGCAGCGTTAAGGCTACGCCGGACATGAGGCTGCGCTTGTGTTCGTCATTGAGCCGCTCTAGAAAGTACCGCTGGACGTAAAGTCCGGTCAGCGAATCTTTGATCGCCAGTTCTTCTGTTTTGTGAAATAGGATTGAATTCGACACGGCTGAGGATGCAAGCGTCGAAATAGCATCTAAGATACGGAGGTCGTCCGTTGTAAATGAAGACGCATGGGGTGACTGCATCCTCATCGTTCCCATTGCTTTTCCTTCGTGGATGATCGGTGAGGAGATTAAACTTCGAATCTCTCTAGATTCGGCTGTTTTTTTAAGGTCAAATCGGAAGTCTTTTTGCGTATCCGCCACGATCAGTGACTGCCGGTTTCGGAGAATCCAAAAATCAAAGATGTCGCCGCTTTTTGACTTGATGCTTTTCTCGCTCGGCAAACTTTTCGACGCCATCAAGGAAAGATTGCCTCCTTCACCTTCCGATAGCAGCAGCAAACAGGACGCAGGAGCGGCATTTAAACCTGCCCCCACGAGACCCATCGTCCTTGTCACGATCGTCTGACACAACTCTTTTAGCGATAAGGTAGATGAAAACTCGTTCGCCAGACTTCTCAGATTGTAATAGCTCGTGTATTTTTTAAAAAAGGCACTAATGCCGATCCCCTTTTCTTGATAGGCGATTTCCAAGTCGTTTTTCTCATTAATCGCTTTTTCGATTTCGACGTTGCAATCGATAATCTGAGCGCCTTTTTTCTGATCGACATAAAAAAGCAGGAGACAAAATACAACATGAGCAGGAATAAAAATGAGAAATAAAGGTGAATGCGTTACCGACGACGTCAATACAGCCAGCGAGCCCGAAAAAGGTAAAAAAAGGATCAATCCGAGACTGCGAAAACTAATCCAAGAAAGGCCGACTGGAATAAAGGAAGCAGATAAGATCAGCGCCAGCTGAACTTGTGCGTGCGCGACATCCGTAGAAAACCGATTCAGTTGGAACAAGCAGAAATAGGTCAAAACAATGAGGAACAAGAAGGCGGATGCAAGCAGGAGGTGTTTTGTCCAGTTCTGGTAATGCTGGGGGACAAATCTTTTCATCCAGATGGATTCATACGAGACGCGTCATTCATAAGTACCACGGCCAAACGCTTGCGTAAAGACGAGTTTGAAACCACTCCCGACGTACACAGAACGCGTTCGTTAAATAGGATCAGGCAATCGCTTCTTCTGTTTTCGGATCAAAGAAATGAGCCTTGGACATATCAAACACGAGCTGCAGGTCTTGATTCGTTGTTGCTGTATCTTGATTTCCAACGCGCACAATCAGGTTGTTCCGCCCAACCGAAAAATAGAGATAAATCTCGGATCCCATGGGTTCTACCAAATCCACAGAGGCAGTAATCGTGAATTCTTCGGAAGCGTCCTGGGCAAACAGTTTGTCATAAACGTCCTCCGGCCGGATGCCTAAGAGGACCGGTTTGTTCACATGAGGAATTAAGGATGCGCGATGCTGTCTCAGGATTTTTAAATCGATCCCGTCGTCAACAAAGTGGAGCTCCCCATTTTTCGAAATGATACGGCCCTGCAGAAAATTTGCCGGCGGAGACCCGATAAATCCAGCAACAAATTTATTCACGGGGTTCTCGTACAAACGGACCGGATCTGCGATCTGCTGAATGACACCTCCGTTCATCACGACAATGCGATCTCCCAGAGTGAGCGCCTCGACCTGATCATGAGTGACATAGATCATCGTCGACTGGAGCCGGTTGTGGAGTTTCTGGAGTTCCATCCGCATTTGAACCCGCAGCTTCGCATCTAAGTTGCTCAAAGGTTCGTCAAACAAGAACACCTTCGGTTTCCGCACAATGGCACGTCCAACGGCGACCCGTTGTCGTTCCCCTCCGGACAACTCCTTTGGCTTTCGTTTCAAGCAATCCGATACGCCAAGAATCTCTGCTGCCTCCTTCACTCGTCTGTCTACTTCCCTTGTTGGAAATCGACGGAGACGCAAACCAAACGCAAGGTTTTCATACACATTCATGTGCGGATAAAGAGCGTAGTTCTGGAAAACCATGGCAATGTCACGGTTCTTGGCCGGTACGTCATTGACAATCTGCCCGTTAATCGAGACCGTTCCACGCGTGATCGGCTCAAGGCCTGCGATCATCCGCAAGATCGTTGATTTTCCACATCCCGACGGCCCCACGAGTACAACGAATTCCTTGTCCGCAACATCGAGATTGATACCGTTGACGGCTAAAACACCGCCATCGTAAATTTTTGTGACCTCTTGAATCACCACGCGAGCCATGCGTGCCACCGCCCTCCGCTAGGTACAGTACTCAATCAACTTCGAGATGGTCGTCTTTAAATCTTTTCGCTCTACCACAAGATCAATCATCCCGTGTTCGAGCAAAAATTCTGAAGTTTGAAATTCAGACGGCAATTTCTGCCGGATCGTCTGCTCAATCACACGCGGCCCCGCAAACCCAACGAGAGCCCGGGGCTCCGCAATGATAAAATCACCCAGAGAAGCAAAACTTGCCATCACTCCGCCCATCGTTGGATGGGTCAAGACCGACACGTAAGGCAGTCTGGCATGAGAATATCGTGCGAGCGCCGATGCGGTCTTGGCCATCTGCATCAAACTAAGAGCTCCTTCATACATACGCGCGCCGCCACCGGAGCCTGAAACGATAACAAGCGGCAGCTGACGCGCATGAGCGTGTTCAATGAGTCGTGTCAATTTCTCCCCGACGACAGACCCCATTGATCCCATAATGAATCGTGAATCGGTAACGCCAAACGCGATCCGCTTCTTGAAACATTCACCCTCCCCTACCACGGCAGCTTCCTCGAGACCTGTTTTTTCCTGGTCTTGCTTCAACTTGGTCAGATACGGTTTGGCGGCTTTGAAATTGAGCGGATCTTCCGTTTTCAAATTCATACACATTTCCTTAAAGGTGTCACGGTCGATCAAAAGTTCTACTCTTTCCCGTGCACCGATCACGAAGTGGTAACTACACTTTGGACATACGGATAAATTTTCATGTAGTGCTTTGGTATACACGACATGCCCGCATGATGGACACTTCGTCCATAAGCCCTCCGGAACACTTTTCTTACGCGGCGTTGTCTCTTCTGCCACCTGCGGTCGAGAGCCTCTTAAAATCACCCACTTAAGCAATCAAAAAAAATACCACGCCAGGCTTACTCGTGGTAGGGTCTCATAACCATAAATTTTGTCATTATAACGAGAGATTATTAGGTTGTCAACATCAACGTAACATATTTCAAACGAGGAACTTATAACACATCGACAAACTGAAAACCGCTTTGACAATATGCTGAAACAGTGATACTCTTTTTTCATGGAACATCGCCTCGCTCAAACGCAAACCCAGAAACTTATTCTCGTACCTCAATTCAGACAATTTCTTACTTTGCTTCAGCTCCCCGTCTTTGAACTTGAGCAGAAAATAGAGCAAGAGTTAACGCAAAACCCAGTGTTGGAAGAGGTTCCAACAAATGACCAGGAGGAAATCTCGACGGAGCCAGAGCTCCTTAATGAATCGCCTGCCAAAGAAGATCGAGTCTCCGATACGCTCCAGATGATAGAGTCCTATAATGGAAATCTGAACGACCAGGAATTTTCGACTGATTTTTCAGAACGAGATCCACTAGAAGCTCAGCGTAAACGTGATTATCAGCAGTCCAGTCTGACGAAACCCCCTACCTTGTCTGACTATCTCGAATGGCAACTCGGCATATTAGAACTTTCATCGATGGACAAGACAACCGCTCAAGAAATTATTGGAAACATCAATGACGACGGACGTCTGGTCGCATCTGTCGAAGAACTGGTACATGCTATTGGACAAGACGCCAAAGAGATAGAAAAAGTACTGACACGTATCCAGTCGTTAGATCCACCCGGCGTTGGCGGAAGATCACTCCAAGAAACTTTATTAATTCAGCTTCGAAAACAAGAGGACTCTAACTTAGCTCAGACCATCCTGGAACACCACTTTGACCTCTTTAAGCGAAAGGATTTCCATGCCTTAGGACGGGCACTCCATACAACGGCCCCCGTTGTCAAAGCTGCCTACGAACAAATTACCCGTCTGGAACCGAAACCAGGGAGAATTTTCTATCATGAAAAACCTCAATGCGTTATCCCGGACGCGAAAATCTCTATGGCACCGGACCGCGAAGAGGAATTCACGATTGAAATGAATCAGGAATCAGTGCGAGAACTTCGAATCAGCCCTATGTATCGTCAAATCCTCAGAAACAAAGGAACGGACAAAAAAACCTTGTCTTTCATCCGCGAGAGGATCCAGTCCGGACTCGATCTGATACGCGCCCTTGCCCAGAGGAAAAGCACGATCAGACTGATTACAGAAGAACTTCTGCGCGCACAACTTGATTTTTTCACAAAAGGTTTCTCTCACCTGAAACCCTTGAGACTAAAAGACGTGGCTCAGAGAATCAAATTGCATGAGTCGACGGTCAGCCGCGCGATACACGGAAAATATGTCGAAACGCCGCAGGGCACAATCCCCTACAAAAGCTTCTTTTCCACCAAGCTCGTCAGTGAGAATGGAACCGTAGAGTCGCAGAAAAGTGTGATGGAGGTAGTGAAACGGCTGGTTGAACATGAAGACAAAGCAAAACCTCTCACTGATGCCAAACTGGTTGAGTTGCTACAAAAAGAGGGAATCAAAATTGCCCGTCGCACCGTTGCCAAATATCGCGACGTACTGAAAATTCTGCCTGCACACCTGCGAAAAAAAAGCTAGCCTCTCCTCGTCTCATCCTGGGCAAGCTCACCGCGCAACTCACCTAATGGCTTATTTGAAATCAAAACGACAGGCAACCGATACAGCCGATCCAGCTTCTTAAAGTTAAGCGTCAGAAGACATTTGAGCGTGTCGCGCTTGAAATTCTTAAAATTACGACGCCACATCAGCGACGATTTCCAGGCGTAAACCCTCACCTCAGGAAACTCCGAACGGAACGCCGCATAATCGTCCTGACCCAATACGACAAGCGCCGGTTCCAGCAATTGCAAAAATTCCTTGAGATTGTCAAAGTCACGGATCGGATAAACTCGACCATCGAAATAATCCGAAAAACTTCTTGGGATCTGACTTGGAATAAATTCCGCAATTTTGTGCTCCGGCGTTAACGATTGGGCGATCAAACCACGAGTTGGGCCAAGAGAATCTGGTCCAACTCGGTAACTGTCTGAGATCGCATGAGCAGGTTTCAAGGTGACGATAAAAGTAAGAGAAAGCATCCCGTGCAGGAACCCCACCGCGAACAAATTTCGCCATTTCCAAAAAAAATACGACAGGTACATCCCGCCGAAAAAGGCAATCAGCATCAAATCCGGGTTCGGAATGTGAAACAAACCAAACGTCAGTGCAGCCAGTAGTACGGCGAACCATTTTTTCCCGACGATCGCTTGATACCGCAGTAAAAAATAGGACTGAACGACCCCTTGCTGAAAAGTGCCCCATAAGAAAAAAGTGAGGAATTCATTCGCCTGTGGCCACCGGCCCATTCGTTGTTTGACTGCGAGCACTACGAGGCAGAGCGACACGATCGCCACTAACGGCACGGCAGTTGCCTTAAGACTCGCTGGCAAATTATCGAATCGAATCCCGTACGTTTTTAATCCTTCCCAATGCCGAACGACCGAATACACAAAGGCAATCACTAATAAGAAAAAATTTACAGTTACGGCAATCAAACTTCGCTCAAAGTAGATGAGATGCCACAGCACGTGAAAAAACAGGAACAAAATCAGAATTAATTCAGTGATTTTTTCAATTTTGGATCGGTTCATTTGGTTCCGCTTTGGCGCACACGGTCAGGAGGATGCGCGGCCCGATGGAGCTATCTTGCTAGAATTATTCGAACATTCTTGTCGGCAGCTCGCAGCGCAGTGCTTAGGCCAATTTTCGGAGCGCTCCGAAAATTGTGTTACTTCGATACACCTTTAAAGCACCGTAAACGTAATCCCTACCGAAAGATAGATCTTTTTTCAGCGAGAGACCTGATCTTACAAAAAATAGGTGAGCTGGCGGTGGGACTTGAACCCACGACCTGCGGTTTACGAAACCGCTGCTCTACCGGCTGAGCTAC
>MHFT01000061.1 GCA_001804315.1 Omnitrophica bacterium RIFCSPLOWO2_12_FULL_50_11
GCCTTCCATTGCCATTTAAGTCCCAGAAGACCTTTCCTAAGACTGCCTTTCCCTGTTTGAATTGGGGAGAGAGGTCAATGGCGCTCTCACCGATGTTGTAGATCAAGACGCGGTGGTTTCCTTCATCAGCGATAAATAATCTTTTTCCATCTGAGAAAACCTTTTTAGGACCATTAAGTTTATTCGCAGCTCTGCCGCCTGTCGTAGTCGTAAAGTCAGGCTGGCCAATGACAATATCTGCGGAAACGTTGTTGCTGGTGGGGATGGTGTTATAAATAAGGAGACGATGGAAAGAATAGTCGGGAACATATAATTTCTTGCCATCGAAAGAAATATCTTGGGGAAATGTCAGTTTATTTCCTGCAGGAGTTGTTGTTGGATTAGATGAGGTAAAAGTGAGCTTTCCTATCACTACATCTGCAGAGGCACCATTGCTAGTGGGAATGGCATTGTAGATCAGAACGCGGCCATTGTTATTGTCGGAAATAAGTAATTTATTGTCGATCGTCAAAACTCCGTAAGGCAAACTTAGGCTGCTTGCACGTTGGTTTCCTCCCTGATTAGACGAGCCAGAAGTAAAATTGGCTTGGCCTACGACGACATCCGCCGAGGCATTGTTGGTAGTAGGAATGCTCTTGTAGATTAGAACGCGGTGGTTACCCCAATCGGTGATGAATAAATTCCTACCATCCGAAGAAACACTAACAGGATTACTGAGGGTCCTCGCACTCCGGCCTCCATTGTTAGCCGTGCTCGACGTAAAATCCGGCTGCCCCACTACCACATCCGCTGCCATGCCGCTCGTAAGCTCTGCAAAGGTAGACGTGACAGGCAATCCAAAAACAGAAATACCCCCAATAAGAATGAACTTGAAAACGCAGTCCCGACGACTTATCCGCCGAAGGCGCATTAATACAAAAATCATATTTTGGCAATAAATGAATTTTGTGTTATGCTTGTTTCGGTTTCGAGGTAAAGGTGGTTCCATGTTAAGAAAAATTGGCCAAAATTACCAAATTGCGCTGCCGAAGGCCATTATCAAGATGCTCCGGCTCGAGGTCCATGAATACATCGACATCCATGTGGAAAATGATAAGATTATTCTTGAACCCCAGGTCCTGGTCCCAAAGGATCAAGCTTATTTCTATACCCCTGAATGGCAACAAGACGAAGCAAATGCCCAAAAAGATATAGAAAAAAAGCGGGTGACCAGGACCAAGAATTTAAAAGAACTATTCAAAAAAATAGATGAATAATGCACCTTGAGGCTACTCAAACATTCATCCGCCGCTACAAAAAACTCCCCTCGGACATTCAAGACCGCGCTAAAAAGGCACTCGAACTGCTCCAGTCAAATCCCGGTCATCCTTCTTTGGGACACAAAAAGATGGCGGGCCAAAGAGATATCTTCGATTTACGTGTCTCCCAGAATTACCGGATTACCTATCAAAAAATTGGAACTACAGCCTATCTGCGCAAGATCGGAACTCACAATCTCTTACGATATCCTTAACACTCCAATTCCCGTCCTATCCTCCCGACCCTCTTTGTCAAATACCGAGAGCTGATAGAAAAGGGACTGGTGAGTGGAGATTTCAGCTTGAGGGAGTTCATAATAAAGGGGAAGCGGTTTGGGAAGAGGAATGGATCTGAGGAGCTCATAGTTTTGGTCATAAAGCTTAAGTTCCGCTCTTTCAATGAAGAGGAAGTAATTACACTGGATCGTGAAGATGATCCTGTCTTTCTCCTCTTTGGCTGAGACAAAAAGATGGGGAGAGAGTTTGGTAGCATCTTCAGAGATAGAGACTTGAAGGAAGGGAAGATCGGGAGAGTGCAGAGGGCTTGGGGCAGAGGGTGTCCCTATGCTCTCTGCCCTATGCTCTATGCTCGCTTCAGGTAGTTTCACCCCAAAGGATACTTTGGTGAGGATTCCTTCTGTAATAGTCACTTTCCTTGGGGATTCTGTGGTTATGATGGCTCCTTCTGGAAGTGTTGATGGATCAATCTTTAAGAGTCTTTGGCCTGTTTCAATAAAGGGGAAGTGATACTTGCCGTCTTGATCAGTAATGGCATAGATACCGGTGTCAGAGACGACTTTGACACCTTCGATGCCCCGTTCCTCAACGGCACCGTCATTGCGAGGAAGCGTTCCAGGCAATGACGGCAGCACACGATCCTGCCTTCCATTCCCATTTAAGTCCCAGAAGACCTTTCCCAAGACTGCTTTGCCTTGTTTGAATTGGGGAGAAAGGTCAATGGCGCTGCTACCAATGTTAAAGATGAGGACGCGGCTGTTGGAATCATCAGTGATGAATAATCTTTTACCGTCCGAAAAAACAGTCCGAGGAGCATTGAGTTTAGCAGCTGTGGTACCAGCTGAAGTGGTCGTAAAATTAGGCTGGCCGATCACAATATCTGCGGGAGTATTGTTCTCAGTAGGAATACGGTTCCAGACAAGGACACGGTTGTTGTTGCGATCTGGAACAAACAATCTTCCAGCATAAATAGTGGGGCCAAAATTATTGATGCCAAAAGTATTGGCGGCTGCACTACCTCCCTGATTCACCGCACACGATGTAAAGTCCTTTTGACCCACGACGACATCTGCAGACACGTTGCTGGTAGTGGGAACAGAATTCCAGATTAAAATGCGGGCGTTGTTCCACTCAGCCGCAATTAATCTTTTGCCGTCAGAAAAGACACCTTGCGCCCTGCCAAGCTTATTTGCAGCGCATCCAGATGTTCTGGTCGTAAAATCAGCCTGTCCGATGACAACGTCTGCAGAAGCATTGTTGGCGGTGGGAATACGATTAAAGATGAGGATGCGATGATTCTCGGATTCCCCAATAATGAGTCTGTTACCGTCTGACCAAACTCCGACAGGACCTCTGAGCGTATTGGGGCCGGGATTTCCTCCTTGATTGGCTGCTCCAGAAGTCATGTCAGGCTGGCCGATGACGATATCAGCAGCAGCACCGTTCGTTGTAGGAATACGGTTGAAAATCAGAACCCGATGGTTGCTAAACTCAGCCACGAATAATCGTGTACCATCTGACCAAACTTGTTGAGGCGCGCCCATCTTAGTTGCCGTTGTCCCAGATGTAGTAGTGGTAAAATCAGGCAGGCCGATCACCACAGCCGCAGGGGCATTATTACGGGTAGGAATCGTATTGTAGACCAGAACGCGGTTATTGCCAGTATACGCCGATGATCAATCGGGTGCCATCTGAGAAAACACCAACTGGATTGTCCAGGGTATTGGCGCCTGCGCTGCCTCCCTGATCATCTGAACCAGAAGTAAAATCCGTCTGCCCCACCACCACATCCGCAGCCATGCCGGTTTTGAGTTCGGCAAAGGCGGAAGGCATTCCAGAGGCAAAGATTAAAATGAGAAGGAAAAGCGCAAGGAAAAGGCTTCTCATTGATTGATTGATTTGCATCTTATCTTCTCCTTCTTCTTAACCGCTTAAGGTATTTTAGGTCTTCCAAATCTTTCGGCCGATTTGCAGCATGTTTCATTCGTATGAGGTCGTCAAGAGAGGCAAACCACACAAACGTTTTGCCAAATTTGGCCTTTACTTTATTGCTCCAGACTCGTCCAAACGAAACTCCTTTTACAAAAGGATGGATATCGGTCTCGACGACATATTGACGGATCAAAAGCTTTTTAGTCAGAAGATTTTCAATCGTGACATCTGATATATCGTACCAAACTCTTTGAGAGCTTGCCAGACTTTCGCGGCATTTTTTGGGTTTGGGGCAATAAAAAGGTCAAGATCCAAAGTCGCACGCGCATAACCATGCACTGGAAAGGCAGTAGCACCAATGACGACGAATTGAGCTTTATGTTCTTTTAATCATTTGAGCAGTTTTTCTGTTTGCATTCCTTTTAGAGAGTTGCACGAGCTCCTTTGTCTTTGCAAACATCATCTGAAACCTTTGGTGGGTCGTAAGGCGGCGAAGGAAAGACAATTCAAATTCTATTTCTTGTGTTTCATCGTCATCGTTAAGCTTTAATACTTTAATTCCTCTCATGTTGGAATTTTACCATCTCTCTCCAAAGCATCCCATCGAAAATTAAGAAGAGAAGGGGTCGGTTTGCTAACAAGACTACCGCTCCTTGCTCACAAACTGAAACGGGCGGTCAAAGGCATCGCTTCCTGCGACAAACAAGAGATCATTGTGGCGGGCACCCTGGATTTCTAAAAATTCCTTTGGCTCCGGTGCCAATTCGAATAGGCGCTTTCCCATCCAAAAGGGACAGACTTCGTCTTCGGTTCCGTGCAAGATAAAAAGCGGGCTTTTGATCTGACTCATCTTTGGTTCATTTTCATAAGAAAAATCTTTCAGTAAAAAAACAGGTGCAAAACCGTAGTGAGTGCGGCCAAGGTCCTCAATAGAAGTAAACGGTGCTTCAAGCACTGCGGCGCGGAACTTCTCTCTTGCCGCAAGCTCGATTGCCGGTGCGGCGCCGATCGACTGGCCATACAGAATAATTTGAGACGGTGCAAAACCTTTCTCGATCCGAAGCCATTCTACCCCCGCCTCGGCATCCCAAAAAATATCAGTACCCGCTTTGATCGATCCCTCACCCTGACCGTAACCTCGATAGTCGAGCAGGAGCACAGAGATCCCTCGCCTGACCCACTCTTTGGCATACGGGAGCACTCCCGAAATATTGGTTGCATTCCCGTGAAAGAAAATCAGGCACAAAGAAGCGCCGTCGGCTCCAAAGAACCAGCCGTGGATCCGAACGTTGTCCTCAGTCCGTGGCCAGGCATCTTCGTAAGCCAGATCATAATCTTCTGGCTGGGCTATGTACTCTCGTGTTGGGAAGAAGATCATTGAAGCAACAAGGGTATTGACAAGCCAACGGAACATCTCGCCCCCACGGTGCCGTTAAGCACTTGACACGCAGCCTTTGACAGTCTTATGATGTCGACCGATGAACTTCGCAAGTAACGCCGTTTGGGTCTTAATTGCTTACCTCATCGGCTCGATTCCAACCGGTTACTTGGTGACGAAACGAGCCCGCGGAATCGATATCCGTGAACATGGAAGCGGTAATGTCGGCGCGACGAATGTCCTTCGGGTCGCTGGAAAAGGTTGGGCAAGCCTTGTTCTCACGTTAGATTTCCTAAAAGGTTGGGTCGTTACAGCGATACTGGCGCCGACCGCGCCTGCGTTCCCAGATCTGAGCGTCGTGCTGCGACAACTTTTATTTGGCTTTGCCGCTATTGCAGGCCATACTTGGACGCCCTGGCTCGGCCTCAAGGGAGGAAAAGGCATCGCTGCCTCTGCTGGTGCGCTTCTTGGCATTTTCCCATTTGCGTCCATCCTGGCAACTTTGATTTGGGCGCTCGTCTTGACGATTAAGCGTTATGTTTCGCTTGCCTCGATCGTCGCTGCTGGGAGTTTTCCGATCCTGCTCCTTTTCTTCTACCGTTCGATCGAATCGTTCTGGACTGTTTTTGCAATCAGCGCGGCACTTGCCGGCCTTTTGATTTATAACCACCGCGCTAACATTGAACGATTGCGCCGAGGCGAGGAACTTCCTGTCACGTTCGGCAAAAATAAAAAGCCGTCTTCCTCACCCTGACGCAGAGACGCCCCTACAACCTCAGAATCACGTACTTTTGTTAGGGCTGTTAAATGCCTCTGCCAGAAGCGGCTCAAGTTCACCGCGTTCGTGCATTTCATGAACGATATCGCAGCCGCCGATCAACTTGCCACTCACAAATACCTGCGGAAAGGTCGGCCAATTGGTAAGCTTGGGTACTTGCTCCCGCAGCCCGGGACCCGCGAGGATATCCCGCGTGGCAAATGGATGCCCAAAGCTTTTGATCAACTCGACCGTCGCAGCTGAAAAGCCACATTGCGGAGCCTCTGGCGTACCCTTCATGTAAATCAGAATCTTGTTCGATTGAATGTCTGATTTAATTTGTTCGATCACATTTTGAGTCATATCATCCTCCTCGCTATTCGCCAACGATCCTTAAACCGTCATCGGCCGACTGCCTCTTCGCCTTATCCTCTTTAGTTGCGGTCCTGATCTGAATCGCGTGGATTCGCCCATCATCAAGCGCTGACTTAACCGACGCTTGGACCAATTGATGTTGTTCAATCAAGGTTTTACCGCGAAATGAGTCCGAGACAACTACGATCTCGAAGTGGTCACCTGTTCCTGTCAGATCACTCACGCGGACTTCGGCATCGCGGATTGTTTCCTGTACTAGGCGCTCTATCTCTTGGGGTTCCATTCGACTACCCTTCGTACTCGACCGGCGAATCGTCTACCGCCTTGTCGGCTCGAGGCACGGAGAGAACCTCTTCGACAGACTCAAGAAAAACCTCTGGCGGAACATATCCGGTAATCCGCGTGTTCTTCACTTCGTTTCCTTCCCAATCTAAAAAAAGGATGGTCGGAACGCCAACCACATCAAACCGCTCAATTGGTTCTGCTGCCTCCTCAGTTGTGGGATCTGTGGCGTCTACCTTCAAACGCGTAAACGGCTCAAGCGCTTCGATCACCTTGGGATTGGAATAAGTGAAGCGTTCAAGTTCGTGACAAGGGATGCACCAATCCGCGTAGAAGTCAAGAATCACCGGTTTTTGAGCTTCGCGCGCTAAATCAATTTTCCGAGCCGCATAAGCTTCCCACTCGACATAATGGCGCGGTCCCAACATAAAAGTCAAAAAAACGATGATGAGCGCAACGCTTCCTGCCGCGCGTTTGAACCGCCGGAAGAACACACTCGTGTCCCCCGTCCGGTCTACGAATCCCAAGTAAATCCCGGCCGCAATCAACGTCACCGGAAACACGTACGATAAAAGGTCCGAATAAAAGCCCAGGGCGAAATAAAAAGCCGCAAGCCCCAGAAGCGCGAAACCAAAAAGCTTCTTCACCCAAACGAGCCACTCGCCTGACCGCGGAAGTTTTTGGAGCAGACCTGAAAATGTTCCGAGCACAAGATAGGGAAGCCCGAGACCCAATGACAAGACGAAGAACACAAAAAATCCTTGCACGGGATCCGCCATCTGACCCACCAGCGTAAGAAGCGCCACAATCGGCGGTCCAATACACGGAGCCGCAAACACACCCACGGAAAGCCCCGAAAGAAAAATTCCAATATTTCCTGTTCCGCGCCTGCCCCCGAACCAGTTCGCAACCGACGACGGCATTTGAAATTCATACAGTCCGAACATGCTCAACGCCAAGACAAACATGACGAGCGAAACGAGCCCAAGGACCCACGAACTTCCAACGGCAGAACCGAAAAAGGCGCCCGTCGTGGCTGCAAACACACCCAGGATGCTGTAAACAACAGCGATTCCGACAAAGTAAATGAACGCTTTTGTAAACGAGCGCAGTAGGTTTCTTTCACTTTGCCCGCCAAACAGCGCAATTGTCACCGTGAGCATCGGATAAACACAAGGCGTTAGATTCAGTGCAAGGCCGCTCACGAAAACGCCTGCAAGCGCCAAAAAAGACAATTCCATCTCAAATAGGACTATCCTTCCGGCTCTGGCGCAGCTTCGTCCTCGACAAAAACGGCGTCAACGATTTCGTAGTCATTTGCGCCGACTTTTAAAATATGGACGTTGACGTCGCGCGGCTTCCCGTCTTTATCTAAGAATACACTGTGAACCGCGTATTCATCTTCTGACACGGTGGTTACTTCTTCCGTAACATGGTCTAAAGAGAGTTGGTGGACATCGCCGGTTTCGAGGTCTTCGACTTCGAAGGCGCCGAGGAAATCAACCTCTTCACGAATTAATTTCTCCGCGGCCTGTGGAATTGACATCGGTACCGCGTCGGAGCTGGGTTCTACCGCGGCCTGCTTTGTTTCCGCCTCCTCGATAGCGCTTTCGCCCGGAAGATTTTCTTCCGCTGCAGTCTGAGCGGTAGCGGATACGCTGAAAGCGAAGACTCCTAAGCCTAAAATGTACAACATCTTACGTATATTCATGTGTTTTTCTCCTTACGCTTGGTTGATGAACTGAAGTTCGGTGCGAACTGGGTTAGTGTAAATCGCTTACGGAACAAAATCAACCGTGAAGTGAGGTAGGGGTGCAAGACCGGAATTGTAGTTTTTTTCCCTCTCCCTTTTGTACTGACCATTACCCATAAGTCTGGTACTGGGGGAAAGGAAGTAGAAGTATAGCAAAGGGAGATTGGTAAATTCTACTCAATAATACA
>MHFT01000062.1 GCA_001804315.1 Omnitrophica bacterium RIFCSPLOWO2_12_FULL_50_11
GTAGGTTTGAGGTGCAGCCCTGAACTGATAAAAGAGCACAGTGACAATAAGGACAACCCAAGCTGTGCTATTAGCAAAATCAAAGAATCCGAACCAGAGCCCCGTGAAAATTACCGAGATCACTTCGATCATAATGGCCCAAAAAGCGAAACGCCTGTCCTTCGCGCCCGTCGTCGGCAGCAAAACATACTTAATCCGCTCAAGCCTCTCGCGGCCGCCTCCCTTAATCCTTTTTCCCGTGTCCGGGTCATGTTCCCATTGCGCATGAAGACTCTTTCGGTAAATCTGGACACTGTGCCAAAGGTTTCGAGCGAGATTGATCGCCACGCCGTAAAATGCGACCTTTCCGGCAAGCTCGATCGTTTCCTCTAGATGGACCGCTTGCCAGTTTTTCTCTCGAATACTTGTGATTTCGGCGATGCGGGCTTGACGTTCTTGAGCATTGGCGGGCCGTGAACGTCCTGTCGCCCGAAGAACGTTTTCGTTGTACAAGAAAAGACGATAGAAGTTTTGATCTTCGGCAAGCCTAACTCCGTTAAAGGCGCCGTGGCCGTTCATTTCCTCCACGATTCGTTTGGGTTCACCCGTTGCAGGAAGAGTTACCTTGCTCACGATTTCATTCGACTGAAGACCCATCTGAAATACATTGTCAATCATTCTTAAGAGTCCCTCCGCGACGGACGGTGTCACTTCGGCGGGGATCCACTTCATTCGATGCTGCGGATCCTGAAAAATCTCGATTACGGTTTTAAGACGACTCAGAAACCGCTTGGCCGATCTCCGACTAAGTTTTCCTTCTTGGATCTTGGAGGCCAGCGTCTGCTTCCACTCCTCGCTCACAAATGACCCAAGTCCCATTTCGGTGATCCAATTTCCCACCACGACGGCGGGAAGACGTTCTCCCCTTTCGGCTTTGCTCAATTCGATTTTAGAGGGTGTTTGGAGTTCACCCAGGAAATAACGAACCAGCGCAAATATCATCGCTCTCATTTGAACCACATTGCCATTCAGCCGTTCTTCTTTGACGGCCCGCAAAAGCGTCTTATCCGGAATTTTTGTTTTGTAGGTCGCCTTGATGACGTACCGAAGGGAAGCGAGATCACTAAAGAGGGCCAGCATTTCTTGTCGTGTCATCTGACCGTCTTTAAGAAGCCGTACGTACTCCGCTTGATCGATTCCGGTGGCATCGAAACGGTCAGCGAGATCAGCCACGAATTTTTCGTCAGACATTTGAACCCGTTCTTGAGTGAGCGGTCTCTGATGGGGCCTTTGCGCTAAGGTGCTGATCACAAATTCTCGAAGGCCATGTTCTGTATGAAGTTCCGCCGGAGATAAAACATACGGCCGGCCAAAAATAACGGTTCGAAGGTCAACGGGTACGGAGGTAACGGCTTCGGTAAACTCCAGGTAATCACGCCGGTCTGCCCCGCGGCCGTCACCTAACAGAGAGAGAAGCAAAGCCTGGAAATCGGGGCCGTTGTAATTTGTCCTGAAATCAAAATCATCTGGGACGAGCTGCAGCCGCTGTCCGAAATTCCACAAGGCAAACTTGAGCCGCTCGTGGAACTGATAAGGGTCATTCGTCTCGTCCATCTTCTCGCCCACATCGACGTTGAGCATCCCAATTTGGTCAACGGTGCCGTGCTGCGGTTTCAACATGTGTTGAAGTAGGGAACGATCCGTTTGATTCATCCGTTTGAATCGGTTCCTCATCCGCCACTCGGCGAGCAAATCACCTCTTCCACCGATCCCATAGGAAAGGTAGCGCCGCCACCAAAAGTTCACATCATAAGTGTAATCCCTGATATAAGGTTGAAGTGAGTCGAGGAGAAGATCCACGCCTAAGTACTGACGCAAAATCCCGTTGACCGTCTGACCGTATACAAAGAAGTCCTCGCCGACCCCTCGTTCGGCCAAATTCGAAACTTGACCGGTGGTCAAGGTCATGCCGCTGGGTTCCCAGTGCATTTTGTACCATCCCCACACTTTTTTTCTGGCCTCGATTTTTTCTTGGACATCAGATAGAGAAAGCGGCCCGTCCGGGTCGAAATCCATTTTCGTCACCATCCGCTCGCACCATTGGCTCGCCGTCATTTGAAGGCCGCTGTAAATAAAGAAGTCTCGTAGCTGGACCCGAATAAATTCATCGTTTTCACTCATCGCATCTGGAACGAGACCTTCCTCCCTCAGCTCCTGAACGAAATCGGCAAAGTTGGTACGCTGCCGAACGTGAAACTCATTTTCGATCGGGTAATCGGTCAAAAGGCCGAAAACCGCGTGGTGCATCCGAATCCAATCTTCAACTTCCATGCCGCGGGACTGGTAGCGGTCAAGCATGTTTTTCATCGTTGTCATCTGCATTTCAAGGAAAAAGGCATGAAAAAGTTCCCGCTCGCGGTCCTCGGCTTGTCCATTCCACCTGCGGCGTTCTTCCCCGTAACGGGCTTGCCGTCTAAGGAGGTACAAGGCTTCGTGGAGATCATACAAGTTGTCTGTTTCATAACGCCCTAGCTTAACCGTTTTCGCAAAGGTCATGCGGCGGAACAAATTCTCCATCGCGACCCCCGCACGAACACCAGTCACCCTGCTGATCTCATCTAAAAGCTCGAGGCGCTTTTTCAACTCATCTTGGAGTTCTGAAAACTCCTCATACTGCATCGCGTAATAGGATGGCCGTCCGACGAGATCCAAATACTCCCCCCTCGCTTCAAGATCCGTATCAGACTTTAAAAAGGACTCTCTCAGTCTCGTCCTGAAATCATAGCCCGGAATATGTTCGTGCAATTTATTGATGTACTGATTGAAAACGTCTGACTGGATGACTTGAACGAATCGGCGGGCAGCCTCTTCGCCTAACTCCGCCCACGCCATGAGGAGGCCGTAGTGCTCGGAGGTCAACGTGTCGAACGCCGGAACCTCAGGATGTTGATCCCGCATCGTGATCCCATCGTAAATTTGCTCGATGACGGATTTGGGTCTTTGCGCCCTTTGCGTCATGTCCCTTGCAACACGAAGTACCCCAAATCTCCTGTTCACCCTTTCTTTCGCCTCCAGAGCGACCCACTCTGCTTTCTCTTTCTTCCGGGCCGGTGTATCATCCCAACCAATGAACCCCGCGATGTAAGCGATTTCGCCGTCGAGCCAGCCCGCTGCTTGCGGATCATCGCGATCAAATTCCACGCCCATTAATTCTTGATACTTCTCGCTTGCAATTGAACCTTGAAACGGGCGCGCGGGATCGGTCGATTCCGGACGCTTGTCCTTGTCAATACCCCAAACGAAAAGCGGCGCGATTTGGGCCATGTCGCGAAGAGCACGCAAAACTTCCTGGACATCCTCGGCGCTCAGCGTGTCTTTTTCTTTCATCTTCGTTTTAGCAACAGCTGCCGCAAGACCGAATAAAGTTCCCTCTCGATCTGCGGGTTTCATCCGGCTTGCGGTAGGACCAAACAACGCTTTGACGTAATCCAGTGCAGCCTTTTGAAATCCTGGAATCAATAGAACGGTTGCTACTTTTTTGGCAAGTCCATTTGAGTCTTTCCATTCTTGTTCCGCTTCCGGAATCGTCTTGCTCTTCGCAATCCGTGTTCGTCCCCATCCGTTCCAGACACCGGAAAGTTTCGGATTTTGGCTCATAGCCGTTGAATATTGGTCCCGTCTTAAGCGGATGGCGCGAATTTGTTCATCCGTAAGTTGTGTACCGGACGACGCGTAATACAGCCCGTATGCTTCTTCCAAGAGCTCGGTCTTCTTGGCGTCATCCTTTTCTAAAAGTTCAGTGAGCAACTCGCTCGGATAGCGGTGGAGTTGAACTGGAGGCACCGCTTGAGCCGCTCTGAAAGTAGACCTTACGACGTTGAGTCCTACCGAAGGCGCGTTTTGCGGCACGGGCGGAAGTGGATCATGAGTCGTTGGGAAATTCAAAGATGTTCCCTGCTTGCCACTTATTTCTTGAGCCTCAATCCTCGTTGAAACCGCGCCCAGCCCAGCCGCTAACGTGCCCAACGCGGTAAGTTTCAGAAGAGTCCTCCGACTGAATCGTGCATCCAACTGACGCAGTTCGCTCCTCTGAGCTGCTCTTGCTTTTCTTTCCATTTCTTTCCTATGCGCTTCTTCATCCTTAATGCGCTGATTGAGCCACGCGTTGAAGGTGCCTTGCGCCACGGTCTTCTCCAAAACAAGCTGGCGGGTTAATCCAGATTGGTAAAACTCGGTTCCTGGTTCATATTGTGCACGATACTGCTGCGTCGCTTGAGCGAGGTGGTCGTCCAAAAGTTTCGGCTCGGTTGCGTACTTCTGATAATACGCTTCTATTGGAGCGAGTTCTTTCTGCCAAGTTTCTAATCCTTTCTCGGCAACGTTTTGGATGTAATACATGAGTCGGCCGCGGCTTTTGGAGTCAAGGGCTTCATATGAAACACCCGCGGCGGGAGGAAATCTTCCGCCAAAGGCACGGGCCAAAAGCTGCCAGTGCTTGTCTGATTCGACTTTTAGTTTGTCGATGCCAACTTTTCTGAGCAAGCTCGTCCATTGTTTTAACTTCGTCGAGTCTCCATAGCGGGCCCACCAGCGGAGAAAACTCATATGAATGGGTCCGATTTCTGGATCTTCCAAATCGAATCGGGCGAGCTTCTTGCCAGAGAGCAAGTACCAGAGGCCTAGCGCTTCCTGCTGCGTTTCAGGGTAGGATGCTATTGCCGATTCAGCAGCGTAAATGCGCGGCGGGATTTCACGGTGAACGAGGTCGTTGACGACCGCGCTGAGGCGGCCTCCGTCCATTGGATTCCTCAGAAGACGGAACCGGCGGGCGTAGAGACGCTGCTCAAACGGGCGAATCGTTTTCTTAAGCTCAACGCGATACACAATCTTTTCTGGGTCCTTGATGCCCTCCCCATAAGCCTCTGTCACCTCACCCATCAAAGCGGCGAAATAAAGGTTGATGAACTCTTCCCGAACGTAGCGATAGAGCGTGCTTCTCGTGGACCTAAGCGTTTTTTCACTGTACTCAATGGCCCGGTCGAGATATGGATCTTGTTCCCCCTGACGCTCTTTACCCCTCAGGAAAAACTCGTGCTTTTTCTTGCGGAGGGTCCCGTGATAGGCGAGCTGCGCGAGATGCGTCCCCAAAGGCGCTCCCAGGCGGGATTGAAGAAGCGGCGGCAAATCGTCCATATGAACCAAAAGTTCTGAGGCCAATTGATCGACATGCTCTGCAGTAGGTTCGCTCCCATCGATCAATCCGTATTCGTCCACTTTGACAAATTTAGAGATCTTGCCGCTAAAATGGTTGTCGATAAACTCCGTGAGAAACGAACCGAGATCATCCTCTAAAAGCCCCAGGACGGCCTTCGACACATGGAGTGAAAAAACATCCGAGCTAAATTTTTCGATGAGGCCTTCAGTGAGAAACTCATCATTCACGTTTCTTGAGTCGGGATCGCTTTGCCACTCTGCGTGCGTCAAAAGATGGAGGAGACCGCTCAGTGCCAATCGGTTTGGGATCGCGTCCTCTGCCTTCATGACGTCGAGCGCCCTGCCGAAGTTCTGCTCCGCCTTGGCAATCATCTCCGCAGTTCTCATATTCTGCTTTTGCCACTCCTGCCAAAAACTCTTAATACCCCGATCGATATGGTCCATCCGCCGGCTGAGCGACCAGTTGAGCACTTGAATCTTATTGTCCATTTCTTGACGTAACAGTGCCAGATCCCGATCATGACGTGCCCCAAGCCGGCCAAGATTAAGCTCCAAACGGTTAAGGCGCTCGTCGATACCATGAAAGACAATACTTTCAGCTCCGCCGTAATAGATGGGTGGAGTCGGCGGAAGAACCGGCTGCTGATACGGTAGCCGGCCGGACCCGAACGGCTTCAGACGCTCGGGCGCAAGCTCGGGCACGGGAAAGTAAAGTTCCAACGGCGGCAGTTTGTAATCCGGGGCAAATTCAAAGAGGGGCAACGTCAGATTGACATTATGCCGGCGCATTCCGTCTTTCATTGCTGTGTGGAATTTATCCCAAAGCCCCGTCGGACGCATCGGGTTCTCGGCATCCAAGTGTGCAGGAAACATATCGATGGAAGACAACTGGCCCGGCAGGCCTGGGACATGGGTGGCCCTCCAGTAATTGCCGCTCGCGCCGCGGACATCTCGCACCTCTTCGAGGCCAGGAGTCGTTACGTCCCGGTGCCACTGCATCGCGCGTATTTTATAGAGCTCCGCGCGCTCTAACTGCTGGGTGACGACCTCGTCTGTTGCATGACCATATTTGGCCTTGCGCCGAGGCCCCTCCGTGAGTTCGTATACGTAAGCCAATGCAGTGCCGAGGTGCTGTTTCAGTGAGATTTTCGGCAGGCCATGACGGTCACGGTACGCCTCCCAAATTTGCTCGTGAATCTTCCACTCTTCATGCGACATCAAAAGCGAAGCAGCCCACTGCCAGCTGTCAGGCGCAAGTTCATCTTCGTGTGCCACATGCTTATCCGCGTAGAAGTCGAGTCGTGCGCTGATCTGCTCATTCAAAAGCTTAAAAAATTTCCCCGCCATGTCTTCACCCCTCATGTGCCAGCGGCCGTCATAGATTCGCGCAAAACGCGCGTACCAGTCCATCGGCGTGAGGCCTTTATATTTTGGATTGGAAACAATTTCGGAGTTGTGGCCGATTTTCCACAAGATCTGACTTAGATCGCCTTGAACAACACTAAATTCGAGGGCCCAATCTTTTTTGTACTCTTCTGAGACATGCTTGACCTCTACTTCTTCCCTCTCGAAATGCCGAAAGAGCTGCTCGTAGCCCGGGTCGTCGTGCAACATGGACCTCAGCTGATCACGAGTAAAACGCTCGGCGCCGAGCGTTATCGAAACTTTTGGTTCAGCCGAGAAAGCTAGGCCTGGAATGCCGGCGATACCAAGCGCGACTGCTGTCGCTGCGTGCAGAAACACCCGTCGGGTTACTTCTCCACCACCCCTCCGAAGTTCACTTCTCCGCAAGCGATCGAACCGGGCGCGGTCCGCTTCTGAGTACGGGACCCAATACCATTTGCCTTCCCACTTAAAGGGCATCCAGAGACCGTCTTTGCCCGGCCGCCGGGCCGGTTCGAAAATCCTTGGCTTTTCCGGATCGCCGTTGCCGCCGTACATCTTTTGGGTCCCATCGTATCCATCGTAAACGCCCGCAGCCGCTAGCCTCCGGTGGATTTCCTTGTCAAACGCGAGCGGCGGAATCAGCGATGTGCCTCTTCTCGTATTTAATCTTTTGTATTCATTCCTTATTTCCTCCTTGATCCACTGTCTAAAGGCCCAGATCGCATCCTGATCCAGAGGCTGTTCCACTTGCGGCAAATCAGTCCCGTCATCCTGAGTCCCGCCAACGGCGGGGCGAAGGATCTCGCTTTTTGAGATTCCTCGTCCGGGGGCCGTCCTCATGACGGGATCCTTCGGCTTCTCTTGGAGAGCGGCCTCAGGATGACGAACGCCTGTTTCCGGCGCAAGACGAACTGTAGGAAGTCCGCGCAAGAGATCTTCCGGCGTTAAGTCTTTTAGGTTCTTGACCTTGCTCGGATCGCCCCAAACTCGTTTTGCCTCTTCCTCGTCCACAGGGGGAACGTAAGATGATTCATCCAATTGAGGCAGTTTTGGCTGGAGCTCGTCAAGCAGCTCCTTTAAGGTACTTGGCTCAATTCCCTTTTGCAGAAGTGATTCGAGGACTTTGACGAGCTCTTCTTGAGCGCGTGCTTCGACGAGCGCTTCAATCGTTTTGGAATCAAGAACTTCCGTTTCGCTCTTTTCTTTTGGCTCGTCTTGTTCTTGGCGGGCTTTTTCGGCAAGGATGGATTCGAGCTGTTTTTTGACCTTTTGTTCGAGGATTCGGTCGAGCAATTTTTGATCAATTTCGCCTCCTTTTAGGAGATCGAGGAGGATCGACTTAAGATCAATTTCTTTCCCTTCTTCCTTCTCGATTTGCTCGAGGTTTACTGGAGGAGCACGACCCAAACTTCGACCCCCCATCCAGCTCATGAGAGAAGGCAAGTAAACGTACGCGAAGCCAATCACGAGCCCAAGGGCCAACATGCCCGCATAAAGCGCGGGTCTCCAGATTTTCTCTTTTTTCTTAGGAATCCTCTCTGCCTTCGCCTGAGCCACTTCTATTTGAGGCTGCGGTTCCTTCACGTCTCCAGCTGGTTTTGTTTCCTCTTTAACCCCAACGTCACCTAGATTGCTTCGGCCATGCTCTGGTTCACTGCCTCGCAATGACGATTTCCGCCGCTCGACCCTCGCTTTTACTTTCTGAACAATGCCGCTTACCCTCGCGGCCACGTTTCTGTCAATGGCACGAAGCAAGTCGAGAACTTCCTGATCCTCAAGGGTTACCTGTTGAAAGCCGTCAAAAGCCCGATGGAGCTCTTGTTTCACTTTTTGATAATGCTCACCAAATAACTTTCCCTTGTCGCCAATCTCCTTGGACTTCTTTCTGTCATCAGTCCTATCTAAAATACCCTCAAGTTCATCCCAAAAGTCCATGAGCTTTTTCTCATAGATAATTAGAGCATCAGTTGCGCCAACCCAGTCCTTCAAACGATCGACCTCGCGATCTAAAGCCTGGTCTTCCTCGAGGACCTTGTCCAAATCTCTGAGCGCTTCTTCCAATTCGCGATCGGAATCCGAACGCAATTCCGAGCGGGCGCTCGAAATGAAGCGCAGCGGCATTGCGTCCGGCCAATCAGTCTCGTCATCCTGAGCGAAGCGAAGGATCTCGCCTTTTGAGATTCTTCCGCCATCAACCATGGCGGACAAGTCGGCCTTCTCGCCCGCCAATGTATTTTGGCGGGCGGCCTCAGAATGACGTTGCAGGGGTAACCGAACGCTTAACTTCGTCTCGAGCTCGCTGAGTGTCAGAGCTTGACCCGTGTCGATACGGACCTCGCTCCGCTCAAGGATTTTCTTGATCCCTGTAAGCGTGTCCAAAATAACGTCTAAGCTTCCTTCGCGGTGGTCAAAGACAGCTGAAAGTTCGTCGTTCGTGATCAGGCCGCGGAAGCCATAAATGACCGCCACGTGCTGTAACATCGCCTCCGCTGGTTTCTCGCGATAAGTGAATCCCTTGCTCAAAGCAACGTGCGCTTTGTAGATGTCAGATAAGATACGTCCGTAAACTTCTGGGTTTTTGAAGTTGGGATTGCGCTCGACGACTCTATTGAAAATCACACGGTCCAGGGATATCTCTTGGCTGTCATGTTTGACCGTTACACGGGAGAAGGTTTTCGAAAAAGCGCCTAAAAGATCAAGCAGGATGAAACTTCGTTCCTCGTCTGCGTTAAATTGATCGTGGAACAGTTTCTTTCTGATGATCATCACGGTCGACGGTTTCAGCGTAAACATCTCGCCTGCGAGTATCCTTCTTTGCGCTTCCTCGTCGAGCACAAGGAAGCTGGTCCCCTCGGTACGATCCGTCACGTTCCAACCGTCCAGTCGATCCCGAAGGATCGGCAAAAGCGAGACGTGACCGCTTCCTCTTACGATGGCAATCCCTCCATCCGTATCCCGGGCGATTGCGCCAACAAGGGCAGAGAAGCTTTCTTCGCGCTCCGTGAGCGCGTTTTCGAACTCGTCGACGATCTGTGTTTCTCGATCGACCACTCTTTGAATGTGTCTTCTCGCCGCCTCATCCGACGTGAGCGTTTTTAAATCACCCTCGCCATATTGAAAAATAAGTGGCGTTCTGCTTCCCATAAAGTTAGCGTTGAAACTCAGCTCGTGGTGGAGCCAGTCATAAAAGTTGTTAAAATTCTCAACTTTCACTTCCAAGGAACCATCCAGGATCCGGTTTAAATATTTGTCATTGAGGAACCGAAGAATCGCGCCTCTTTGATCGGCGCCCTTGCGCGACCGCTCAATGTAGACCGGATTATTTACCGTATTCTCAAGGCCTTCGTTCTGACCTCTGAGGAGCGCGCTCCAAATAGCCCCATACTTCGGTTCGAGTTCATCCCAATGGCGAAGGACATACACAAGGAATTGATCCGGCGTCTTGATCTCGCCGGCTACGGATTCATTGCCGGGAAGACTCAGAAAATTTTCCATGACCAGCCGGAGGCCATCCTCTAACTCAGTGACATTCTCCAAAACAAGTTTTGCATCCTCCGGATGGCGATCCAAAAAGCCTGCTAATGGACCTTTTTGACGGTCGAAGGGTCGGCCGGATGCGTGACTGTCAAGCGAAACAAAAATTTCTTTTGCCACGTCATTCTGAGGCCGCCCGCCAAAATACATTGGCGGGCGAGAAGGCCGACTTGTCCGCCATGGTTGATGGCGGAAGAATCCCGAACGGGATCCTTCGTCCCGCCACAAGCGGGACTCAGGATGACGGCGTTCAATACGCGGCGCGAAGCGCCGGCTCGTCTTGAGAAGCTCGATCGCATGGTCACGCACGAGGCCGTCATGCCGAGTACGAACGATGCCAAGGAGAACGCCAGGATATTTAAGATCGCCATCAAGACCGTACGCACTCAACGTGAATTCCCCGGTCGGCAGATCGTAGAGCGCTGCGAGACGGACGTAGTTTTGAGCAAGGCCTGGATCGATCGTTAAATCAATCGCATTTTCGACAACTTGTCTCAAAGAGGGATTGCCCGAGCTGTAGGAAATTCGGATGAGTGACCTAAGCGTTTCGGTACGCGCACCGTAGGATTCGGACGTAGCTGCGTCCCAGACGAGACTTTCCACCAAAGCGCGCGGCTGAGGGGATGTCAGGAGTCGATCCATTGCCACTAGTCGAACGTGTGGTTCCACACGGTTGAGTAAATCAACCGTTTCCTCAGCCGTAATTGGTGCCGGACGTGCCTGTGCTGCTAGTTCCTTTCGGTACACACGGTAAGAGAAAACTCCTCCGGCAATGAACCAAAGAACTGCTCCCCCAACGACAAACTTCCACGCATGTCCCGCGAGCCAGCCGAAAATGCGCTCACGTTGCTTCTTGCGATGAAGCTCGCGTATATTTTTAGCTACAAACGCTCCATCCAAAACCTCGTCTCTACCCCTGACTTCTGGACGACCCTCATAAAGATAAGGCGACACCGGTTGAACAAATGGTTGTCTGATGGGCGGTGCACCCCACACAGGTCCCATGGGCGATTCGGTAAATTTGTCCTGCTGGATCGCGAGCGGCCGCTGAATGTCAATCATCGTGGGCATTGCAGGTCGTCTCGCCATCGCAATGGGCCAGGCACGCACTTGACTCATCGCAAGTTGACTTTGCGCCAGCTTTTCTTGCTGATTCTTGATCGATTTTGCAAGTGCGATCCCTTGACCGGACCCAACCTCTTCGTTCAGAATGTGCAGGATCGCTTCGACAAACGGATTCGCAGACGACTTCGGCAAAGCGGTTGCCATGGTAACGAGTTCGGATGTCACCGCCGGGTCCGCCTCCTTGCCAAACGGCGCAGACGACGGCGTATCTCCAAGTCGAGAACGAACCTGGGCACGCACATAACCTCTTGTCAGCTCCCACGAATCCAGCTCGCCGATTTTCTCTTCGACGTCGCGCCTGGCGGCTCTGTTGCCGTTTGCAATCCGGACGAGACTCACGACTGCTGCTTCTCGGACACGCTCATCGCCGTCACGAACGCCGATACGGCCGAGCGCATCAATTGCTTGACTGAGGGACGCTCCAGCGTTATCCCTTCTCCCCCCCTGGGGGAGAAGGTCAGGATGAGGGGGATTTTCAACGGTCCTCCCCCTCACCTTGCTCCTCTCCCCCTCCGGGGGAGAGGAGATGGCGCTAATCGCTAATTCAGAGACCAGATTCGTAACCAAAACGCGCCGTGCCGGGTCCAAATTCGGAAACGCTTGTTCCAAACCAGGCAATGCCTGACTGCCAAGTTTGGCGATCACTGGTGTGACGTCATCAACTTCACCGCCTGTCCCTAAATACGTTGAGGGACTCGTTAAGTGCGGGATCACGAGGTCGCTCACGATTTGATCTGCTGTCTCTTGATCTTTGATCTCGAGATTGGCAAGTGCATCCAAAATCCAAAAACGGACGTTTGGATGAGCGGTTGAACCCGCTGCGGTTAAATGCGGCACCGCAGCGTCACCAATTTCATCGGTCAAGATTTCCACAATCGTTTTTGCAAGGGTTGAATAGCGGCTTTGATCGGAAACGCTGCCTAACATTGCCACAAGCGTATCGATCACCTCTTCATTCGCATAATTGCTGGAACTGTAATAAGCCTGATCAAAATAGCCGCCGTGTACCGGCTGGTTCGCTGCCGTACGCGCATAAGCACGAACGTACGTGGCGAGCAAGCGTGGATTACTTGTGAGATAGTTTTCGAGGAACTTCCTTGCTTTATCATCAGGAACGGCGATCCTTGCCACGGCCGCTAAGGCTGCCTCCTGCAAATCGCGGTCCTGTAAAGGATCCTCCAGAACAAGGAGAAGCGTTCTCGTTTCCTTTTCGCCGCCAATTTCGGCAATTTCTTCAACCGCTCGAATCCGGTCACGACTTGGATACGAATCGTCTCTTACGTACGCCGAGAGCTGCTCTGCCCGAGACTTTTCATAAACACTCTCGACGACCGCAGCAGGTTGTTTGCCCCAAAAGAAAAACCCGTAGACCGCTAACGAGACCTGCGTGAAAATCAATGCCAGCAGGATTTTGACCGTCAGCGGTACGCGTCGCTGCCGCTTTTTTTCGGACTGCGCTTTGCCTAAGCTTTGAGTTCGCTTGAGAATTTGACGACTCACTTCGACCTGCGCATCGGTGTAAGTAGATGTAACGGGGCGTTCTATCTGACCGCCCTCTTCAAGTACCTTCCCAACCAATGCCAAAGGAGCCAGGTCTGGACCTTTCGGCGCATGCTCGGGCTGTTGGGCCTCAGATTGAGGCTTAGGAATTCCTGCCTCGCGGATTTTCTCCTTAATTCCCTCAAGCTCTTGCTCTGCCTCTTGAATGCCGGCTTTGCGTCTGTCAATCCGTAATCGCATCTTTTGATCAATCTCACGCACCTTAAGTGTGACCTTTTCGTGAATCGCACTAAGAAGCTTCATGACTTCCGTGTCATTCATCTTCACTTGCTCGAAGGCTTCAAAACTCGTGTGGAGTATTTGCGTTGCTTCTTCACGCTGTGCGTCAAATAACGCTTTTTTCTCTGCAACGGACGTAGAATTTTCCACATCGTCAAGGGCCTCAACCTGCTTCTCTAGCGCATCCAACGAATCCGTCAACGTTTCCTGGTAAGTCAACAACGCATCGGTCGCGCGAATCCCTTCATGGAGCCGCTCAATCTCCCGTTCGAGGGAAGCGCGCGCTTGAAGGCGCTTGACTAAAGCAGATTCAAACGTACTGGGACCCAAAGCGTTGAACTCAACCTCGGGCAGCCCTTGAGATTGTCGGGCTAAGGACGCAAGCTTGCGAATCGTTTCGATACTCAGTTGTCGCACGCGCTCGCGGACTTTGTCGTGAATGTCCCCTCGCGTGCCGGATTGTGTCGCCCATGCACCGAGTGAGTCTCGAAGTTCTGTAATTGCAAGTCCTCGTTCGATGAGCCTGTCCTGTAAGTTTTCATCCGTAACTGTGCCAATCTCAGAAACGGCGAATCCCCTTTCCAAAGCTTCTCTTTGCGCGAGCGTGAGATCCGACACGTTCGTTCGTCGTCTGGCAAGTTTTGAATCTTCTGATCGTGTGCGGTCGAGCCGTTCAAGTTCTTGCTCGCTTGCTTGCTTCTCTGCTTCCGCTTTTTCCCATTCAGCGATTCTTTCGTCGATTTTTGGATAAAGCTGGCTCAGGCCGAGTTTGTCCCATTGCCTGATGGCGTCTCTGAGTTCCCTTTCTGCGTTTGAGGGCCGGCCTGGTTTGTTGGAGGGATACACGGATTGGATACTTTCTAGGACCAGATCGCGCCTGGCCATGAGCCGGTCAATTCTACGACGGAGATTTCTACGTAGATTTCTAACGTCCTTTTTCAGATCGGCCTGTTTCACATTAGGTGTGTAGACCAAGGATGTATTCAAACGCTTCACGAGCTCGTCTCGGCGCTTGTGGAGCCGACTTATTTCCTTCTTTACCAACTCAGAATGTTTCTTCCTTGCTGCTGTGAGCGCAACAGCTGTGTCACGCACTTCAGCGCGCTGGACGGCAGTTGCGATGCGGACAGCAGAAGATGGAATCACCGATGCGGGGATCCTGTAAAACTCCAAGCTGAGCTGACGCCCCTCTAGATTCACGTTCACACGCTCCATCAATCGTCCGCCTCTGCGCTTCAGCTCGCTTCGCGATGCGCGAATGCCATCTACAACCAATTGATCGCCGGCCACGATCTCGCCGCCGATCGCATCGAACCAGCCATCTTGGCTGGTGTGGATGAAAATCTGGTTCGGCTGCACCAATACCGGCAATCCGAAATAACCCGCTGCGTCCTCAAGCGAGCTGTTTGGACGCAGCTGTTTGTAGTTGGACGCGATTTGCGGAACAATTCCGTTGAGCCTTTTGAGATGCCCATCCGATCTAGTCTGTGTTAACAACAGCGCAAGAGGAAACCGCCGATCCATATCCGCAACCCCTGGTCGGATCGCTTTTGGAGCCGCAACTTGGTAGCGGGGATCATTCAACACAGGGCTTTTCGGTGGGAAGTAAATTTCGCTGAGTAAGGACTCAAGCCGCGTTGGGCGATCACGCATCGCCCGTTCGTAAAGCTGGGCATCGCGTTTTTCATCAATTTCCTTGGTCATTCGCGGTGTCACGACCACGTAGGAAACATTTCGATCCTTCAGATATTGCGTGATCCCGGGCGTGTGAAAACCACCAGTTACGATGACCGCCATGGATTGATTTTCTTCGACAAGTTTCTCGTACAGGTTCTCGACTAAAACCCTGTCACGCGCAAGCGCTGCTTCGTAAAACCGCTCGATTTTCCTAAGGTCCTCATCGATCACATTCACACTTGCGGGAAGTGGAAGTGTTTGACCGGCCCGCTCGGCTTCTTCGCTGATAAAGGTTCGAAACGTGTCCACCGAAAACGAATTCCGATGGCGGTAAAAATAATCGGCATCCTCCTTCGTCAGGGCGAACTCGAAGATGCGCTCCAGAATCCCTAAAAAACGGTACAGTTGATCGAGCTTTTCTTCAGATGGATTCCGGAAAAGCTTTTGTTTCACTTCGTTCTCAAGTGCTTCGATTTCCGTAAACAGTTCAATTCCAATCGACTCGTATGCTTTCGTGTAGTTGAGGAACTTGATCACATTGGTGTACTCACCCCTATCCGCAAGATGCTTCGATGCGACATCATGCAAATATCCGTAATACTCAGCGCGCGTAACCTTATTCCTTTTGAAATCGTCGGTGCGCACAAGAAATCGAGAAAGGTCGCTCGCTCCTAACTTGGTTTTTAATGCAGCGACCAGTGCCTCGATTTCCTTCTCCGCCTGATCAAAATTAATCTGTGGCTCAAGTTCAGTCAGACTTAAAAACGACCTGAGCTGCTCATAGGAATCGACACCAACCACTAACTTGGCTGCCGTCGTTTGCAGATACCGAACATAATGACCCAAATTGGATTTCTGCTTCCGGAAAGCTTCTGATTCAGCATGCAACGCACGCAACTCCTCTGAAAAAACAAACCGCTTAAGCTGATCCAGCCGCAAACGAATTTCAGAAAGCGCTCGAACGGACCGGTCTTTAAAATCAAGTGCATCCAGATAGGCCTTCCGATTGTCTTCGTACAAAGACTCGTTTTCTAATCCGTACAAGAGAATCTTCGGCTCCGTCGTAATCGCAAGATATTCAGGGCCCGTCAAAACGCCTTCCCTCAAATAGTGATTTGCTACTGCAATACGTGCCTCCTCATCTGGGAACGCCGCCAAGATCTTTGTATTCAAATCACCGCTCGCCCCTTCCACGCCAATGAGACGCAAACCGTGCTTCTCGGACAAGTACTCAATAATACGTGCAATATTCCGCTGGGCTTCCTCGTTGACGTGTGCATCCTGAATATGAACCACCACTCGGTCCTTCGAGCCTTCAAAGCGTGATTTGATTTGCCCAATTTCTGTAGGAATTTCGAACGAACTCGTGCTGTCAGTATTTTCTACGTGCTCTAGGGAAATGCGAGGTTTCACAAGGTTAGATTCGGGAGAAAAAGAAGTGGTTAGAGGAATTTCAGCTCCCAACGTCGTGTTCGTTACGGTGAACGTCACAACCGTCACCCACGCAATCGCTCGAAGCCACAACTTCCATCTGGCTTGCTGACTTTCGATAATGCTCATGGCCGATCTCACCTTTCAGTTGACTCCAAGCTTTCCTGCAATCGGAACCTAAACGACAAAACTTTCTAATTCTTCTTATTAAATTCTAACTCCTTATGCTATTACTTGATTGACACTCTTTAAATCTGTTAACTAAGTATACACGTCGATGAGCTAAAAGTCAAATTAAAGCGGTAAGAAAAAATTGCTATAACATAGGTCGTAGAAACAACTTACGAATAATGAAGGAAAAAATGCAGACCCATAGATGTCACGATCATACCCATGATATTACATTTATTTAGAAACAAGCGAACTCACGAAATAAGCGGACAAGACAGCAGTGGAAAAGAAGAGAATATTCTTACTTCTCAGAAGATTCGCCGATCAGATAATGAGCCACGTGTTGGTACGCGGGAGCGACGGGACTTGAACCCGCAACCCCGAGATCGACAATCTCGTGCTCTAACCAAATTGAGCTACGCCCCCGTTGGAAGGAAAGCAAGTATACCAAAATGAATTCTTATTGTCACTTTCTCAATAACCCATAAAGAGGCAAGCCCATTAAAATCAATATTGTGCCTACGAGCGCTTGATGCGGCGAATGTTGAATCGTCACCAAGCACAGACAACAGCACCCAATTGCAAACAAAACCGGAACCACTGGATAACCGAGCATTGAAAAATGTTCGCAACCCTGTGTTTCCTGCCTGATCCGAAAAACGCTTAATCCAACGAGACTCAAGAATAACCAGAAAGCGAACCCCGAGAAAAAAAGGAGCTGCTCGAAGCTTCCCCAGACGACGAGGGCGATGGACCACATCGCGATCAAAAGAAGTGACGCATGAGGAGTCCCGAATCGCTCGCTCACGTTCGAAAATCGATTCAGCCGCGGCACGTCTTTCGCGACCGCATATGGAATTCTTGCCCCTGTCAAAATCGTCGAATTGAGTGCGCCGCATGCCGAAATTAAGATTGCAACCGTGACGATTACCTGACCCGCATTTCCGAAACGTCTACCGAAAGTCTCTGAGGCAACGGCATCACTTTGCGCAAGTTCATGAGGAGTCAAAACTTGTAGATAGGCAGCATTGATCACGAGGTAAAGCACGGCGACGGCCAGAACCCCAACGATCAAGGAAATGGGAAGCGCCCTTTTCGTATCTCGGAACTCACCGGCAAGAAACGTACTCTCATGCCAACCGCCGTAGACCCAAAGAACCGGAATCATCGCAGCAGCGAATTTAAAAAGAGGAGTTGTTGTCTCCCCTGCAGCCGGTCCTGCCCCTACCAATGGCATCGACTGGCTTCTCGCAAACCCAAAAATGAGCCCCGTCATCACGAGAACAGATAACACTTTCAGGAACGTAAGCCATCTCTGTACACCAGCCGCCCAATGAAGTCCGGCGATATTGATGATTGTAAAGATTCCAATGACGATGATGGCAACTGCTTTGCTGTATCCCGCCGAGAAAGGCACGAGGGTACCAAGGTAATCAGAAAAAATGTAAGCGAGGGCCGCAATAGAGGCCGTTCTCAGAATGGCGAAGTCGGTCCATGCGAAAAGAAATCCGACGGTCTTGCCGAAGGATTCACGAAGATAAATGTACGTCCCGCCCGTTTTCGGCAACCGTGAGGAAAGCTCCGCATAACAGAGCACCCCTAAAAGCGTGAAGACACCGCCCAAAGCCCACGCAGCTAGGATGAGTAGTTCAGAATGGATGTATTTGGCGACTTCGCTGGGGACGCGGAAAATACCAACGCCGATGACAATTCCAATATTGATCGCAATCGAATCCCAAAAATGGAGCTCCTGCTTGGCCCTGTGGTCCACCGTCATAGGCAGATTTGGGCGCGTCAGGGCTCGAACCTGAGACCTCTTCCTTGTAAGGGAAGCGCTCTAACCAGCTGAGCTACGCGCCCCTGAAGTTACTTGGATTGACCGTTTTTTAAGGAGAGAGTAGAGCGTACAGAGACAAAAAATGGAACCAGAAAACCTCTCTCTACTTCTTACTTTCCACTCGCTACTTTCTACTTTTCCCTCACTACTTTAGTTTGAAGAAAGTTAAAAGCGGCCAGACCGACCAGTTATTCGCCCATCTGATTAATCGTCTTGATCATCGCTTTCAGACGGCCGAAACTTTTCTTGTCAAAATGGAGGATGAGTCGTGGAAGTGAGGCGGTATGGGAATCATTCGACTCCGCCGCGAGCGGGCCCGAAGACTCAATCTTGCCCTTGACGAGCAGATCTTGATAGCTCCGGTTCAACACGCTCAGCTCCGCGGTCCCGAGCGGGCGCTTGAGGCGTAGGACAAGCCGGTCGCCCACAAATCGCATGGAATGATAAATGCGGTAGAAATTGACGATGAGATCCCGCGCTTCGCGGACGCTATTCGTCATCTCAAACAAATTTAAGTCGTCCCGGTCAATCATGTTCTGAGCAAGCAAGGACCGCTTGAGGAACGCCAGCCAACTGCGCCAGTACGTTCCCCCTTTGGGTTCGAAGAGGACGATCGGCCGCGGCATCATTTTTCCTGTTTGAACGAGCGTGAGGGATTCATAACCCTCATCGAGCGTGCCGAAGCCGCCCGGAAAGAGGCACAGCGCATCAGATTCCTTCACAAAAATGAGCTTTCTTGTGAAGAAATATTTAAAGTGAATTAACTTTCGGTCATCCTGCATCACTGGATTGACAGCTTGCGCGAACGGAAGACGAATGTTCGCGCCGAAACTCCGCGCCCGCCCTGCCCCTTCATTGCCAGCATGCATGATCCCGCTCGAACCGCCCGTCACGATCATCCACCCGCTTTCCACCATGAGACTGCTGAATTCCTTGGCTGCTTTGAACACAGGGTCATTGGGTTTCGTCCGCGCCGAACCGAAAAGACTGACTTTGTGAATATGCCGATAAGGACGAAAGACACGAAACGCCCAGCGCAGCTCTTTGAGGCTCGTATTCAAAATTTTTAAGTCGCCGCGGTCGATCTGCTCGTCCTGCAACTTGAGCGCCGTCACGATCATTTGGGTCAAGAGATCCGAATTCTCAGATGCACCTGAGTCCGCTACCAGTTTTTGAACCGCACGGTTGAGCTTGTCGCTTTTGAGGGCGTAAACCGATGATTGCTGCGTCTTTAGGTTCTCAGGCATAAAAAATGACAGGCCGACGACAAGTCGGCCTGCTCAAATGACGTCAATCTTAATGATTTCGTGGAGCTGGTGGGAATTGCTTGGTCGGTATACCAGATCCGCCTCTATCTCATGCCGCCTTACTTTTAGGCTGGTGACTTTTTTCTTTAAGCTCGCCCAAGAACGATTTTCGGTTTTTGATATAGTCTCTGCTTAGCTTCGCACGCATCCTTCGTTGAAACTCCACCGCATCAAACTTCTTCTTCACCGACAACCTCTCGAGGGCTTCTGATTTCCAAAATTGGATATCCTAGTTTCAGATTAACCGCATTGAAGCTATGAATCTGTTTCAGATTGACAATTTGTTTAAAGTTCCAACTGACCAACAAATCCGCTTTCGCAATCGTCGCAATCGCGATGTGTTGAGCGTCAGCAATCTGTTGAAGGCTAACCACCTGTTCTTGAACGTACGATTGAGCCAAATTCTCAGCTTCTTGCGTTAATGAAACACCCTCAATGCATTGCGCTGATAACGAATTCAAAACTCTTTTGACATTGGCTGGTGCACCGTCCAATTCCGCATAAGTTAAATCGGATATGATGACGATCTTTAATCCCTGCCGAACTTCCTCAAAGAAACGATTCGACCATGTCGAAAATTCTTCATCGTAACATCCGCCAATTACGGACGTATCAACGTAGATCCTTAACTTCAAAATTTACCTCTACGAGATGAAAACTGGTGGAGCTGGTGGGAATTGCACCCACGTCCAGTGAGACTCACACAAGCGGTTCTCCATGTTCAGGCTGTATTTTCATTTTATTCCAAGGACTCCCACAGCCAGGATGCCAAGGAACGAGCTTTCCAGCGTTTCACCGCGTTCGTCGAAAGCGAACGGACGCGACTAGCCTTGTCACCGTCGTTTCAAAAGCCTCCAAGGCTAAAGACTTAAGAAACGTCGCTGAACCTAATTAGGCAGCGAGAGGAAGAGCCACAGGCCCAAAGGACCTGTTGCTCCAGCTGATTTTGTCAGCATTTTTGTTGTGTGACGTGTTTTCCGCTAAACTGCGCAGCGGATCCGCCATGCTTTATGGCGGAAACGAGGCCTCGCCACCACCTCGACATGCACCGTCTTGTCTGACCATCTCCTGTCGATCCTGATCAGCCCCAATTGTTATGTTACCTTATTTTGCCTTCCGTTTCAACGCCTGCCGCATCTCGCACTGGACCATGCGCTTCTTAAGCGCTTGCCGTTTATCGTACTGCTTCTTAGCCTGCGCGATCCCAACTTCAAGCTTTGCCACCCCATTCTTGAAGTATAAAGAGAGCGGAATACACGTGTAACCCTTGCGTGAAATCAGGCCTGCTAATTTATCTATTTCACTCTTATGAAGCAGGAGTTTCCGGCTCCGTGCGGGGTCGTCCATGGAAACCATACGGTCCATGTGAGAATACGGCGGAATGTCCATCCCTACCACATAGACTTCCCCTCCTAAGAACTTGACGTAGGAATCTTGCAAATTGACCCGTCCTTCGCGGACCGACTTTACCTCCGCACCGGCGAGCACGAGGCCGGCCTCAAATCGGTCAAAGATAAAATAGTCGAAATGGGCTTTGCGGTTCACCGCAACCGGCTGAGGGCTCATCGTTAATCATTATACAGCGTTTTGGCGTTTAATGTTTCGGGTCGCACGTGGTAAAATCTGTGCTCCTGCTGGAGTGGCGGAATTGGCAGACGCGCACGATTCAGGGTCGTGTGGGTAACACCGTGGGGGTTCGACTCCCCCCTCCAGCAAAAAAATAATTCAAAATTCAAAATGTAAAATTAAGCGCCGCTTTCGCATTTCTTCGGCGTTTTTAGAAATTCTCGAATTCGTCCTTGAGTCCGGGAGTGCGCGCTGAAGGGCCATTCACCATCAAATCATAATAGTCGGCGGGACTCCGTTTGCCAGCCTCACTCGCCATGAGGTAAATCGGGTAGGAAACAGGAAAGACGGCTGTAAACGCGGAGCCGAGGGCGGTTTGTTTCATTGAGTGAGCTGCATTGCTCGGGATGCGATATTTCGCTTCCATTTTCGGTACGAGCTCATCTTTTCTCGCACGAAAGCGCTCCCAGGCAGTCTTTTCGTCTGTCGCATACTCACCCCGTTCGTTGATCACATACTCAGGAATAATCACATTATTGTGCGCGACCGCATAGAACTGGCGTACGTTGCCGTCCGCATCGACACCGCGTGCTAATTCGACGACCCGGTAGGAAGCACAAGAGGTTTGAAAAAAGACGAGGATCAAGAGAAAAGAAACGAGGCGCTGGTGGGCGATACAGGACTTGAACCTGTGACCTTTCGGATGTGAACCGAACGCTCTAACCAACTGAGCTAATCGCCCAAGCAAAGCCAGAGTTGTATTGCGGAGTCGCGAATTCGGAATGCGGAGTAACCGCAATGGTTCATTTTTTTTAGATTCCATTCCCCATTCCGCACTTTGCATTCCACACTTCTCTTATTGTCGGCCCAAATACTCCCCTGTTCGCGTATCGACTTTAATCACTTCCCCTTCTTTAATGAAGAGAGGTACCTGGACTTTCAAGCCTGTTTCCGTCACAGCTGGTTTCAAGTGGCTCGACACGGAATCGCCCTTGAGCCAGGGCGGTGCTTCAACGACCTTTAGGTACACGTGATTCGGCAAGACGAGCTGCACAGGATGGCCCTCAAAGAAATCGAGACTTACCTCCTCATTTTCCTTTAAGTAATATTTCTGGTCTCCAAGGACGTTTTCCGCTAACGGAAAAGTATGGAAATCTTCTAAGTCCATGAAATGGTATCCATCACGGTCGCGGTAGAGGTACTGGCAATTTCGAGCGTCGAGATGCGCTATTTCAACGTCTTCGCCAGACGAAAATCGGTTTTGAACGGTCTTGCCTGTCCGCAGCGACTGAATCGTAGCCTGTACAAATGCGCGCTTGTTTCCTGGTGAGTGATGATGTGCCTCCATCACAAGGTAGATCTCACCTCGGACGACAATCTCGGTCCCGCGCCTCAGGTCTTTAGCTTGCATGACATCCTCGACCCAACACAGACAACATCGGACTTACAATCGAACCTTCGCGCCGCCGGGATGGGAACTGGTCATTTAAACAGACCGTACAAAATCCCGAATCGTAAACCTGCTCGTGCCGTATCCCCTCCCGGCGAAGACGATCCAGGATCCAACTTACCAAATCGAAATAATAGCGGCCGCGCCGCCTTGTGACGAACGATTTGAATACGCGTTTCAGTTCCGCACCAACTTCATAACAGCAATGCCGAATCGCAGGACCCACCGCCACAATTAAATCCTCAGGCTTCGTCAGAAACTCGCGCCGAAACGCCTGCACCATTTTCGAAGCAAGTCCTGCCTTTGCCCCACGCCATCCAATGTGGGCCATTCCAATTGCGCCCCGCCCTGGATCCAAGAAAAAAAGAGGGGCACAGTCCGCCGTCCGCACTGATAAAACCACATCAAGCGAATCTGTCAAAGCAGCATCCGTACCGCGGATGGCTTCATCCTGACTTCGCCCCCCTCGCCCTCGATCCGCTCGAGCAACCCGCGTAATGTTCGCACCGTGAACCTGCTCCAAACCAACGAGACTGTCGAAAGCTACGCCCACCGACTGACAAAAATGTTTTCGCTCTTCAATGACAACGGAATCAGGTTTGTCCGGAGAAAAATTAAGATGGAGTCGGCGCGTTGAAAACGCGGCAATTATGTTCTGTTTCTCAAAGGCCCGGAACTGATACCACCCGTGTGTATCGTCTTTTTTAAGCTCGGCGGTCAGCACCATTTTACTCGAAAAACTTCTCGCCGGTCAAAAGCGGCAACGCTTTTTCGTTGATCGGATCCGCATGAAAACGCTTCCGAATGGCGCCGTCATTTAAATAATTGTTGAGCGCAACCAAAATCATCGCCTGATCGAGCGCCAAATATTTCTGAGCGACAAGACCGGTTTCCACGTTGACTGCGTCGTAGAAACCGTATTCACCATAAATGGGGAAACGGCGCGCGAGCTCCCGCAAGTTTTGAATCGTCTCTTCTGGAGCATATTCAATGCCAAGCATCGAGGCATGTGGCGTCACAACACCTGCCTTATATCCTTTCGCCCCGAGCACCTTCACCCCGTATTCGGAATAACCGCCTTCCGGAACCGAGCACGGACTCATCCCCCACACCGGGTATCCCAGCTCCTCCAGCGTGTAGCGAATGTGAATCTTTGTGTAATTGAGATCGTTCTGCCCCAGACCCTCCGGAGCATATTTGGCTTCGTCCAAGATGAGTGTCGGCATGAGCGCTTCAAACATGGAACCGCCCCAGCTCGGTACAAACTTGATTCCCTTCCACTCATAGGTACCGCCCTCGTAGGCAAATCCAAGTGTGGTCCGTTTCTGTCGGTCGATGGGCATTTGCGTCTGCCAGGCATAGTCTTCCGGAAATGTCCGAAACATTCGAAACCAATGTTCAACGGGTACTTCTCCCCGGCCAATCGCAATGTAACTTGAGGCGCGTGACTCTTGATAGAGGGAACCATAAACGTAATCTGACGGCACATTTAAATGCGAATAATAGCCGTGCGACATTTGTTGTCTCACCTCGTCATAGAAAAATTTGAAATCGTGCCGCTTTAAGATCCTCTCGGCCTGTTCCGTGATCTCCTCTGGAAATGCATTCTTCGCGACGTAAATGCCCGCATCCAGCCACCCTGAGTCGACGAGTGAAACAAAATAACTGGTTCGTTCTAACGTGGTCGTGTCGTAATAATTGTAGAGAAATCCGCTTTCGTGATGTTCGAGCTTTTCAACGGTATTCAAGGTTCCCCGGATTCGCTCAATCGCGTCCTCGCGTGACAGAAAGCCAAGGTCGTACGCCGAGACAAGACACATGAGGTAAAGACCGATATTCGTTACGTTTGTGTAATCGCCGATCCAACCGCCTTCGCCAATGGGCGCTTCCTGCCCCAATTGGATCGTGTCCAAGGGCAAATGATGTTCTGCATCCACCATTTCGTCAAAAAAACGCCACGTGTCCCGCGCGACCATCGTTAAGAAAGCACGATCGGAATCGGGAAACTCCTTTTTTGGATGTAACTCGCTTGGAAATCCACCCAGCCGCTTCGCCAAGAATTCCATGTACGGCACGCCTTCGAGACGCACCGGCGTTTTCATGCCTTTCCGCTCCGGTTGATCGATGATGTGCATTCCTGGATTTCCGGTTTTGATGAACTTGAAATTATCAAAATAAAGAGTTCCCGTCTTTCGTGTCACGCGCCGGCTTTCAAAGTTAATCACCAACTCGCGAAGACCCTTTCGCGCGAGTACGGGATCTCTCCAAATCGCGGGGTTCGTTTGATCGAACAAACCGGTAAAAAGATTGAGCGGAATCGTGACCGTTCGCGACTCGTTCGTCACGTTCCGGACCACTTGAGTTCCTTTAATGATGTCGACCCTGTGTGCATCTTTATATTTTTTAAGTTCCACTAAAAATACGGCGGTAAACCCCTGCTCCGGATCCCCCCGAACGTCAAAAGACAAGTGATCATAAGACCTCGCGTCGAAATCCATCAGTCTTGTCCAAAAACCCGATTCCGTTGCACTTTGGGTATCGACGTCGTAAGAAACGCGAAGCGCCTGTCCTTGGCTGTCAGCACCGGCGCCCTGTCGAACCTCGACGTCAACACTCACGTCCGGATCGTCAGGGGTTAAATTCCAACTTCCGCTTTCGCCGCCAAAGTAATTTTTCAGATCGCCGTCCTCGTAATCGTCGATCACCGCCTCTCGTTCGTTGATCGGCGGGGCCTGGACTTTCTTGTCCATTTCTTCCTTTAAAACGAGTGATCCGTCAGATTGAAGTGAATAGACCTTGACGGGGCGCTCGCCAAAACAGGACGTCGGCACCGCAGTCACCAAAAACAAAATGAAGGGCAGAAATGGAGAAAACTTGTTCATCTGTTCAACCGTAGTGGGTACTCTGAAAGTAGTGAGTTTACCGAACTTCTTGCGGGAAATCAATAATAAGCGGCTAAGGCGCGGCGCGTTTGAAGTCCAACAATACCATCCGCGCGGAGCCCCTGCGCCCTTTGAAATTGCGAGACGGCTTCTTTCGTTTTCGTTCCAAAATAGCCAGTGGGAGTAACGCTAAAAAAACCAGCCTTTTTCAATGCTGCCTGAAGGCGCCGAACATCGCGCCCGCGAGATCCGTAGACAAGGAAGCGGTCTTTAGCACCAACCAAGCGGAGAAATTTATCCACCAAGGAGCCTAAGTCACTCCACAACCGGTGGCTTCCAAGCATCGATACAATCGCTTCGCGCCCTACACTGCGAATGATCCCGAGAAAACAATACTTGGCAGCACGAGTCCAGCCGGTTTTGCCAATGACGTCGTGTGCGCGCCACAACATTTTATTGTGGCTTTTCAAGTAAAATCGTTTCCCCTCTTGAGTCCGGATGACTGCGTTTTTCTCTTTGAGAATCGAGACGAGTACAGGTTGTTTCGCCGCTTCCTCCATGATCAATGCCAAATCGTACGCGGTAGAATATTGACCCGAAGCAGGTAATCCGGAAGCATTAACGAAACGGGTGTTTTTCGCGCCGAGCTCGTGCGCTTTTTTCGTCATCCGCTTTGCAAACCTTCCCTCTGATCCTGCCACTTCAATGGCCAGGGCTCGAGCCGCGTCATTTGCCGAATTCATGAGCGTGGCCTTGATCAGACCTAGGACACGGAGCCTGTCCCCCTTTTTCAAATAAAGCTTGCTTGGCTCGACATCCTCAACAGCGGGACTAACGGTCACCCAGTGGTCGAGAGGAAGCGAATCCAGTACAACCAAGGCGGTCACAATCTTCGTCGTACTTGCAGGCGAATGCCGTTGATGAGGCCTTCTCGAGTAAAGGATTTTCCTCGTGCCCGGCTCCAATAGAACAATGGAAGGAGCTGAAATAGTACCCGCACTTTGGGCAAGGCTGATTGGAGGAACAGCCTGGAAAACCAGGCCAAACGCCAGAAAACTACAGATAATCTTTCTCATAAGTCGACAATAGGTAAACGGCCAGATCCGCAGTTTCTTGAGCGACGAGAGAACACACAGCTCCGCCCCTTTACTGCGGATCTGGGTTGATTGTACCAATTACCTGACACCCGACACCTGACAACCTGACACCTGAAATTTGACATCCCGCCAAACTGCCCATAAAATACGGCTACGGTCATGGAAAAGACGCTAGCAGAGTTAGCCAGTCTCGTCCAGGGGAAAGTCGTTGGAGACGGCACTACCCAAATCATCGGCATCACGAGTCTTGAATTTCCGCGAGAAGGCCACCTCGCATACGTGACAGATCCCGGGAAACTAAAAGCAGCAGAGGAAGCTCCCTTCGCGGCACTCATTGTGCCAGAAAACATCCAGTCCTCCAAAAAGCCACTGATCCTGTCGAAACACCCAAAATTGGCATGGGCCATCTTGCTGGGACTTTTCCACCCGGCGCGGATCTTTCCTGGAACCATTTCAGACCAAGCGGTAATTTCGGACACAGCGCGAATCGGAAATGGCGTGACGATCGAACCATTTGCATTCGTCGGCGATTGCGTTACGGTAGGTGAGGGATCAGTCATTCGATCGCATGCCTATGTCGACCACGATAGTTCGATCGGTCAACAGTCCGTCATTCACCCATTCACGATGCTTTACCCAAATACGAAAGTTGGCAGCCGCGTCACGATCCACGCTGGCACCGTGATCGGTTCCGACGGCTTCGGTTATGTTTTTGACGGAACGAAACAGGTAAAAGTGTCTCAAGTAGGAGATGTCGTCATTGAAGACGACGTAGAAATCGGTGAGTGTGTGACGATCGATCGCGCGACGACGGGATCGACGACCATCCGTCAGGGTGTCAAAATTGACAATCTCGTTCAAATTGCCCACAACGTCGAGGTCGGTGCGCACACATGTCTCTCTGCTCAAGTCGGAATCTCAGGGAGTTCAAAAGTCGGAAGGTACGTAACGATGGGAGGGCGGGTCGGAGTTGGGGACCATGCAGAGGTCGGCGATCAAGTCATGCTCGGAGCGCAGGCAGGAATTCCAACCGTAAAGAAAATACCGGCAAAACAAGTCTGGATCGGCGCACCGGCACGTCCCTACCACCAAATGCGCAAACAAGTGAGCGCACAACTGCGAAGTTACGAAACGCAACAGCTTGTTTATGAACTCAGGAAACGGATCGAGGCACTCGAGCAGGAAGTGAACGAATTACGCGCCGGCAATAAAACGCCTCGATGACGGCAGCTCCATTACCCCTTCCCGACTAAGCTTAAGAATTCGGCGCGTGAGCGCGGGTCACTTCGAAAACACCCGAGCATCGAACTGGTCACACAAAAGGAATCCTTTTTCTCAACGCCGCGCATCGCCATGCACAAGTGAAACGCTTCCATCACCACGGCGACTCCCTTAGGCCTCAAATGCACCATGAGACAGTCCGCAATCTGGCTTGTCAAACGTTCTTGAAGCTGAAGGCGCTTCGAAAACGCCTCGACCACTCGAGGAATCTTGCTCAGGCCGATAATTTTTCCGTTCGGAAGGTAAGCGACCTGAGCTTTTCCGTAAAACGGAAGCAGGTGATGTTCACAAAGACTGAAAAAATGAATGTCTTTTACGACGACCATCTCATCGTAGTTCTCTTCGTAAATCGCGCTGTTCAAGAGTTTCTCAAGATCTTGCCGGTAACCCCGCGTCAAGAACTTAAGCGACGACTCAACCCGTTTCGGCGTCTTGTCAAGACCTGGGCGCGTCGGATCTTCCCCAAGCGCGATGAGCAAGTCCTTCACGAGCGAATCAATTTTGATTCGTTCCGCTAATTCTGACATTTCTCTCCCCCTTTGCATACAGTGCACAAGCACAGTTCGCGTAGAAAATCAAAGGTATAAATCCCCGTGCTATGCTGGTCGCTCCAACGAATTTGAATTCCGTATCGCCCCACACTTTGAATCCGCAGGGGATGAATGTCCTTAGGAATCGCGTCTGGAGTGACCTGCCGCTTGCCGGTCAGCTCATCCACGCACGCCGCACAGGGACAACTCAAACGGAGCAAATCACAAGGGTATTTGCTTTTGTGCCCATCCTGCCACGTAATCCCGAAAGTTTGTTCGTCTACCTGGCGAATTTCTGCCGGCGTTACGCGCCCTTGGTCTTCCATTGAAAGTCAACGGCTTTGGCCATGTCGGGCTTCATATTGGCAATGCTCATCTGTGCGGCAATTGCACGTGCGACGATACCATAGACTTTTGCCGTGAGCGAATCCGGCCTTGCGGCAACCATCGGCATGCCTCGATCCCCCGTTTCGACAATAGCTGGATCAATGGGAATCTCACCAAGCAACGGGACATTCAATTCCTCACTGATTTTCCTTGCCCCCCCACGGCCGAAAATCTCAAACACCTTTCCACAATCCGGACAGGAAAAGTAACTCATGTTTTCAATAATGCCTAGGACAGGGACCTTCACCTTTTCAAACATCTGAAGCCCTTTGCGCGCATCGACCAAACTCACTTCCTGAGGAGTCGTGACAATCACAGCACCCGAAAGCTCGGCGGTTTGCGTCAAAGTGAGTTGGGCATCTCCCGTTCCGGGTGGAAGGTCAAGTATTAAATAATCGAGCTTCCCCCACGCGACACGCGTTAAAAACTGCTGAATCATTTGATGAACCATCGGGCCACGCCAAATAACAGGAGTTTTGTCGCTTGTTAGAAATCCGATTGACATCACATGAACTCCATGGGCCTCAATCGGAACGATACGCTCATCGCTTGTCACTTCAGGTTTCCTTCCTACGAGACCAAACATGAGCGGCATGCTGGGTCCGTAGATGTCGCAATCGAGGAGGCCCACTTTTGCTCCCGCCTTCACTAACGCCACGGCAAGATTGGCAGCAACCGTTGACTTTCCGACACCGCCCTTGCCGCTTGCCACAGCGATGATATTTCGAACGCCCGGCAGAACCTTCGCCGTTTCGAACGAGGCGCGCCCCTTTACGTCGGATTTCATGTTCACTTCGACACCAGAAACGCCCTCCAAATTCCGGACGCTCCTGATACAGTCTTCTTTAAGCTGGTCTTTCACGGGACAAGCAGGCGTTGTCAATTCGACATCAAAGCACACCCGACCACCGTCAATCCGAATGTTCTTCACAAAACCAAGGCTGACGATGTCGCGCTTAAGATCTGGATCTTTCACCGATCTTAACGCCTCGAGGACCTTTTGTTCCGTTAAGTTATTGGTCATACGTTCGCCGACCTCCAGACCGCAATTCCGACACTAAATTGGCAATGACGTCAACTGCGGCCGCGATCTCCTCCTCCGTCGTGTAACGACTAAGGCTGAAACGAACGGAATTCAAGGCCAGATCGCGCGAAAGCCCCATCGCTTCGAGCACGTGCGATGGCTCGAGCGCCCCCGTCAAACACGCCGAACCGCCCGATGCGGCAATGTCAAACTCGCTCAACCGAATGAGCAAAAGCTCCGTTTCCACGCCCGGAATCGTTAAGTTCGCCGTATTCGCCAGTCGAGCCACCTCACCGCCATTCACAAAACTGTCCGGACTATGGGCAAGCAATTGACTTTCCAAGCGGTCACGGAGAGAAGTGACTCGGGCCGAATCCGCTTTCATCGTCGCAGCCGCCAGTTCGAGCGCACGACTCAAACCGATCATGCCCGCAACGTTTTCCGTGCCCGCCCGTCGATCCCGTTCCTGACGGCCGCCTAAGACGAATGGTTCAAATGGCACACCTTCCCGAATGAAAAGGACGCCGATTCCCTTCGGTCCATGAAATTTATGTGCGGAAAGCGAAAGAAAGTCGATCGGAACTCCGGAAAGATCAACTGGTATCTTTCCAACTGCCTGAGTGGCGTCAACGTGAAGCAGCAATCCTTTTGCTTTTACGATCGCCGCAATTCTTTCCATTGGAAACAAAACGCCCGTTTCATTATTCGCCCACATGACCGTCACGATGGCAACGTCGCCCGTTAAAGCGCGCTCAAACTCTTCCCACTTGAGCGTTCCAGATCGTTCGACACCAATCGTAATCACGTCGTAGCCTTCTTCACCGAGGGCGTTACAAAGATTCTTAATCGAAGAGTGTTCGACCCGCGTCGTTACAATTTTTCTTCTCGACCGAAAGGATTTAAGTGCGGAACGAACAGCGGCATTGTTGCTTTCAGTCGCGCCGCTCGTAAACACAATCTCACGCGCATCATGTGAACCAAGAAGCCGCGCCACGATTGCTCGCGCCTCTTCGACACTCCGCCGCACTCTCTTGCCAAACTCGTACACGCTCGATGGATTCCCGTACATGGTCGAGAGATACGGTTCCATCGCTTCTTTCACTTCCGGCGCCACTATCGTTGTCGCATTGTTGTCAAGGTAAATCATGGCCTTTTCCCAATGGTTTTAGTCACCTCAAATTTTCATTATCCCACAAATCGGCGGGTTGTCAATTGACGAGAGAGCCGGTCCTAACGTATTATGTGGAAATGACTTATGACGCCAGTGAAGGACGACGGACAAACACCCAAATAAGGCAACCTAAAAGAGCTAGGATCGCCCACTCAAGAGCCCCATCGTAATGCGGCGTGCTGCCAAAGACAGCATGGTAGGTATCAGGACCTTTCCTTAAAAATGCATTCTGCCACTTGATCGCAAAAACCGAACCAGCATGAATGCCGATGGGAAGGAAAAGTGAACGCGTTCTGATAAAAGCAACATTGAGAATCACCCCAAATAGGAAGAGCCCGATCAACTCTGGCAGAATTTCGCGCGTATGAAATGCCATCGGTTCCAAGTAGCCGAAAAGAAGCCGAAACGCATCCCCGATCCCTGGGTTTGGCGGAATAAAGACTTGTCCATTGTCCAAAAAATGCGTCACGGAATAAAAAGCGCTCGCAACAACGGTCGCCATCCAGGTTTTCAGGATTCGTTCCAACTGAACGAAGACAAAGCCCCGAAAGAAAAACTCCTCCACAATACCCACCGCCACACCTGACAACATCCCCTTGAGAAAACGTTGAATCACGTCAGCGACAATTATCGGCTCCCGAACGTATCGAGGACCAAAAATGACCTCAACCACCGTCACGACCAGTACGGTAAGCCCCCCAAGAAAAAAACCATATGCAACAAGCCGGCGCCAAGGCTCGCGAAAGTCAAAGCCGCATGACTTTAAGGATTCTTTCCGAATTCGGACGAACCATGCAGCGCCAGCAACGGCAAACGCCATGACCAAACGATTAAAAATCTTCTCAAACTTGAAAACAGGAAGGATGGCGTACATGACGGGCGTGAGAAAAACGCTGAGCGCAAGCACTGACACCAAAACCAAGACCACTTTAAACGCGGTGCTCATAACTCCTTCGCCCTTTCTGCTCACGATCCGAGGAAACAGAACCCGCCGCCTTCCTGCCTTCAATAACCGTAGCGGCTCCGAACGTAAGCGACTTTGTGGTCGTTTCCAAGAATCCGACGTGTTCCATCTCGAGCCTTAAGGCGCGCGGTTCCAAAAACGTTTGTACCGAGCAGGACAGGAATTGGTATGCCTTCTCCTGGCTCGAAACGAGTTTTCCGACGATTGGGAGGTAATACCTTAGATACGGCTGATACAACAGGTATACAAACCTGTTGGCTGGGCGCGTCAATTCCAAAAATACAGCTTTGCCACTTTTTGTAAGAACCCGTTTGACTTCTGAGAAAAAACGCTCCAGATCTTGTACACTTCTAAGTATGAAACTACCTGTCACGACGTCGAATGCTTCCGACCGAAAAGGAAGCTCATGAAAATCACAGGCCACCAATGCGCATGAGGAATCGAGACGAGATTTTGCTTTCACCAGCATGCGCTCGGAAAAGTCACAACCCACTGCCCGTTCAAATGAATACACCTTCAAAAAAGCCTCAAGCGACTTCCCCGTTCCGACACCAAGATCGAGAATGGACAGCCGCGACCCGTCATCCTGAGGCAGCGAACTCGAGCAGCGCCGAAGGATCTCGGTCTGGATCCTTCGGCCCTTACGGGCCTCAGGATGACGGTGAAAGATGAACGCCTCCTGCACCAAACATTTCCGCCAGTACCGGTCAAGACCGAAACTCAAAAGGGAATTGAGAAAATCGTATTGACGGTGGATCGCGTCAAAGAAGGATTGGATCGTTTTCCGATCCGGATGGGCAAGTTCCTGTTCCGTACTCCGAGAGGTCATCTAATCCCCCACCACTTTTAATTTCGGTGGTTTCAACAGCACACAAATGCCTCATTTGAAAAGCGGTGGGGATTAATCGAAGACCTGAAGAATATCGTAATCGGAGTTCCGCTGTGCAGGAATGTATCCAGCCTCCCGAATCAAGCGGATCAGGTCCTCGCGCCGAGTGTTCACAGTAATTCCAGTCGGCTCAAGCACTTTGTCCTCAATTAAAGTGCCGCCCATGTCATTGGCACCGAATGAGAGAGCAACTTGGCCCAGTTTCAAACCCTCTGTGAGCCAACCGGCATTGACGCTTCTAAAATTGTCGAGGAAAAGACGTGAAATCGCGACAGTCCTTAAGTAATCATCTCCACCAGCCGGCTGAAACTGGCTCATGCGTGGGGTTCCACGCGGCGAAAGCGTCCAACAAATAAAGGCCATGAATCCACCGGTCTCGTCCTGAAGCGCGCGAAGCCGTTCCATATGAATCACACGTTCCTCAACCGTTTCCACATGTCCAAACACCATCGTGGCCGAAGAGCGGAGCCCGACTCCATGCGCCGTCCGCATGAAATCAAGCCATCCTTCCGTATCAATTTTCTTTGGACTGATCAGCTTCCTAACCCGCTCAACCAAAATTTCCGCCCCGCCCCCCGGAATGGAATTAAGGCCGGCCTCTTTGAACATCACGAGCAAGTCACGCAGTGACATTTTTTCTTTCCGCGCCAAGAACTCAAGCTCGACCACAGAAAACGAATGAATCGCTACTTGCGGAAAACGTCCCCGTATTTGCCGTAACAGGTTTAAGAAGAAATCAAGGCCCAACGCCGGGTTCACCCCGCCTTGAATCAGAACTTGGGTCCCACCGAGATCCACCAGTTCCTCAATTTTCGCAAAAATGTCATCCATCGAGAGCGTGTACGCTTCCAGATCCCTTGGGCGGCGGTAAAACGCGCAGAAATCACAGTCGACAAAGCATGCGTTCGTGTACGCCACATTTCGGTCGACAATGAAGGTCGCGATTCGATTTGGGTAGATTCGATTCCGAACGAGCGTCGCCGCCTTCCCCAAACGCAGGAGATCGCACGAAAAAAGCAAGATTCCTTCCTCCAGATTGAGGCGTTCTCGCGCAACTGCTTTGTAGAGGATTCTATCCACTATCGAATCTGCTGCCGTAGTCAATGACATCTGTCAGCTTATCTCTTACCGGTCAACGGCAGGTCGGTACCGCTGGCCTTTTCCACCTCAATAAAATTCAGTTCCTTCACCTCTGGTGCCAGACCCGCGCGCGCTGCGTAGCCGTAAAACGCATCCAAACCCTTCGTCATCTCGTCGTCCAGGCAGAGACTCAAATTGAATAAGTAGCCGAACACTTGTGGAAAACGCTTGTCGGAAAGCGTTATCTCCAAAGCGTCACTTAACAGCTTCTCGAGGTCCATCATGTTTTCCTCGACAGTCCGCTTCAATTTTTGGTGAAACTCAATCACCTCATCGCGACGAGCCTCGTAAAAGGCTCTCCGAACCGCCCAGACAGCGAAGCAAAATGGAAGCCCGCGCCAATTCCACCAAAGTTCACTTAAATCGTATTTGTACACAAAGGATCTCGGTTCGAAAAACAGAGCGTCGTCTCCAATCGTGAGTGCCGCTTTGCCTTTCTGAAGCATGACGTCTGGCGTGGCATTTGAAGTTTGAAATTGATTTTCAAAATGGTACTTAAAGCGGAGCAAAATTTTAAGGAGTGCCTGAGAACTTAGGCTTTTAGCCGACACGAGAATTTTTTCTCGGTTCAACCCTTCGATTTTTTCGTGGCTGAGGAGCAACACGCTTCTTGAGAAATCGCGGGAACCGATGCACAAGTCTGGCAGAAGCAAATACTGATCTTGTGCGAGCGCGTATTCCAAAGAAGAGATGGGAGCAAAATCAATCACACCTTTGCGCATCGCGCGATTGATTTCGGCCGGAGAACCTTCAAGAATCGAAACGGCAGTGTCGTCGTCAAATAAACGGCGGTAAAAGGGGATCGTATTGATGTAATTAATTTTGCCAACGCGCGCCGTTTTTAAAGCCGCTTTCGTCACCATTTCACTCCTCCAAGCACACTACGAGCACCCAACAAAAGTACGTCATTCTGAGACGGCATACAAAGCAAGGTCGAAGTCGCCATAAGGCATTGGCGACCCGCCAACGCCTTATGGCGGGAATCCCAAACGGGATTCTTCCGCCACAAACATGGCGGACAAGTCGGCGACGTTGTGGAGTGCTGCCTCAGGATAACGGTTTTGTTAGGTACTCTTAATGTGCGCTGCCAATCCATCTTGGGTACAACGTATGTGGAATCTCAAGTTGATCGAGGACCTTTCCAATCACAAAATCGACCAACTCTTCAATTTTTTGAGCACCTGAATAAAAAGCGGGAATTGCGGGGACGACGCGGACACCGAGCCGCGTGAGCTTCAGGAGATTTTCCAAGTGGATTGCGCTCATCGGCGTCTCGCGCGGAACGACTACGAGCCGGCGGCCTTCCTTGATCGTACACTCCGCTGCCCGTTCTATCAAAGTATCGGAAATGCCATTGGCAATTTTTGCAAAAGAGGTCGTGGAGCTTGGGATCACGACCATCCCGCGTGTCGGATAGGAACCGCTCGCGATCGGTGCGGTCATCTCTTCTTCCGCGTAGTAGGAAATATTGGCAATTGTTTCGGGGTCGAAAAGCTTTTCTATTTGTGCTCTACCTTCGAGATCGATGCCCAATTCTTCACGAATAACGAGGCCTGCCGCGTTGGAAATAGTCAAGGTAATTGGAATGCCTAATTCCGTCACAACTTTCACAAATCGGAGGCCGTAAACGGAACCGCTGGCACCCGTGATTGCGACAACGAGAGGTTTTACTGAAATTGGTACCACGTAATGAGGGGACAGGTTACCCACAGCACATTCTCCTTTAACCACCCTGCAAAAAGGGCTTGAGATAGTTCTCCACAGCCTTGAGAAACTCTCTGGCCTCTTGGACCGCGTGCTTGGCTACCGCTTTATCAATTGCCGTGTAGATTTCATAATCACTATTCTCGCGCTCGTCCTTGAGATTCGTCAAGAATCGGCCGAATTTCTTGTCGAACCTCCCAGTCCTCACAAAATGCAACCCAAAGAGATTAACCACTCCTTGATGCGTACTGGCAACGAGTCCATCTGTCAAAAGAACCGCTCGTGCAGCATGAAAAGCAACATAATAGGCACGAGAAACGGCATCTTCATAATCGCCTGACCTTAGTAAAACGCCCGAGGCGTGTAGTTTCTCCTTCGCCTTTGTGATGTAACCTTTCAATAAGCTAACGGTTTTCTCATCCAACCTTAATCCCCTCTCTGAGGACATTTTCGATAAAGGGAGTTCCCAGCGCAGAGAGTCTTTGAAATTCTTCCTCCCTGAACAACTTGAGGGACATGAGCTTGCCGGTTTCCAAGAGAACATCGACCACACGATCATACAGTTTGTCTTTATCGGATAAGGAAAAATTCTTCTTCACCACGAGCAACAAGTCGTAGTCCGAATCGGGCCGCTCGGTTCCTCTCGATCTGGAGCCGAATAGGTATACTGCATGTATCTTCTGCCTTACCGACCTCCCTTTCTCAAGAAAACGCCGAACGATTACATCCGCCATGTTTCAACTCCAGACTCCAGTACCCTTCCAATGACCGCTTACGACAATGTCACATCAATTGCGGTAGCTATGAAAATGATGACGCTCACCCACGCATTCATGTTAAAAAAAGCTTCGTTGATTTTCCCAACACCAAATCGGGAGACCAACCGATGCTCCTGCACAATCAGGCCCACGATCACGAGCCAGCCTGTCCAATACCAAAAGCCAAGTCGAAGAATGACTCCAAGCGCACCCAGCGCAACAAGTGTCACGCCATGTAACCATCGTGCCGCAACCATCGCTTTCTCAACGCCGAATCGCACGGGAAAAGATTTCAAATTTTCCATCCGGTCGAATTCCACATCCTGAAGCGCATAAAACATGTCAAAGCCGGACACCCACGCGGCTACTGCGAGCACGAGTAACACAGGAATCCACGACCACTGCGCTCGCGCCGCCAGCCAACCTCCATACGGGGCAATGCCCAGAATCATACCTAAAAAAAGGTGTGAAAGCCACGTTATTTTTTTTAAGGATGGGTAAATCCACACAAACAAAATTGGAATCGGCGAAAGTGCAAAACAAAGCGGATTAAGTTGTGCACACGCAACTAAAAAAATTGCAATCGAAACAAATGTTATCACCCATACGACAGGACGTCTGAGCATTCGGAGGGAATCGCCGCGCTGTTTCGTTCTTGGATTTTTTTCGTCAATCGCTTGGTCGATTAAACGATTGAGCGACATCGCACTCGTTCGAATGGCCACCATCGCCACGGTTACCCAAAGGAAAATGTGAAACTGCGGGAACCCGCCGCCGGCAAGAAAAAGCCCAAGGTAAGCAAAAGGGAGCGCAAAAAGCGAGTGCTCGAATTTGATGAGATTAAAAAATACCGTAATCTTATTCAACAAATCAGTCTCGATTCACAACCCGTATTCTTGCCACCGACGGGTCACTAGTTCCTTTACTTCATCCGTCATCACCATGTCTTCCGGCCATGGGCGCTGCATTCCTTCCTCGGCCGTTTTCCGTGTGCAATCGATTCCAATCTTCGAGCCAAAAAAATCTTGATTCGCCGAATGGTCCAGTTCGTCAATCGGTCCTTCGCTGAACACAAAATCCCGCTTCGGATCCACATTGTTAAACGCGCGCCACGCCACTTCTTTGACGTCCTGGACGTTACAATCGTGGTCGAACACCAAAATGGAGCGTGAAAAGGTCATCTGCCCAAGGCCCCAAATCGCGTGCATCACCTTCCGCGCGTGATGAGGAAAACTTTTCCGAATCGAAACAATGAGACAATTGTGAAAACACCCCTCCCACGGGAGATTGAGGTCCACAATTTCTGGAAGCTGCTTTTGAATCACGGGAAGGAAGATCCGTTCAATCGCTTTTCCCATGTAACAGTCTTCCATGGGCGGTCGGCCCACGACGGTGGAAACGTAGATCGGATTTTTGCGATGGGTCATCGCCGTGATATGAAAGACGGGAAAATCCTTTGCGCGGGAGTAGAAACCGGTATGATCCCCAAAAGGACCTTCGACTCTCGACTCACCTGCCTCGACGTAGCCTTCGAGCACAATTTCAGCATCAGCAGGAACTTTCAAATTCACGGTTTTCGCCTTGACAAGTTTGACGGGCTCCCCGCGCAAAAATCCCGCTAGTGAAAATTCGTCCATCCCGTACGGAAGCGGACATGCTGCAGCAAATAATTGAAGCGGATCGGCGCCTAAAACGGCGCAGACGTCAAGCCGCTCGCCTTTCTTCAGTCTGCGGTAGTGCTCTGCGCCATCTTTGTGAATCTGCCAATGCATGCCAGTCGTCCGGTTGTCGTAGACGTGCATGCGGTAAAGGCCCACATTTCTTTTTTTCGTTTCTGGATCGCGCGTAATGACTATCGGGAAGGTAATGAATTTACCGCCGTCGGCGGGCCAGCATTTTTGTATTGGAAGGAGATCCAACATCGGGCCTTCTGTCCGCACGACTTCTTGACTCGCGCCGCTCGAAATCAATTTTGGATTCAGGGCACTTAGTTCTTTTAATTTTGGGAAGAATCCAATTTTTTCTAAGAAAGTTTCTGGTGGCTTTTGATCAAGAAACTGTGAAATCCTCCGGGCGGCTTCTTCCACATCAGTGACCCCAAGGAGCAAATTCATCCGTTTCTTGGAACCGAAGAGGTTTATGACAAGCGGAATTTCGGAGCCTCTGACCTTCCGAAAGAGGAGCGCAGAACCTTCCTGCTTGACGACACGGTCGTAAATTTCCGTAATCTCAAGCTCCGGATCCACGGACGCATCAATCTCCTTGAGCTCGTCAGAGCGACGCAGCAAATCGAGAAATTGTCGGAGATTCTGGTACTCGAGTCTAGGTCTCACCGCGGATGATGCTTCTGTTAGGGATGCCATTGTCAGCTGTTGATTTTTGAGTCAGTGGCTCAAATTATCCGATGAGCAGTGCATTCACGTAGTATCCCTCCCGGAAAGATACTGCTGAGCAGCTTCTAAAAACTCCTTGGCTTGTTCAATCATTTTAGTGGCAGTCGCAAGAGGAATAGCAGTATTGGTTTCATAATCACTGCTTATTCTGGCACTGAAGGCTTCGATAAGCCACCGATGAAACTTAGAATCTAACAACCCCTTTTTAGCGATATGCTCCCCAAAGGCTGCGTGCACAGCACTATGTTTTTTGAAGGCCAAACCTTTTTCAAAAAGCACTGCTTCGGCAATATAGAACATGGCATAATAAGCACGGGTTGCGACGAATTCGACCTCATCCGGTTCACTCAATTTCTCGGCTGTTTTAATTGAGTGCCCCGCCTTTTCTAAAAGTTTTCGTGTCGCTTCTTTCATGCTGCAATCGCCTCGGAGCGTACATTCATCAGGAATGGAGTATCTCCATGCCGCCAATCAGCCTCCTTGATGAACACCTCGCAGAGAGTAACACTATATTTCAACGATAAATCAGACATCAATTGACCCGTCCGATGTATTTCTGCGTAGTAACTTTCAAAATCGTTCACCACGACGAGCATATCCACATCCGACTCTTCATCTTGCTCTCCACGAGCGTAAGAACCAAAGAGATACAGCCCTTTAAGTTGGGAGCCGTAAACGGTTTCGAGCCCCGTCCGAAATTCTTTTAACAATTCCGTAAGTTTTATCCTCTCAACCATGGTTTGAGTCCTTATGCTTCTCTTAATTTGGTGATTATTCTAGCGAATCAGAAATGTACTTTCACCATCTTTTATAGGTTACAGGGGGAAAAATCTCTGGATCTGTGATCACGCAGCGATCGCGCGCGTTTCGCGAGCTTTCTCGCCTTCGGCAATCAAGGCACTCAAGAATTGACTCACCGATACGATCACGCCATTTGAAAAGGCAATACCGCGGCTTGCGAAGTTACTTTGACGTAAGAACTGAGCAAGTGAAGCTTGAGAGGGCTCCAACGTGCCATTGAAATAAGAATCTAAAAGTGGAACGAGCGCAAACGAATGTTTCAAAGCAAGTGGATCCCTTTCGTCGAGCCGAACCGAGTGTGTAACCAGCGAGTGGCCGGGAAGTGCTTCAGCTACTGCGGCGGGAATAAAATAAATCGCAAATGGCTTTCCCGATTCGAGCCGCATCTGAATGGCGCGAGCGATGTTTGGTGCATTCCGCACATCCTCGAGATTTCGAATCCCAAAGATATGCTGGGCGGCTCCAGTCGGAAGTGCCGGCAGTCCTTCCGCTTGAAGAAGACCGTTCACCTCTCCGAGAAATTCGTCAATTGCTTGAGGATTCGAGGCAATGAAATGCAAATGAAACCGGTCGCGCGCTTCGGCCCCAAAAGCACGTGAGACTTGAAGGACATATGAATGCAGTTCATCTTTAAAACTTCGATCGTAAAAAATGAAGTTGTTCAATTCCTGGACCTCGCCGCGGCGAATAGCAACAACAAGGCCTTCGACCGCCATTCGACCCGCTTCTTCAACCGCAATAAGCTCAGTCCCTGAAATTTGTTCTGAAGCCTGCACGAATGCGTGCTCTTGTGTTTCATAAATACGGTACAGGTTCTCCGCTGTAGCAACCACAAGCGCCCGAATTTCCGGCCGCGCAACGGCAAATCCAAACGGCAGTGCATGCTCAAGGACGGTTTGGATGCGCCCAGGAGCCGCCGGTTCCTCAAGCTCGGCCACTTGGTTCACGAGCAGTTCAAGATCGACTGACTCGCGTACACTTCGAAACTCAGCTCTCAACTCGCTTTCTTTCGCATCCAACAAGTCAGATACACTCAGCTCCGCCCGATGCGCTGTCTCCAACCTCTCAGCAATTTGATTGACCGTATTCCAACCCGGTTCTGCAGCATCCATCAGAGTTTGCAGATCCAGACCACCCAAGATGCGCGCTACCTCAACCGTCTCTTTCCGCACTTCGGCACGGCCATGTCTTCCAAGGATAGCGTAGGTATCGATAAGGACGAGCGAGTTCAATGCTTTTAGTGTACCTTCGCCGATAACGACATTGCCTGCATCTTCATAAGCCGGAAGAGAGCGAAGGCGCTCGACAAAATCTCTTAGTTCGCGATCTTGAAGCCGATCAACCGGAGGAATCATCCCTACCGCTTCGTACCCTTCCAAGTGAGATTTTTGACGTACGATCAGACTTGTTAGCCAGAAAGCATCTGTGTCACTCCGAAGCCGAGAAAGATTGAGATCAAACTGCGCAAAAATTCGGTGGACGCCTTCGACGATATCCAAAAGTGTTCGGAGTTTTACCTCCTCCGGCACCCGCACTTCGGGCCGCCCGATCCCTGGAGGAAGATAAGGATTTGCATCAAGCAATTTACCTCTGTCGGGTGTCGCAGCAATGCTCTGTACAGCTTCCACCTTTAATTCTTTCCTTTGATTGAACATTGCCCCAATTCGACGTCCCAGTGCTCTGGTGAGCGATGGACCGCCGGCCAACTCAGCAAACAAAGCAAAGGCGAAAAACGATGCCGAAACGCCTATCCACCCTGTTAAAGAAAAAAAGATGCTCCCAGCAAATGATATAAAACTCGCTTGAATCAATCTTCCGAATGAAAATTTTGTGCTTGGAACATCATCTTTCTGTGCCCGCACCTCGGCACGGCTGGATGGTTCGAGCGCTGGAGCAGAAGGAACATCGCTTAACACACCACGTGGTATTCCCAGAATTGATTTCATCGCGGACGTATTATGCGCAAAGATGCCGTTTCCGACAAAGTTGTGGGTGCCTTCGACTTCGATGTCCCAGACGCGGTCAACTCCGGCTGGTTCAATCGCGACGATGAGGTCCCAAAGAATATCGGAAGGAGTTTGTGACGGTCGTCCTGGTGCGGCAGCGTAGGCCTCGGGTACTGAGAAAAAGCCAGATAAACCGACCTTTCGCAGGCCAGCGCGATCTGTGATATACTTTTGTCTGTTAGGAGGTGAAAAGATGACAGCACCATTGCTCAAAGGTCTTACGGAAGAGAAGATCGTCCTTTTAAAACCAGACCAGGTCTCGAAATTGGCCTTCTTATTCAAAGGGATTGTCCGCCTTGTAGATGGGAAGGGTAATACGCTCGGACTTGTTTTAGACAACGATGTGATCGAAGAAATCCAGGAAGACATCGATGCGTCAAGTCCAGAATTTTTAGCCTCCCTTGAAGCATCCCGTCGTTCTGGACGGATCTCGGGGAAAGAAGTCAAAAAGAATCTCGGCATGAAATGATCTCCTATGATTTCACCCGCCATGCCGAGCGCATGTTCCTGAAACTTCCTCCAGATATCCAAAAGCGAATTCTTGTGAAAATCGAGCACTATCTCTCCCAACCCAATCCGCTTGTCTTTGCGGAGCGCATCCAGGGGAGCCCCATTCCGGCGTATCGTTTCCAAATCGGTGTCCACCGCGCGATCTTTGACTGGGAAGGAGACCGTATCTTGATCACGAAAGTCGGCCACCGGCGTGACGTTTATCGCTGAGAGCTCTTGATCTTTTGGTACAGCAATCTGATCCCCCACCTTCAGTTCCGATACCTTGATCCACCTCGAAGCACTTTTTCCTTCCGCCTTCCGCCGTCCGCCTTCGGCCTTCACAAGGTACGGATGATTCGCGGTGGTTTTAATGGAGCGGCCGGAAGCGGTCGTGAGCCGGTAAACAGGCTTGATGCCCATATCAAGGAGGGTGTTAATTCTTCGAGGTTCGATCTTTTCCGTTTCCTCATTTAAGGAAAGGACATAATCCCCCGCTTTCACATTCACAATTTGCTTTTCTTCCACCTTCTCACGGCCTCGTCCTTCCACCTTCGGCCTTCCACCTTTCACCTTCCTCACGATCGGCAGCAGCGTGTCGCTTGTCACACACAACCCAATCGGATCTTTTCGTCCCAAATGACTCCGCACCTCAGCGCGGTCGAGATCTTTTACAAGCATGAGCCCCACGAAGGCCTCGAAAAACTCCTTGAGCTGCGCGTCTATACCTTTAAACTCGCTTGGATAACGAACGTTGCCGAGAGCGTCCATAACAAGTGTCTTAAACTCCTGCGATGGGGGCCGGATACCGATTTCAAGACCTCCATCCCGAGTTTGCCGGAATTCATAATCAACACCGCCCTTTTTAAAGTGATACCAACCGTTCTCGGACTGGATCTCCCTCGTCTTCGTCCTATTAAACACCTTCCGCATCGTGTCCAGCTCAGCCGCCGTCACCGCCGCCCGCACCTCAGCGCGGTTTTCCTGTTCGGCGAGCGTAATGAGGTGGTCAATCAAGCGAACAAATCGGCCGCCGATTTTAGTGGGTGCCACTTCCTTTAACGCCGTCAATACTTGAAGTCTCTTTCCCGCATCTCCAAGCTCGACGGCAACCTTCATCTTTCGTTCATCGAGCCCGAACACGTTTTGGAGTTTAACAACGAGCGCGATCTGTTCAATTCTCCGTTGTGGCTGGGCTAATTCGAGTAGCTTCTCAACGGTCATCTCGTCAAAATAAGTGTGCAAGATAAGCTGGAAACCTTGTCGATAAAGGTCAGCTTCCAAGCCGGCGCGGGCGAGCTCCTCAAGACGGCGCATCTCTTCTGCGTACCCCAGTCCGCCGTCCGGCAAAGCCTTGTAGTAATCATGGAATACTTCCCGCGTTGCAGAAAGAACTGCTCCTTTAAAATCTTCGTTTTCCAACGCATTCCTGAAGGACACGTCAAATCCATCCGGAACACTTGCCGCTTCAATCCTTTGCGCGAATTGTGCGTTTCGCATGAGCAGTTCAACGTGTTGGTCAAAATAAGCTACCTCGTCCGAGCGGCTGTTTTCTTTTAAAAACTTCCGGTAACGCGCTTTGACTGCATTTGGCTCGATAGAGCCTGAAGGCCACACAGAACCAGTCTGAAACTGCGGTGAACGAACCGCGAGATATCGCGCTAGAAAATCGCTAAATGGCCGGATTTGCTCACTGCCCAACCGAGCTAAAAATTCGTACTCAAAAGAATCTAAAGATTTCTGAGCAAGATAATGCGCCATCGCGTCTTCCCACTGCTCAGACTGGACCGAACGTACCTCAGGACGTGAAAATTGCTGTTGAGCCGGCAGATACGACTCCGATCCTGATACGGCTGCCTGCAAGCGAGAACGGCCGGCGCGGCTCTCAATTTCATCAATGACTTCTTCGAGACGCTCCGGAGGAACACCTTGTAATGCATGAAGAATCTCGCCATCGTCGGCACCTAGTAACTGACTCATCATCGCTTGGATCTGGCCCACGTCCCTCACTTGCTTAAGGAAGCTATCAAGATGGGGGTACTGGCCGCGGCGAAACACAGCCAAA
>MHFT01000063.1 GCA_001804315.1 Omnitrophica bacterium RIFCSPLOWO2_12_FULL_50_11
ATAGACCCCCAGGCAGGTCCAGCAAAATGGGCAGAGACCATGCACCACACGTATCCGAGCGTTAGCAGTGGCAGGGCTACTCCTGGTGAAAGGACGGTACTTGCCACTAAAAAGGGCATGAGGGCGATGGGGAGGAAGGATAGGGCATGGAGGAACACCGCAGGCACTATCAGCCGCCTCCTTGAGCCAACCCTCTCCACCAAATCCGCCGTCTTCAACTGGGATAGAGAGACAAAAAGCCTGGGCAGGGAGTTCAGTACGCCTATCTGGACGTTGCTGGCCCCCAGGGCCACGGCCAGGGGGTTTACGAAGTTGTCCATTATCCCCAGGGCTATGCCCGCAGGTGCCCCCTCTAGAAAGGCAAACCGCAGACTATCCTTTACTTTTCTTCTCAGTACGGCTATAGAGTCCATTCTTAGAAAACAAAACCCCCGGCCAGATTAAGCTATTTATATACTTGGGGCTGGAAAACATAAGAGGAAGGCAGAAAGAGATTAGCACTTATCCCTCCCCTTGTCAAGAGTCCCTTCCATGGGGTATATCGCTACAGATTGCAGAGTGCGGAATGCAGAATGAGGTATTTTCCTTGACTGGAGAGAGAGATTGTTTATATTGGGGCCATAAAGGGGGTGTGCAAGATGGGGACCAAGGGAGGAGCTATACTTGAAGTTAGTGTATAAAATGGGAATAACCCTGGGGGTGGTGGTCTTTCTGGTGGCGGGCATGGGGATAGCGGGGGGGTTCTCCATCCTATGGATGAGACGGAACGCGGTTGAGCTGGAAAAGGTTAACAAATATTCCGCCATGATAGAAGACCTCAGGGCAAAGACCCGTCAATGGGTGACCTCCGCAGAATCCGTCATTTCTGGGGAAGGGGGTAAGGACTTCTTTCACTTCAGTACCCTACTACTGGAAGAAAGGTTCTCTTCCCTCCTGAACCAGCCCCTCCCTGGAGATGAATTGAAGCTGGTAGAGGTCATCTCCTCCTATTTCTACAAAGCTAGACCCTTATTGGAGGGGTTATTGGCGAAGGAAGAAAACCCTCAAAAGAATGCAGAGGTAATCGCTAAGTTAGACCAATACATCAGGGAGATTTCAAGGAACGTAGAGGTACTCGTAAACAGCCACACGATTCATGCAGAAAAGGTCACGGCCAAGGTAAATAGGACGGAGGACATCGGTAAATGTGTCTCTCTGGCCGTCCCTTCCACAACTATCCTCCTGTCCATTCTTTTGGTAATAACCATGGGACGCACCGTTATCAACTCCGTGGGGACGCTGGTCTCGGCTACCAGGACTATGGCAGGAGGGGACCTGAGCAAACCGATAGGGTTAAAGACCGGCGATGAATTTGGGGAGATTGCCAATGCCTTTGAGGAGATGCGGAAAGAGTTAAGGCAAAAAGAGCAAAAGCTTGAACAATTGAGTCTTACGGATGCCCTCACAGGGTTGTTCAACCGACGCTACCTGAGTGTCAAACTAGAGGAGGAAATAGCCAGGGCAAAACGTTTCCACCACCTCCTCTCCGTAGTCTTCATTGATATAGATAACTTCAAAAAATACAACGACCGCTACGGGCACCCGGAGGGAGACAAGGTCTTGAAGGGCCTGGCCGTGGCTGTCTTAAACAATATAAGAGATAAGATTGACACCGCCTGCCGATATGGAGGGGAGGAATTCCTTCTAATTGTCCCGGAGAGCAGTACCCTCCAGGCCCTGACCGTGTCCGAAAGGATACTCCAGGGTTTTGGCTCAAAGCCTTTCCTCCCTAAGGACCCTGCGGGAGGGGATGACCCTGGACCGGTTCACGTTACCTTCAGCGCTGGAGTGGCTACCCTCAAGGACCATGATGACGATAGCGAGAAATTACTCCATAGGGCTGACCAGGCCATGTTCCAGGCCAAGGCCCAGGGGAAAAACAGGATAGTAACTGTGTAGAGGCACGGCATGCCGTGTCCCTACTCCTTATCACCCCCCAGGGCCTCCTTTACCAAACTAAAGACCTCGGTATTGTCCATCCTCCCCCTTACGGCCTCAGCCCCGGGGCCCTGGGCCCATATAGGGACGTCCGCCGCCGTATGCCCCTTGGTGGCCCATCGCACCTCCACCATCTCCCCTTTGCCGGGCAAGTGTCCGCCTGGGCCTACAACGGCTAGCCCGCCCGTCTCATGGTCTGCGGTAATTATAAGAAGGGCGTCGTTCTGGTCCCCCAGTCCTGCCCTTACCGCCCCTATGGCCTCATCAAAATCTAACACCTCATGGACTAACCACCGCAGGTCGTTATTATGCCCCGCATGGTCTATCCTGCCCCCCTCTACCATCAGGAAGAACCCATCGGGGTCTCTTCTAAGGATTTCCAGGGCCTTTAAGGCCATCTCCCTCAAGGAAGGTTCCTCACTACCCCGTTCCGTAGTAAAGGCCATGTGGTTGCGGGCGAAGAGACCCAGGAGTCTTTTTGACTTCGTGGAATCCAGAGTATCCATCTCCTTCTTGGTGGAGACGGTGGTATAGCCCCGGTTCCTGGCCTCTTCCAGTAAGTCTGGCGTCCAGACCCACGCCCCGCCTCCCAGGATGACGTCTGGCTGGACGCCGTCAAGGTAATCCAGGGCGATGGCCTTAGCCTCCTCCCTATGGGACTCATGGGCAGCAAACGCAGCCGGGGTGGCATGGGTTACCTCCGTGGTGGTCACCAGTCCCGTGGCCTTTCCCATCTCCCTGGCTAACTCCAGGACGTTCTTATACTCCTGCCCATGCCTCCCTTGCCCTATAATGCTATTACCGGTCTTGTGGCCTGTGGCTATGGCGGTACCTGCCGCAGCAGAGTCGGTAACGAAGGAGTCCTCGGAATATGTCGTAACGTAGCCAAAATGTTCTAAACACTCCATATTCAACCTCCCCTCAGGTCCATTGGCGAACACCCTGGTAGCCAGGACGTGGGCCTGCCCCATGCCGTCGCCTATGAACAGGATGACGTCTTTGACCTGGCCGTTGTCTGCGAAAAGGACAATAGGGCAGGAGATAAAGAGGATAAAGGAGGCAAATAGTGCCCTTTTAAGGGGCGGTGGCACCACAGGCAAAATCGGTCCTTTCAAGGTCTAACCCCTTGGGTGAAATTGTTTGTGTATAGTCTTCAGGTGCTGGCGGTCTATGTGGGTATAGACCTGGGTGGTGGCAATAGAGGCATGGCCCAGCATCTCCTGGACGCTTCTGAGGTCGGCCCCCCTTTCCAGGAGGTGGGTGGCAAAGGAATGCCTCAGGGCATGGGGGGAGATGGCCTTTATGCCAGCCCTCCTGGCATGGGTCTTGACTATACGCCAGACGTCCTCACGCCTGAGTGGGTGACCTAGCCTGCTCAAGAACACTGGACCGTCCCAATCTACTTTGTCGGGAGCGGCCCCCGTTACTTGAACCTTTGAACCTCTGGACTTTTGAACCCTTGAACCTTTACTGGGGTTGGTGGCAGGGCCACTCCCGCCTGAGGTGGCAGGGCCACCCAGATGAGGTCTTGCCTCCGATAGATACCTCTTCAGGGACTCCTGGGCCTGGGACCCAATGGGAACTATCCTCTCCTTATTTCCTTTACCCTTACAGCGGAGGTATCCGGCCTCCAGGTCCACGTCTTTTAACCTCAGGGTGGTTACCTCTGAGGCCCTGGCCCCTGTAGCATAGAGCACCTCCAGCAATGCCTTATTCCTCAACCCCAGGGGGGCGGGGGAAGGAGATACGCTAAGGAGCTTTTCCACCTCTTTCCAGTGGAGCACCCCAGGCAGACGCTTCCATAGCTTTGGCGAATCCACCACTGCAAGTGAGTCCTTCTGGTGTTTCCCTTCCAGCACCAAGTACTTGTAGAATTGTTTAATGGCCACCAGGTTCCGGCAGATGCTGTTTACGCTCAGACCGCCCTCCTTTTCAGAGGACATGAAGGTGTTCAGGTGTTCGGGTTGGACGTCCTGGGGGCGGCGGAGACCCCACGTCTTCATGAAGGCAGAAAATTTTGTCAGGTCGTTCCTATAGGCCAAGATGGTATTTTTTGAGAGGCTGCATTCCAGGGAAAGGTAGTCTAAAAAGGATTGTATTAGTTCTTCCATGCTGTTTCCGGTGTAGGGGCACGGCACGCCGTGCCCCTACCTTATTTCTCCCCGTCCCCTGGTGGCACTATCTGGGCCAGGTCGGCTATCCTTGTGGCGTATAATTCATTTATGTTCTTCAGGAGGAGGAGGCGGTTGTTCTTGAGCCTCTGGTCTTCTACGTTCACGAAGACCTTATCAAAAAAGGTATGTACGGCCTGGGCAAATGAGGTGTGATATTCCATAGAGGCCTCTTCGTATTGCCCCTTATCTATAAGGGATAATATCCTGTCCCTGTGTCTTTGATAAAGCTCCCAGAGTTGCCGCTCCTCTTTTTCCTGCAAGAGTGCCTCTTCCACCTCCCCGGTGGCCGCAGCCTTCTTGCCTATGTTAAAGGTCCTCTCCACCACTGTAACCAGTCCTTGCCACTCGTGGGTCTGTGAGAGGCGGGAAATAACCCCGAGCCTCCTGGAGAAGTCGGCTATATTGTCAAAGCCTGCCGCCAGCACGGCATTAATGATGTCGTAACGGTATCCCTCCTCCAGGAAGGTCTGGTAGAGTCTGTCCCTGAAGAATTCCAGGAGTTCCTGGAGTGTGGTACCCCTGCCGGGGAAATTTTCCAGGGCGGCCGCCAGGGAGTCCTTCAGAGAGAGGTTGAGGTTAAGTTTTTTATCTTCCAGGATACGGATAATGCCCTGGGCCTGACGCCTCAGGGCATAAGGGTCTTGGGAGCCTGTGGGCACGAGGCCAATGGAGAAACAACCGCAAAGGGCGTCAAACTTGTCGGCAAGGCTCAGTAGCGCACCTAACTGGGTCTCCGGCAGCCTATCACCTGCAAAGCGGGGGAGGTAGTGTTCCAGGATGGCCCTGGCCACCTCCTCTCTTTCCCCCTCTTCCCTGGCGTAGTGGTAGCCCATCACCCCTTGAAGTT
>MHFT01000064.1:0-10544 GCA_001804315.1 Omnitrophica bacterium RIFCSPLOWO2_12_FULL_50_11
CGCGAGGCCGTCGCCAAAGATTTCGAGACGCTGTTTGACAAGCGCTTCGAGTGTATCAAAGTAAGTGGAGAAAAACGAATTGAGTTCGCCTTCGAGTTTCTTGCGTAATCGGGCTTTCGAGAGCGCCTCAAAATCTGTGTCTCCTTCATATTCCTTTCGAAGCGCTTGGACGAGCGCGTCGATATATTTCGTGTATTGGCCTGCTTGCGTCACGCGCCCTTCCGCAATTGCGTTTTGAATGATCCGGTCGCGCCATTTCTTAAGAGACGGGGTGAGCTCATATTCGTTTAACGATTCCGCCATTTTTGCGGTGTAGTCACGCGCAAGAGCATCCCAAAGACTCCCGCTAAAATACCTCATGAATGAACGGCCGCCGCGCATTGCGTTTAAGTAATTTTCGCGGTCACCAACTTGAGTAATTGTCGGCGCGATGAGCATATAGGGGATTTTCTTTTCCTTAAGTGCTTGTGTGATGCCGTCGGTATGGAAGCCGCCGGCTGCGATGAGGGCTAGATTCGCATTGCCGTCGTCCATGCGCCTGAGCGAATTCTCAAGCAGAACTGTGTCACGATTCTCAGCAAGGCGATAAAAGGCGAAATGATCCTTGAACATAGTGCGGAGTGCAGAGTGCGGAGTGCGGAATACATCCATTCCGCATTCCGAATTCCGCATTCCGCACTTCTTCACGCTTTCCCAATCCTTGCGGGTTAACTCAAGCTCGGCGAAACTCCTGAGGAGCTCAAGATGGTGAAAGTCCTCTAAAAGGGCACGTTCTTTATCTGACTCTGGAAGTGACATTCGTAAATCTGCTTCTAACGTTTCCAACTCCTCAAAAAGCTTGGTGCCTCGGATCGATGAAAGCGTCCTTGCCTGCTCGGTAGCAGGCTTGAGTGCCTTCGGTTCTTCGAAGAAAAAGTTGTGTTCTCTTACAAGGGCTTTGATCCGTTCACTAAGGAGGCCCCCAGAAAGATGCCCAATCCGATACATTTGAATCAATTGATTGATTTCCATCACACGGGACTTTGGAAGCTTTGGAAGAATCTCGTGCTTAAAATCTTGAATCATCCGATTCGCTGCGATATCGATCTCCGTCTCCCTTAAGCGCTTTTCACCTGCTTCAGCGCTTAAAACCTTAAGAAGCTCCGGATAGGAAGCCTGAAATGTCCGGAAGGTTCCTTTTTGAATGGTACCCTCGACGCCCAAAGGAACAGACTGAAGAGCTCTCAAATTACTTTTTTGATTCTCTTCGAACAGCTCGTGAAGGGTTTTGAGATATTCGATCAAGCCGATTTCCTCGCGACGGAACGCCTTTCCTTGTTCATGGAACGTTTTCACTTCCGTGGTAAAAATCTCCGCTGTAGACTTCTGGAGGCCGGCGTTTATTCCATCGAGCTGCCTGAGAATTTCTTCTTCTTTTCCTATCGCAGCGAGAAATGCAGCCTTGTTCTCTCGGTAGAGCGTCTCGCTTTCAATTCCGTAAAATTCAGTTCCATTTAATTCGTCAAGGATCGAAGCAACCTCGCCGCCTGAAAGATCGCCTCGTCTCAGATAATCGTACACAACTTTTTGTTTCAGCTCTGAGTCTGGGAAAGATTTAAAGAAAAGGCTGTCCAGACGACCCTCACCGCCTTCGAGGAAAACATACGGCAGATGGTACTCAGTTTCAAAGAGCTCGATGATTTTCCTCGTATTTGACTCGGCATCGAAATTGGCATGTGCGCCTTCGAGGTAGAAAATCAGCTTCTTTTGAGCGTTTTCAGCCGGCACAAAAAGCTCGCGAACGATACCGACCTCTTCCGGAAGCTTCAGCGCACCCGCGATTGACATCGGGTCCACTTCGTGCATGAATCCGCGATCTGAAAGAGAGCCAGCATCGAGAACAGCGGCATAACTTAACGATGGATCAAAGATATTTAAAAGAGTGAAGGAAACGAGCAGAAAAAAAGCGACGGTTCGATACAACAAACGCAGCTCTTGGATAACGTTTCGCTTGACCACCGGTCTCCTTCTTTTTAAGAAGCTATAGAAAGTATACACCAAAAATGTCGTAACCGCAAGCTACGAGGGAAGATAGCACAATTACTTAAGTCCTTTAGACGCAACAATTTATCTGGGCAGACCAGGAACGAATTCAAAAAATGGAGCGCTCTTTGTAGACGCTCACGAGCAGTCCCAATGCAAAAAAGGTGGTGACCAGGGAAGAACCGCCGTAACTGACAAGCGGAAGCGTCAGACCTGTAATCGGAGCGAGACCGATCGTCATGCCAATATTGACGAAGACCTGAAAAAATAAAAACGCCGCAATCCCGATCGCAAGTAAACGAGCCTTCAGATCTGTTGTATGTTCCATGATCTCAAAGACGTAGAGAAGAAGAAAACCAAATAACGCAATGATGACGATCGACCCCGCGAAACCAAACTCTTCCCCGATCACGCTGAAAATAAAATCGGTGTGGTGTTCCGGAACAAAATCGAGCTGAGTTTGTGTCCCGCGCAGCCAACCTTTTCCAATCAATCCTCCGCTTCCCACTGCAATTTTCGATTGAATGGCCGTGTAACTTGCCCCAATGGGATCAACGGAAGGATTAAAAAAAACGAGCAGCCTTTTCTGTTGATATGGCTTCAAGGTATGCCAAAGAAAAGGAGCCATCGAAATGCCGAGCATGGCGAGGAACACCAAGTATCGAATCCGAAAGCCCCAAAAGAATAGGATGGCGAATAAAACAGGAAGAAAGACCAGTGCGGAACCGAGATCCGGCTGTTTCAAAATCAAACCGACAGGCACGGCCACCAAAGCAAGCGTCACAAAAAAACTTCTCTTCTGCTCGGACAACGCGGTGCGATTTGCTAAGTACTGAGCGAGGATCAAAATCGTCGCGATTTTACACAGCTCAGAGGGTTGAAGTTGGAAAGGACCAAACGAAATCCACCGATTGGCACCCAAATACGTTTCTCCAAACAGAGGCACGAACACAAGCAAAACGATCGTGAGGCCGTAAAAGAGATAGGAAACATTCAAAAAGAATCGGTATCCCACCCAGGCGGCGCTAAAGAAAGCGCACACCGCGATCAAAGTCCACGTCGCTTGCTTTGCCGCAAAGCCGCCGCCCATTCGAAACGAGGCACTGTAAATTGCGACGACTCCGATCAGAACCAGACCCGCTGCAACTGACACAATTCGCCAATGAATGCCTTTAAGCAGCCGATGTAACATAGAGTTCGTTGTAAACTTGTATCACTTGTTTCGCTATCTTCGCTGCAGTGATGCCCCCTGACCGGCCACGCTCAACGAAAACAACAAGTGCAATTCGGGGATCCTCATACGGATAAAAACCGCCGAACCACGCATGTGGATCGCCTGGCGGCGCTTGAGCAGTTCCCGTCTTGGCAGCGAGCTTTCCAAAATCGACTCGCGCAAGCTGTGCCGTACCCTGGTCGGACGCTACCGCTCGCAGCATCCCTTGACGCAGCACACGAAAGGTCTCTGGACCGATCGGAGGGGCAGAACTTCGCACGTTGCCGGTAACCGTCTCAGGATGACCATTCGACGTGAGCAGGCGCGGTTCTACAACGCTTCCATCCGTTGCAATCGCCGCAATCAATCGAAGAATTTGCAACGGGCTCACCAAAAGATAACTTTGTCCAATCGCAAACGAAATGGTCTCGCCCGGAAACCAGAGTTCATGATGCTGCCTTTCCTTCCAGTCCGCGTCTGGAACCAGTCCCTCCGCAGTAGGAATTTCGAGTGCCGCCCGGGAACCAAATCCAAGTTTACGCGCATAGCTCGCCAGGAGCTTTGGACCGACCAAACGACCCACTTGATAAAAATAAACATTACAGGAACGCTCAATCGCCGTGAGCAAATCCACGCGTCCATGCCCCCCGTCAAACCAGCACTGAAATTTTCGCGACCTGGAACTCAATTGAAAGTAGCCAGGGCAATTAAAAGTCGTATGCCGCGTGATGAGACCTGTCTCCAACGCTGTCATTGCGGTGACCAACTTAAAAACGGAACCAGGAGGATAAAGGCCGTTTAAGCCGCGGTCGAACAGCGGACGTTGGCGGGATCCAATCAGCTCGAGCCGCTCCTCATTTCGGCTAGGTGTCACAAAGCTATTGGGATCATACCCCGGCGTACTCAGTGTAGAAAGCAGTCCGCCTGTCTTTAGGTCCATGAGTAAAATCGCCCCGCGGCGGCTGCCCAGGATCGGGCGAAGCTTTGACTGAAGCTTCATATCTAATGAGAGGTAGACATCAGAGCCGGGCCGAGGTTTCCGCTCCTGGAGCATTCGGATTGGGACGCCGCGTGCATCTACCTCCAGCTGCCGGCCTCCGTCTTCTCCACGAAGCTCTCGATCATAAGCACTCTCGACACCTGTTCGTCCGATCCAGGAATTAAGGTGATAAACGCTCTGATCCCGTGCCTCATATTCGAGTCTAGAAATTTTCCCGATATAACCCAGCACATGGGCACCCAACTCGCCCTCAGGATAAGTCCGGATCGGCCGCACCTGAATGAAAACGCCGCCTAGTTTCGGCCGCCTCTCTTCGATGCGCATGGCCATTTCTTTAGATACATCGCGTTTGAGCAAGACCGGCGTGAATGAGGCGTGGCGGACTTCTGACATGTGGCTGCGAATATCGTTTTCTGAAAGCTTCAGGACCTCGCTTAAAAGGGGGATCTCACTAGGATTAAAGTCTTCTGGGATAACATAAACGTGATAGGCAGGACGATTCGTCGCAAGCAACATGCCCGAACGATCATAAATATTCCCACGCGGTGCTTCGAGCCGGATTAAACGAATCCGGTTGTTCTCGCTCATTCTGCGGTACGTAGCGCCCTTGATCACCTGCGTGTGAAAAAGCGCAAGTACCAGCAGGCCCAAACCGCCGAACATCGAGTAACGCAAAATTTTAAGCCGACTAGAAAGCTTCATCTGGCACAACCATCGAGCAAAGAGCAGAGCGCATAGGGTAAAAGAGAGAGAGGAAAGAAAGGGCGAAATGAACAACGAAAGGACAAAGCTTAAAGAGCGATCGCTTTCTTTCTGCTTTTTTCTTCTCCCTCTGCTCTCTGCTCTGTGCTCTATACTCTAGAACAATTCATACTGCCTTGCGATGTGCAACTTCGGCCGGAGCCATCTGTCTAAAAGCGGTAGGAATACAAACCCGAGCGTTGTCGTATAAATCGAAATCGAAAACGACTTCGCGAGAAACCAACTATTCACGGTTCCCTCTGGCTCGACCGTAAGAGCCAAACAGGAAAAAATAAACAAGGCAGCACAAGAAAAAGAAAAGAGACTTGCGAGCTGGATCCAGCGCTTTTCCCTGTCCAATCGAATGGCGAGGAACCGCAGACCAAGCGCGGCCACCGTATAGGAAGCGGTTTCAAGGCCAAAAAAAGTGTTCGATAAGAGGTCCCGCAGAAAGCCCAGTAAGAAAGCAATAGCGATCACGTTCTTCCAGCTTACCCGGAAGGCATAAAAAACGAGAAAAATAAAGAAAAGATCGGGCCGGATCATCCGAATTGAAATATACGGCACACAGCTAAGTTCAAGCCAAATGAGCCCTGCGAGAACAAGGATCAATCTACGGTTTGCTTGGAAACGCACAAGACCTCCTCTAAGCGGGAAAATGGCACAAACGGCTTGACGATCGCATAGAGCATTAGATCGTCATCGGCTTCCCCAATCATTAGCACTTTTCCAATCGGAATTCCCTTCGGATAAATGCCGCCAAGCCCGGAAGAGACCACCGTGTCACCCACCTCGATTTTCGCATCTCGATCTAAGTACGTCATCCGGAGGTCAAGTGCGTCGGTCCCTTCGATGAGACCGACATCCCTTGTCCTCTGATTCATGGCACTTACGCGCGAGTGCCGGTCAACCAATAAAATAGCACGTGACGTAAATGGTCCTCCGGAGATCACTTTCCCAACAAGGCCATCTGGGTGGAGAAGAACGGTATCTTCATGTACGCCCTGCTTAGAACCTTTGTCAATCGTAATGTAATGGGACCAATGAGACGGATCGCGGCCAACTACGTGCGCGGCAACGGCGCTTTTAGGCAGATCCGCTTTGAGCTGGAGCAGCGAGACGAGGCGGGTGTTTTCACTCTTCATCTCATCAAACTGAGTCAGTTGTGCTTTTAAGTCTTGAATTTGTGTCTGGAGCTCAACGTTTCGCTCCCGAAGACTCGGCAGTTCGAGAAGCGTTTGAGTCTGGCTTTTCAGGAAGAGCACGAGCCCAGACTGGAGACCAAGAAAGGGACCAAGAGCAGAAGTCGTAAGACTTCGTACTTGCTCGGCTAAAGGGGGATGAGCTGCGCCAATGAGAAGGGGAAAACTAACTGCCCCCGCCAAGATCAGGGGACGTTTCCATCGAGCTAGGATTTGCACCCAGAGAAATAAACGCTAGAAAGTTAGTGGTAAGTTCTAAGTCGTAAGTTATAAGTAAAATTCTGAAAAAAAAACCCGGCTCTGCAGCTCTTCCCCACTGGACGCACGGGCGTAGTCAGCGTCCGTCATCAACTCGGGGTAAACAATTTCGCCAACATTCCATTGTCACTGATCACTTACGGGCACCACAACGTGCAGCTTGACTTATAACTTACAACTTACGACTAATGACTTTTCTAGTAGTCGTAATGCTTATGATTATTCGTGTTAACGGAAAGCCGCTTCAATAGGCTGATGTCGCTCAAATATCGGCCCGTACCGAGTGCAACAGCAGTTAAGGGATCGTCGGCAATACGAACCGGAAGGCCGGTTTCCTCTGCCACTAACTTGTCGAGACCCTTGAGCAGCGCACCGCCGCCCGCAATGATCAGACCGCGGCTAATCAAATCGGCAGAAAGTTCCGGAGGTGTCCGTTCCAGTGTAATCCGGATGGCTTCTAAAATTGCGGAAATGGTTTCAGAAAGTGCTTCCCGAATTTCTTCACTCGAAACTGTTACGGTCTTAGGAAGGCCGGCCAGAATATCACGACCTTTCACTTCTAGGGTCGTTTCCTCTTCCAGCGGATACGCAGATCCAATTCGAATTTTCACTTCTTCCGCCGTTCGCTCGCCGATCATCAAGTTGTACGTTTTCTTCAAATGATTGATCACTGCTTGATCGCATTCATCGCCGCCGATTCGAATGCTTTTCGAATACACAATCCCGGCGAGCGAAATCACCGCGATCTCTGTCGTTCCACCACCCACATCCACAATCATATTTCCGGAGGGTTCTTGAATCGGCATGCCGACACCAATCGCAGCGGCAATTGGTTCCTCCACTAAGAGCACTGGACTTCTAGCCCCCGCGCGCTCTGCAGAATCCTTCACCGCTCGTTTTTCTACTTCCGTAATTCCACTGGGGACAGCAATCACAACCCGCGGCGACACTAAGGGTATACGCCTGTGTACCTTACGAATAAAGTAACGGAGCATCGCTTCGGTAATATCGAAGTCCGCAATGACACCGTCTTTCATCGGGCGGACGGCCACAATGTTGCCCGGTGTGCGGCCCAACATACGTTTTGCTTCGTCGCCGACGGCAAGAACTTCGTGGGTATGGCGATCGATAGTAACGACAGAGGGTTCACACAGAACAACACCCTGTCCTTTTACGTAGACGAGTGTTGTCGCTGTGCCTAAATCAATTCCGATATCGTTTGAAAAGATGCCGAGGACTTGATCAATAAGGAGCATGAAATCCTAATCGGTTGGAACACAACAAGAAAACGTTCGACCACCAATCATATGACATTCTAGCAAGAAGTCTTTTTCTGTGTCAACAAAGAATTAGTTCAAAAAATTCGTTCTGAACGCTTGACCCGCGACCTCGCGCCTGTCCGCCATTTACTCCCCCTCTCGTCTGCGAAAATCGCTTGCCTCCAACCCGACTGCTTCCAGCTCTATCGAGCCAAAAACGCTGAGGGTAAGGATGCGGCTTTGAATCGGTTTGGCCACTCAGACCATGCCTTTCTCCGATGAAAAAAGGGGGAAACTCGGCCCTACATCCTGCAAACGCTTCTCAAATCCTTTTCAAATCCTGGATATGAGATCCCGATGCATTCGCTGTCCAGAATCGTCACACCTTTCCTTGAACGAAGGCCAGCGACGGCAAAGCTCATAGCTGTACGGTGGTCGCCGAAACTCGAGACCCTGCCGCCCAGAAGTTCAGGAACGCCTTCGATGACACATCCGTCTTCGCGCTCTAAGATACGGGCGCCAACGGCACGAAGGCCGCTTGCCATTGACCGGATCCGGTCCGTCTCCTTAATTCTAAGTTCCTGGGCTCCGAAAATCGTACTGATTCCTTCTGCGAGCGCACACAGTACCATCAACACTGGAAGTTCATCAATTAAAAACGGAGTCATTTTGCGATCAATGGTGATTCCTTTAAGCCGACTTCCCCGCACTCTGAGATCGCCGACCGGTTCAGCTTGATCTTTGACGCGATCAATTTCAATAGCAGCACCCATCGACTTTAATACGTTGTAAAAGCCGAGTCGCGTTGGGTTCAGACCGACGTTGGATACCAGCAGATTTGAACCCTTCACTAAAAGTGCTGCCGCAATCAAGAAAGCGGCGGAGGAAAAATCACCTGGGACGTCGAAACAAATCGCGCGCAAGCATTCCGGCTTTTGCACCGCGACCTTGTGCTCGGAACATTCAATCGAAGCCCCAAACAGTCGAAGCAACCGTTCCGTATGGTCACGCGTCACGAGCGGTTCACAGACTGAGGTCACACCGTCCGCGTACAATCCAGCGAGAAGAATTGCAGATTTGACTTGTGCGCTGGCTGCTTTATTTTCCCATTCGATGGCTGAGAGTTTTCCGCCGCGAATTTCAAGCGGAGCAAAGTTGGCATCATCACGGCCTGAAATGGCTGCCCCCATTTGCCGCAGCGGTACCGTCACTCTACGCATGGGTCTTTGGGACAGTGATGCATCACCAACAAGCCGCGCTTCAAAGGGTTGGCCAGCCAAGATGCCAAGGATGAGACGCATCGTCGTCCCTGAATTACCAAGATCCAGTTCGCCACTAGGCTTGGCAAGTCCTCTTAATCCAACGCCTTTGACTTTCAGCTGAGGACCTGCTCCTACTGCTTTCTGTAAGTCATATTGAACGCCCAACTTAGAGAATGCTTCGATCGTCTTTTGACAGTCTTCTGCCTCCGAAAAATGAATGTACTCGCTAGTGCCCTCGCCGAGGGCACCCAACATAGCTAATCTGTGGGAAATCGATTTGTCTCCTGGAGGAGTGTATTCGCCTTCAACCGCGGCGGGGGGGGAAATGATCAGCTCGCTCATAGGAGCAATGCTTCATTATTACGCTCTGCGCTTACGAATGAAAATGCCAAGACTCGTTAGTTCGTTTTCAATCTCTGTTTGATTCGCTACCAGTATTCTCTGCGTCGATGCCAAGGCGTCCACCTTTTCTTCCAAAAGGGAAAGCTTCGCGTCCACTTCATCGAGAAAGCTCGTCTCCTGTGCGAATCCACTAAATGACTGCACGGAAGCTAGTAAGGCAAACAAGCCAAAAAAATGAGCGGTTTTTTTCACCGAAATTTGCTCGTCCATACCTTGAGCGATTTTATCTTTTCAATCGCCTGCTCCTGCCGTTTTAGCAATTCCTGCTGTTCTGCTTCCATCGTCTCGATTTCTTTGATTATGTCGGTGATCTGTGAAATGACAGCTTGGTTGCTCTGTTGCGCTTGCGACGAAACTACCGGTATCAACAAAAGCAAACTGGACAAGACAAGAAGGACTGCCATCCCCCCCCACTTTAAGGTTCGTCCCAAGTGACATTCCTTAAAGTGGTGGGGGATCATTCAGTGAGAATCAGATAGCGGCTCACTTCTAAGGCTTGAACCACAAGTAAGATCAAGACACAGACAATCGTTAGCGCAAGCAAGACATTCAAGAAGACAAATCCTGCTTCCTTGCGCTTGTATCTGCTATGCAGCGGTAACAAGGTCACCTTCACCAATTGGCATGTCAATCTGCTCTTCAATAACATAGGCTGCACAGTAATCGTCGTAGAGCTTTTCGACACGGACCTTCGCGATTTGGGCGCCGTTTCTTTCGACGACGAGCACGTCATCCATGCTCAAACCCTGACGTGATCCAAGATTCGTTACGAGAAAATTAAATTTTCGGTTGATCAACAAGACACGGCCCGCCGCGATCGCCTGATCCGTCTTCGGCATTGCTTTCACTTCTGAAACAGGCGTGCCTACAGACTCCGGTTTTGGGGGTGCCTCCGCAGGCACGGACGGCGTAGGTTCTACCGGTTTTGCTTTCGCTTCCTCTACCCCTTGCTCGATCGCCATCGTTTCCATCTGATCTGGCGCTGACGATGCCGTGCCCAGAACCGGGACTGCAGACCTCGCATCCGACGGAACATTTTCAGTTGAGGTTTCTGAATTTTTAGAACGCCGCAAGAAGGAAAATAAGCCACGCCGCTTTTTCTTTGGTTTTGGAAGCTCGGCTTCGGGTTCCACGTCTTTGACAACTCCCGGTTCTCCCGCTCCCGACAAACTCGTGGATACCGGC
>MHFT01000064.1:10573-52782 GCA_001804315.1 Omnitrophica bacterium RIFCSPLOWO2_12_FULL_50_11
TTAATTCCATCGCGACGTAAGTGGCCGCCGGATTGGACAGCTCTTCTACTCTTGTCATCCCGCTCATTCTGAGCTCCAACTCTTTCAAGACGCGCTCAAGTTCTTGATTACGCTTTTGAGCCATCGTAAACGCTTTCTTCGATTCGGATACTTCTTCTTGCAACGCATCAAGATCCATATCTTTTTCGCGGATCAAATTCAGCGCTTGGGTCCGAGCCTCTTCTGCCTCTCCATATTTTTGCTCAAGCTCCTGATTTCGAGAGCGAAGCTTAGTCGCCTCTTGGACAAGTTGAGTGTTCTTGCTCTCGAGGGCATCAATTTCGACCTCCAGGTCGTCACGGACTTGTTCTAACCGGATTCGCTTTTCCTTTTCATTTTCACGGATCGTGGAAAGATAAACGGAGGCGCCTGCACTAATCAGGCTAAGCAAAAATAGAAAAACGACAGAAAATTTCAGAAAGCCCATCGTGTGTATGCTGCGACGTTTTATCGGAGCGGATGGTATCATAGGTTCTTCTAAATTACAAGGAGAAAGCGTATAATGCAAATACTGGAATTCTCATGCTCAAGTTCTTGCGTACACACATCAAACTGATCATCTGGGCCATCGTTTTGTCATTCATCGCTTGGGGAGCGGGTACGCTCACGGTCTCACGGGATGAAACCTCACAGTACGCAGGTTCCATTGGAGGTAAAAAGGTTTCTTATCAAGAATATCTCATGACTTTCCGTTTTTATGACTTGCTCAGCCGGGCCCAACAACAAGAAGGACAACCTGGCGAAGAAGAAGCCGATCCAAGTGAAGAACCAGATGAAGAAAATGGGACGGAGACGTCAGACGACATGCCTGAGGAAACAGATGAAATTGACGAAACTGGAGAAAGTCCTCGCCCTGAGCCCGAGAAGTCTCCTTCTTCGCCAGAACCGCCTCCATTTGACCGGATCCAAAGTCTCACCTGGCAGACTTTGGTGCTGAGTCGGGAAGCAATGAAGGACAACATCTCCGTCAGGGATGAGGATGTCCGCACTGAAGTCCAAAGACTCTTTTCAGGAGCTGGAATTTTCGACCACGTCTTTTACGAAACCTGGATCCGCAATAATTTCCGCGGACGGCCCCGCCACTTTGAAGAAGTGGTCCGAAAACACCTCGCCGCCCAAAAATTGAGAGATCAGTATCTGGAAGGCGTTGCCGATGAGGAAAAGGAAGGCAAGTGGTTGGCTCGACTCATCACCCTGATGTCCCAAGCAGATATCGAAAACTACACGGTTGAAAAATCAGCGCAGTAACCGAGCTCCTGTAACCTCTATCACCCCAATAAGGCATTTGACTGATCACCTTCTTCGGCCCATCACGCGAAGGAGCAAAAGAAAGAGATTGATGAAATCCAGATAAAGCCTCAGCGCACCAAGAAGAGCGACTTTTTTCATCATCTCGCTTGAACTAAAGCTTTCATGATGCAACTGTTTGAGTTTCTGCGTGTCATAGGCCGTAAGCCCGATGAAAATAGCGACTCCGGCGTAGGTAATGATCCAGTAGAGAGCAGGACTTTGAAAGAACCAGTTGACGAGCGAAGCCAGGATGATTCCAATCAAGCCCATAAAACAGAAACTGCCAACGGAAGTGAGATCTCGTCTCGTCGTAAAGCCGTAGACACTCACCAAAGAAAATGTTCCGGCCGTGACCACGAAGGTCGACGCAATTGAGGCAGACGTGTAAATGAGAAAGATCGACGAAAACAAAATCCCATTCAAGGTCGCATAGACACTGAAGCCTGCTGTCGCGGTCGTCACGCTGAGACTCGCGATTTGGCTCGAGAGCCAAAAGACAAGGCCAAACTGTGCGATGACAAGCACCACAAGAAGAAGTGGATTGCGCGCCAGGCCGAGAATGACAGACGGATTCATGGCCATCCAGCCGGCCACAATTCCCGTGAGCCCCAGCCCCATCGCCATCCACATGTAAACCTGCGAGAGAAAACTCCGCTCAGACGCCTCTTCTCGCCCAAGCCCCATCGGAACCGATTGATCACGATCCATCGAAAACCTCCTAAGGTAGACGATCTACTTTCTTTTCATCCCTTTGCAAAGTTCAGTTTCTAATTGAGGGGTCGGGCTGTTTCCCGACCCCTCATCCTGAGGGCCGAAGGCCCGAAGGATCTCGCCAGATCCTTCACGTCGCTCAGGATGAGCCCTCGGATAGAGAGAAAATAACTCTCCGAAGGCTCAGTTGCTAATTCTATTTAATTTCGCCTTCCAAGTCACGCTTAATTTCGGCCGTTCACTTGCAATGCGCCCTGCAAGCGGCTAATCTTAAATGAGAACGTGTTCAAAAAAACCACAGGAGGTTACGAATGAGCACAACTCAAAAAAAAGCATTGAGGAGACGATTCCGGATGAACGTCAGGTTCCGTAAAGCGGAACTGAGGAGGTTGACCGGAGTCGCATCCCGATTACACATTACAAGGAACCGTGCTTACAGGGCAGCTTTGAGCAATATCAAGAAAGAAATCCGGTTGTACGATCGACTCGGATCCTGGGTTCGGTAATCCAGTAACCTTCCCAAAAAGGCGTTGCCAAATTTCGCGGCAACGCCTTTTTTGACTGTGTTCCTGCTATTCCTCCAACTTTTCCAGTAACTCGACTGCGGCCTCCTTTTCCAAGCGCTGTCTGACGCTGTCCGGGAGATTCCAACCGACCACCTCACCATCTTCAAATAAAACACTCTCATAACGATGCCACGCAAATTCCGAATAAAGCCAATGTTCGAACTGCTTTCCATCCTTCACATAGCCGTACGTTTTCCATGGTGCGCCCACACTCATCACGACCTGTTCCTTGGTCCAGCCATAGTGGAGATCGTTTTCCTCTTCCTTTTCCTTGCGCGCATGAGAATGTTTGAGTAGTTCCTCCAAGAAATTAGTTTTCTCCTTGAGTTCGCTCACTTGCTTCTCGACCTGCACTAATCGCTCGTCAATGAGACTCAGTTGATCCTCACTCGGCTCTTTCTTCTCCTGTTCAACTTGCAACTCTTGTTCGAAAACAGATCGCCTTCCGAAAATCGTCGGCTCCACAACCATCTCCTCGTGTGCTGTGCTCGGTTCCTCAGCCGCGGTTGGGAGTTGCGGGGTCTGACTGGCCTTCTGTTCCTTCTCCTCTCCCTGTGCTCGTTGCTGTTTCTCCTCCGACGATAGATCCGGTTGCTCGAAATCCGTCTGCAGCTCTGGCTGCTCCTGCACAGGCTCGATTGATTCCGTGGCCGCGTCCGGCAGTTCGGCCGCATCCTCTCGTCCTTCTTCCACCTCAACTGTCTCAGCGGTTCCGAGTTGTCCTAGATGATAAGCAGAACCAATCACCAAAAACACAATAAGCCCCAAAGAAACCCTTGGAAACATCTTGGTCATCAAAAATCCTCTCCAAATTCCTCATGATTCGGTTCATTTATTCTTCGGCCACTTCGTCGTCTTCATGAATACGAAACTTCATCTGCCAATTCGTTGATATCTCTGGAATCATACGGGAAGAATGAAGCTAATGGAGCCATCACGGAGTTTTTTAGGGAGCCCGATGGCTCATCCTAAGTCCTTCGCCGTCGTCGTCCAAAATAACAGTTTCATTGGTGGCTTCAGGATCGAGCCCCTTTTTTCATGCTAATCCCCCGCCCCTTTTGAAATGATGTGTCATATAAAGCTGTTCAAACCACCAAAATTAAAAGTGCTGGGGGACTAAAGAAAATACCCAATTTGCCGAAAAAAACATCTGTAAAGGTTTGGCTTTTGTTTGTCCAAACCCAGAAAGAGTACACGTTCGGTACTTGACAGAAGCGAATTAATATGAAACACTTGTGCCACAAATTGTGGTTCAGAATCTCAAGAGCAGTGCTCGAACGACAGGAGGCAGGAAATGAAAAAGGCGATTGTTCTATTTTGTGTGTTGAGTCTGTTGGTCGCTCCAGCATCAACGTATGCCGCTGATGAAGGTGCGGCAAAACCTGTACAATTTTTAACTCCGAGTGACTATGTGGATGCAACAAATCGTATCAAGGAACCAGCAAGTTTCGATTGGTCTACGGGAAAAGGCCGCAAGGATTGGGCCATCCGCTGGGCGGTGGACGACAACTATTTAAAGAAATCAACCGGGATGATCTTTCGCGGATTCAGCAACGCCGCATTTGGTTGGGTTGAAATTTTGACCCATCCCTTTCGTTGGTCAACAAATGCACCTCTTGGCAGTGGTTATGTAACAGGGCTGATCATGGGACCGATTGTCGCAACCCTTCGAACCGCAAGCGGCGTCATCGATCTCGGAACCTTCTGGATACCTTGGTGGCACGGCATTCCGATGCCGAAACCCGTCCTCGGTCTTCACGACGTCCATCATTACGGAACAATTGAAGATGTTGGAGATTATGACCACAAAACGAAGCGTTACTTCTTCAACTGGTTAAATGAAGATTATTAAGCTCCTCTTCCGAGAGCGCTCTTAGATTCGACCACACAAAAAATACGTGCTGCCGCATCCGGCAGCACGTATTTTCTTTCTTGCTAATTCCACCCTGAAACCTGATTTAAACTGATTTCCTCCTACGAAAACGCAACTAATTTTTTAACCAGCGCGAGCATTTCCGGCATGGAACCTTGCCATCCTCCTTTTTCTACAAACACGGGCATTCCCCATTTTCGGATCTCGCGAATATCATCCGATGCGGTCGAGTCAATAAAAAAAATCGTCGGGATTCGGTAACCCGCACGGCAAAGGTCGCGATAAAGTTCCACGCCACTCCGGACCGGCATTTTGATGTCCAAGATCATACAGTGAGGTACCATTTGCTCCACCGCTTTGAATCCTTCGAGACCGTTCGAGGCTGTTCGTATTTCAAAATCAGCCCCTTTGAGCCCCTCAAAATAATCTCGAAGCGTCGTCCCAACCTCCGGCTCATCGTCCACAACAAGAAGCCTGAGCGGATGCGGCAAGTCAATCTTCGAGAACACCGTTTTTTGAAACTGTCTTTCATCTACCGGAAAATCAATCACGCCGTCCCAAGCATAGCGACCCTGGCCCCTTGCCCCGAGCCCGAAGCATCCAAGTTTAGGTCGCGAGGCTTTCAATTGGTCGAGCCGATTTGCGACACGCTTGTCCACCCATTCCGATTCAACAAAGATGAGATCCGGTTCGCACGAGGAGATGGCAGCCAGGTCCGACTTCCTGCGAATCACCGTGGGGACCGATTCCGTATCCTGTAGATAGGTAATTAAATGTTCAATCGCCTTCTTATTTTCCGTCGCTAACAAAACCGATCGCTTTGACATCTTGCACCCGAACGCGATTCCTCAATTACGATGACTCTATTCCCAAGAGCTTGTTTACTTCCCGCCGTAAGTATTCCAAGTCAAACGGCTTATGAAGAAATATGTCTCTTCCCAATTCCTCGGCTTGATCGATTAAAACCTGATCCACATAACCGGTGTTCACGATCACTCTGGTCAACGGGCTTGCTTCCTTGCAGATTTTAAGGACGAGAAGGCCGGACATATCAGGAAGCTTCATATCAAGCAGCAATAATTCTGGCTTTTCACGCTTGAGGATCGCAATTCCATCTTCGCCATTGTCCGCTGTAAAAACTTGAAATCCTTCTTCCTCAAAAAAGGTCTTTACCTCTTCAAGGATCTCATTTTCGTCATCCACGACGAGTAACTTCGCCGGCATGTAAAAAAATTTCAAGTAGTTAAACGCTTTCGCAAATTATCTTTTTCATCGGTGATCTCCTGAGGCAGACGATCGCCGAACTGTGCAAAAAATTCTTCCTGTAATTTCAAGTCGGCGAGCCACTCCCTCCGATCGACCGCAAGCAGCTCCTTCATAGACGCCTGATCCAGGTCTAAACCGGTTAAATCAAGACGATCTGATCTTGGCACATAGCCCACTGCTGTCTCATCCGCGTCTCCTTCGCCGTCTACCCGCTCCAAGATCCACTCCAAAACGCGCAGATTGTCACGAAATCCTGGCCACAGGAACTGGCCGTCTTTACCCGTCTGAAACCAGTTCACGTGAAATATTTTTGGCGGGTACTTGAGCTTCCGTCCCATCTGGAGCCAATGGCGCCAATAATCCGCCATATTGTACCCACAAAACGGAATCATCGCCATCGGATCGCGCCGAACCTCGCCCACCTTCCCGACTTGTGCTGCCGTTCGTTCTGACGCCATCTGGGCGCCCACATAGACACCGTGTTGCCAATTGAAACTTTCGTAGACAAGCGGTGCCACACGAGCATGTCGCCCGCCAAAGATGATCGCTGAGATCGGTACGCCTGAAGGATCTTCCATCTTGTCCGTATACGTCGGACATTGCGAAATAGGCGCTGTAAAGCGGCTGTTCGGATGAGCGGCAAAAATAGGTTTGCCGTCCTCATCCTTCATCCCGGGCCTCCATGGATTCCCTCTCCAATCAATTCCTTCTGTGGGCGGTTCTCCATCGGCGCCTTCCCACCACACGGTTCCATCTGGTCGGAGCAAGACGTTGGTGAAAATTGAATTTCTTCGCATCGTTAGAATCGCAATGGGATTGGTTTTCGAATTCGTTCCTTGGAGCACTCCAAAAAAGCCGGATTCCGGGTTTACCGCCCGGAGCCTTCCATCGTCACCGATTCGAAGCCATGCAATATCATCTCCTACAGTCCAGATTTTGTATCCTTTGCGTTTTAAACCTTCTGGCGGGACCACCATCGCCAGATTCGTCTTACCGCAAGCGCTTGGAAACGCAGCTGTAACGTATTTCACTGGACTCCCTGGTTTTTCAATGCCAAGGATCAACATATGTTCCGCCATCCAACCTTCCTGACGTCCCAGCCAGCTCCCAATCCGAAGCGCCAGACATTTCTTCCCAAGTAACACGTTGCCACCGTATCCGGATCCAACGCTCCAAATCGTACTGTCCTCCGGAAAATGGAGGATGAAGCGGCGGTCCATCCGCAGATCTGCTTTGGAATGAAGCCCCTTGGTAAATCCGCCGTCACTGCCAAGCGCGTCTAGGACCGCTTGTCCCATGCGGGTCATGATCCTCATGTTCAATACGACGTAGATACTGTCTGTCAGCTCAATACCAATTTTGCTGAATTCTGATCCGATGGGACCCATGCAAAAAGGAACGACATACATCGCGCGGCCTTTCATCGAACCTCTAAATATCGCGCTGGCTTTCTCGTATGCTTCCCTCGGCGCCATCCAGTTATTTGTAGGACCGGCATCGTCCTTCTTGCACGTACAAATGTAGGTCAAACCTTCCACACGAGCGACATCATTGTGAGCAGACCGGTGGAGAAAGCAACCGGGAAGCTTCTCTTTATTCAGTTCGATGAGTTCCCCAGTTGAAACCGCCTCTTGTTCCAACCGTTTCTTCTCTTCTTCGGAACCGTCACACCAGATCACACGATCCGGTTGACACAGCTTCGCCATTTCCTCCACCCAATGGACGAGCCTTTGGTGATTCGTCGGCACGCTTTTCTCAACTGCTTTTCTCATTTTTGCGACTTTTACTCCCTGGGTCCTTCGGGCCTTTGGCCCTCAGGATGAGCGGTCGAAAAACTGACAGACCGCTCACTTTTTATGTTTTCTTCTTTTTCGCTAACAAAGATGTCTTTCTATTGCTTAATCTATCATACTTAACTCCTTTCGACAACTAGGATTGTGCCGTTTCCATCGGTGCGAAAGCGGTGAATCGCTTCTCCGCTTGCTGGCATTGCGTAAACTGGATTCATTCCTTCTCGCACCAAGCGCTCGTAGACCTTCAAACGAAAACGGTCGCCGTCAAGATTAATGATTTGCCGGCCGGAAGCATCTTTTACAAATTCAAGCTCACGTTCAGGAATGACATCGCTGATCCTAAGGCCAGAGGCACCAATCATCGTCTCTAACAGACTGTGATCGAATTCCTTTGGCGCAATGATCATGAGGAATCCGACATGCTGCCCATTCGCCATAAACCGAATCGCCTCTTTCATTTCTGCCTTTGATTCTTCTGTCATTTGTGCCGTATTGAACATAAAAAAGATGACACCGCGAAAATCGCGTGCCGGCAACGCTTCGGCAAATCGCCAATTCTTAAACGTAGCCCTCTTTTGCGAGAGAGATCTGGTTACCCCAAAAGCAAGCACCCGAGACTCTCGGTCCCATCCTGCTACCCAAAACGCTTCACGTTCGTCAACGAACCCGTTTCGTGCAAGTTCGCGCCTAAGTTGATCGACCTGATTACCCAGCATCTCTTCGTATACGGGTGAAAGCTCATGAAATGAGGATGTTTCGGCTGAAATGCTCTGAAGAAAAGAGAGGTACACAGAGAAACCGAAAAGAAGGGAATGTTGAACAGGCGTCCTACGCATGGACACTCTCTCAGAGTGCCTAACTGTAGGACGCCTGCTCAGGTATGTCATCGGCGCTGGAGACACAAAGCGCGCCGTCTGTAGCGCGCTTCTCTAAGGGTGCCATCAAAGGATTTGCCATATCGCTCTTGCGCACGCGTCTTGAACAGCAAACTCGCAACCCGATGATCGAAACTTTGCTAATCGTGGTTTTTTGGCGTACAACCTTCCTTCTCTACGCAGAAGCTTCTGAACCGGGCAATGACTCTCCATACTTCAAACCGTCAAAACCCTCAATCAGAGTCTCCGGTTCCACCCAATAGCCAAATTTCTTTGGGAGTGGGATAAAAAATGTGGACACATCATAAGCGCCCAACAGAGCTCTCACTGGGACAAAGACAAAGCCTTTTGGAACTCCGCCAAAAATAGCGACTAAAGCATTGTTGTCCTGTCCCATAGCCATGGGTTGATAAACCAATTCGGCCGGAAAGGTGATCAGGTTGGTGACACCACGACCAAATTTTGTAAATGGCCCTTTTGCGTGCGCAGTTCCCACGATCAAAAAGGCACTTGCCAAAACCACTACGACAATCTTGATTGATCTGCTCATCGTTTTTTCTCTCCCTTTTACCATTGGTGACATCCTTATATGACCCGCATGATGCCAAAAGATCATGCGAGAGCTAGTCCCCCACCACTTTTCAAATGAGGTACCATTAAGCTGTTCAATCCACCAACATTAAAAGTGGTGAGGGACTAATAACCATATCGACACATGTCGAAAAAACTTTTGCACCTTAAATGAAGTTCCTCACTACCAAGAAAGTCCGATAAAAGCATACGATTCCCGTAGGGCAAGCATTGCGGCCGAACATTTATGCAGCGCGCTGGAGTACTTTCCTAGTCTCTGCCTGGCGAAGAAGAAGATCAAGGGCGAAAGCTGCTTCTCGGGCAAAGGCTAAGTCACTGCCTAGGATAAAATGGCGTTCCCCCATTTGTTCGAGCGCTTCTACGGTCTTTTCGGTAATGAGCGCAGCGCCCAGAAGAACGATAGATCCAGGTTGAATTGCATCTGAACCGCTTCCACGAAACCGGACCGTTTGCGTGCCGCGGTGCGATCTTGTGGGGTCAAAGATGGTCGTCATATCAGGAATCTGCGATCCGTGTCCTGTCACAACTACAGATGGATTGGGTGTCAAGTAACGAGGCTTGATCCTCATCCTTCTATCAAGATCTGAGTTGTCAGCTCTCGTTCTCACCTTTTCATTCCGCAGGGGGTAGTAAAGATCAAGGAGGTCATCCATTTGAGCTGACTCGACTCCGACGACTTCAATCTGAAGGTTCTTAAACGCATCCAGGAGGCGAATCTGTGCCTCTAGGAAATCCGTCACGAGGGGTTCGTCTTCTGGCAATTCCGGATTAAGGCCGAAGGTGCTGAAATCAATATGAAGAGTGTGAGCATCGTGTAAGTTTTCTAGACCACTGAAAATGGCTTGCGCAACCTGCTGGGCGCGTTCAGAAGGTAAAGAAATAGGAACAAGATCGGTTTCTAACGCCGCTCCCTGTGGAGTATGAGGTCTTGCTCGTGACAAAATCTCTACGAGCCGAGGAGCGCTCTTATCAACGCCGCTCTGAAACAAAGAAGCAAATGGAAGACGATCGACTGTCGCAATCGGCACACCCATTTTGTGAAACCCCTCTAATAAACGCTCGTCCACAACTTGGCGCACATCGGCCGCGGTTATCTCTCGCGAATTGACCTGCTCGGAAAGGTCCATCAATCGCGTCGCGGTCCTCTCGAGTAACTTCGGATAAAGTTGCGCTATTTCCGAATGCCTGATCGCCGTTAACCGATTTTGATCAAATATCTCATCAACCGGCACTCCTATTGACTGCAACTGCTGTATCTCCTCCGCTAACCTTCCGATCTCTTGCCCGTTTAACTCCCGTGTTCCAATGAGCGTGTCTAAATTTAATGCTCCTTCTAATGCAGCGTCACTATGCCGCACCTCAGAGCGTTCGAAAACACGAGGAAAATTGGCTCTTTCAAATTGTTCCAGGGCTGCTGGGAAGGCATGAGGATTACCTTTATGCGCGAAGCTGGCCTGCATGCGTAGATTGATCAGTGTGAAAAACCAATCCCGTAAAAAGGAAAGTCTAAATCGGTAATAGGTTAGTAATTGATCGGTTTGTGGCGGCATGTGCCAGGTACGTGTTTCTGATGTTTCCATGTCGATTGTTTTTGTAACATAAATATCAATTAAATCTTCAATGGCCCCCTGAGTCACGAGTTTCGCCGTTAAGAGCGCACCTTGAGACAGATGAGATTTAATATGAGTAGGAAATTCTGGGCCCCTAACGCGATTAATGAATTCAGTCATAATCGCCTGTTGATCGCCAGAAGCAATTCCCTTTCTTGTCAATTTAGCCATCAATTCATGGAAGCTCGTGTAACTTAAATGAGCGACGAAATGAAACCAACCTAAAGCTTCATATTCAAGTGCTGGGGTAAGCCTGGACTGTAAGCTCATGCTGACAATTTTTCTAACAACGCGCTGAAAAAGAGCAGCAAGTTCAAACAATCCGTCGACATATCGAGGATGAATGCCAGAACGTTCTGCCTGTCGGATTTGACGACCGCGAAATTCATTGTATTGTTTTTCTATCTTCTCTCTCCAACCTCGAATATCTTCAAGCGATACCGTGAGTGTCGGGGCCGGTTGACCAGGCTTTGCAAGCTGAATTCCTTCCCTTTCCATACCCATAAGATTCTCATGCGCAATGCGAAGCTGCCTTTTAACACCCTGGATCAATCGATTTTCATGATCGATCACATCAAGCAAGCGAAGTTTGCGCTTAGGAACATCGTGAAGGGCACTTTTTAAAGCCGAAACTACCGTGTCAGGATTCTTAATAATTTTATCCAATGTATCATTATTAATGTTTCCCTGAATCTGCCATGACCTAAGAATATTGGTTAAGAAAGGTCTAATCGAATTGCGCAAAGCATTTTGTACAGCCTCAGGATCTGATTCCAGGCCCCCCGGCGGAGGAACAGCCCGCGCCTCGGAACGGCGGGGGGCAGGCTTGACAGTGAACGGCGGCGATGATAGATTTTCATTTATGGGGAGTTGCGATGCATAAAACATACCCGACTGTTCTTCGATGTTACGCCCGGCCGGAGGGGGATCACTATATCGGCCATTGTCTTGAACTGGACTTGGCCGTTCAAGGGAACTCCATTCCTGCAGTGCGCCAGAAAATGGAGGAATGCCTGAAGAGCTACCTTGAAAGCCTAGACCCTCAAAACGTTCGAGACCTTTTTCCGCGCCCAGCTCCTTTCCACGTCCGGCTTGATTATTACCGGGTATGCCTCCTTGTCGCAGCGCATCACTTGTTGCATCAGCTGGGGCGAAATGTCCAAATTTTCCAGGAGCAGATCGTCCCACAGCATCTTTCCATTCAGCCCCTTGGGTAGTTTGACCCTCCGTCAGCGCAGTTTTATCGCTACGCTCCAAAAACATGGCTTCTGTCTGAAGCGGCAAGTTGGATCTCATCAACAATGGGCGGGAACGGTGGAGGGAATCCGTCGCCTCGTTACGGTTGATGTCGCTTACCGGGAATATTCGGGTTGGCTCCCTTCCAGTATGATTCGTCGATCCGGCCTGCACAAATCCCTCTTTCGGTCCCAATAATCTTGTCCTTCCACCTTCTACCCTCCGCCTTCGACCTAAATTCTTTCGCGCTTCGGAGCGGGTGCGGCGGGCTTGTATTTCGGCTCGGTCTCGAAGGATGGCTTCAATCTCCTGATCCGTCAGGCGATTGGCAGCTTGAACAGCATCCATATCAAGCATCGGATAGTGCCCCGTGCCTATGAGGATGAAAATCTTCTTTTTCTCTGGGTATTGTCTCAGATACCAACGCAGGATTTGAATGCTCAGCTCATTGGAAATCGGGCTAAGCTCCCGGTCCAAATGAGCGATTCGATCGGCCATGGCTTGGTAGGCGCGAGGATTGACGTCCATTGCGCGGGCGAATTGCAAAAAGGCTTGGAGCCCCTGGATCGGAAGCCCTGAAATAATCGCCGTATCCTTAAGGGCCCGGTCAACCGGTTTGCCAAGATCTGTCACAGCCACTAAGAGCGGTCCATAAACAGAAAGCAGATTTTCATTGGGGCGGTTTGCCAAATAGCGGTCCACGACTGGCCGATTGGCGTAGTCCAGCACAGGATTCACAACGGGAATGTTAAGATCATGGGCGGTGGTGACTGCCTCAACGATTTCTGGATAATTGATGACAGCCATACCTTCCACCAAGAAGAGCCAATTCTGAGGATCTGCGTGGAGGAGGGGTTTTACATTTGTGTTGAAAAGTTCCTTCACCACTTCGTAACCATGCGTTCCATAAATCACGTGGGCTTCCCTGTCCTGGACATTTCGGTAGACATATTCCGCAACCGTTTGTCCCGCCCGCGCTTCGGAGCGGCGCTGGTTCAAGACAAGCGCATGGAACAAATCCGTTGTTCTCCAAAGTATCTTTTCAACTGCCCCTCCGTCAAAGCGAGCCTTTTCAGGAAGGATGCGGTTCTGTTGAGGCAATGTTGATTCAAAGTCACGGACGAGTGGCTCTAGAGACAGCCAAAGGTGTTTTGCATAAGAGAGAAAGTCAATAAAGTATGGCGCCAGTTCCTCTTGTAAAGGAGCTGCACGGATGCCCATCCTTCTACCTATGTCAGGGTAGAGATGACTGTGTAGATATGCGGCGTGAAGATAAGCGAGGGAGGTGACCGGATAACCTTTTGTTAATATTTCTTTTTTTTCCTTTAACGCCTCAATGGTCAACGCAGAGAGAGCAGTGCTCGCAAGACTTATGGGGTCGCCGTGATCGTTGATCAGTTGTGTTGTCCATCGGCGATTCTGCGCGACTACGGAAAACGGCCCAAGAAACAATTTTTGCTGTCTTAACCCTAACCCAAGATCTTTTCTTGCTTGCGACGATGAATAAATGTTAAGTCTCTCCGCCCATTGCCGGCCCTCGTCCTCCCTGAGCGATCCATATGTTTCCGCTGAGACCGATAGCTCAAGATGGTCAAGGATCACTTGTTTGTTCTTCATTAGGAAAGATGTGTAAGCATGATCTTGAAGGTGAACCTCATGCGGCGGCATGCTCCTTCTGACGCTTTCCAAAGCCTTCATTGGCTCAGCTACATTTATTGATCTTTCATCCTGATGAAGCATCATTTCAAGCTCCCATGCTTCACGGATAACTGATAAGCCTAAATTTTCCATAAACAAGGCTAAAGATTCGAGTTGTTTGAGATCCACAATCATCTGACCAACGTCTTGAACGTTGAATGCGACCTCATCTCCGTATAGGGCAAAGGAGTACCCTTTCTTGCGCTCCATCGGAAGGGCGCTTTCTACGTAACTTGCGTAATGGTCAAGGATATCTGGATAAGGATAGCCACGCGCGATGAGCCAATCGACCGTTACATACACGGCTTGCTTGACATGATCTATAGTCACAAGATCACCAGACGTGATCTCAATGGCATGCCAAGGCTTATCGATGGGAACAGGTGGATTTCGGGCACGACGCTTTCGCGACCGCTCGATTCTCTCCATTCGCTCATCGCGAGGCCGGAGAAGTCGATCGCCCATGATCACAGCGCCTGCGGACATCACCGTGGCAGCGATGATAAAATTGCGACGTGACAACAAGCCTTTCCCTTTTTTCTCCGCCCGCGTTTCGGAGCGCGATAATGTCCTGAGACGCTCTAGAACCGACGGAATATTGGGTTCCCTGCCTTGATTGAGATCGGATTTCAAGTAATAAAGAAAAGAATGAGCTAATTCGAAGGCTTTCTGAGGGGAATCCACAATCTGCCGAGCGTTTCCATAGGCATTGCCTGCAAGGACTCCGCCTTGAGTCCACATTCGGATAGAACTCCAGACGCGCTTCCCTCCGCCTATGAAAACGGGTGCAGCCTCGACAATTTCAGCTGTTCGTCCTTGATCATAAGCTGCTCCGCCGAGTACATCGGAAAATTCCTCTATCGTTTGAAACATCTCAGAGGTGGGCGCCGCTGTAGAAAGCAGTAAACCTGTGATGAAGGGACCCTCGACAGGAGTAACACCTACATTCACTTCGTCAGGAAGATTAAAGACACGTTCCAATTCTCCATGGAAAGAGGGGCTCATTTCTACTTGAATCAGCCAATACAAGGCTGAGGCAAATACTTCTTCGTAGTCATCGCGCTCGTCAATACGGTACGGACTTAACACACGAAGCATAATCGCTACTGCAATCTCCGCGAGGTAATCTTTGGAAACAAATAGAACAGGCAACGGGAAGAAACGAGTACCGCTCAAGAATCGGGCGCCAACTGAGCCTTTCGGAATAGCCTTGTAGGCCTTCCAAGTAGGGTACACCATCAAAAAAACAAGCGAAGAGATAAAACTTACGGCAGCTAAATAAGAAAGATTCGGCGGGAGAAGCCAGTCCACAACCGATGGAATAACAACTCCCAAAAGGAGATACGCCAGCACCATCCGGCCATAGTAAAGGAACACGATTTTCTTTAAGGCTTCATAAAAACTCCCAGGCCGAATCATTCTTTTCCAGCCAACTATAATTTGCTGCCTTTCCTCGGTCGTGCGATCAATCAGATGGCGGGGCAAATATTTTTCAATTGCTCGCTCAATCTCCGCCCGCTTTCCTGAAACCCATGAGCTTCTTACTTCGGAGCGGTTGCCTGGATCATACGCAGGAGCGATGCGCCAATTTTCTGGAAGGGGGCTTTCGAGTTCTCGCAGATAAGTTCTCACATAGCGCAAGATGACTGAAGCTGAAGACGCGAAGAGTTCCGCTTTCGGAAAATAACCCATACGAGCTGATTCCCGGTCGCCTGCCATGGATTCTCTCTTAACAAAGTCCTCGACTTCAGGCCCGATTCCAACTCCTTTAGCTTCACCCGATTCTCTATGACGATCGATCTCAGACATAGCAAAGAGAATGAAACCCGGCTGCGCTTGATCTGAGCGACCACCATAAGCAGGTCGCAATCCTCTTGGCAAGAAAACGGACAACTCCGATTGAAGCATGCCTGTCAAATCCCGTGAAGCGGATAAGATTCGTTTCCCTCGCTCATGTGGATACAATGCCCTGTCAAAAGCGTCGAACCGCACATGAGCTTCGGCTTTTCTAAGGTCTGCTGATGCTCGCTCGAAAGAATACAAATTTTGCAAGGCTGCCCATTCTAATACTTCTCTCTCTCTTATACTTTCGTACAGTTCAACGAGGATGCCGCGGGCAGCTATTTCATGGATTTTTTCTCGGTCCCGACGTAGAAATTGCGCTGCGCCTTTTTCCGTTCTTGGAAAATTTTCGAGCGATTCCATCGTGTCGGCGGTGTCGAAGAGTTTTGTAACGATTTCACCACCGAGTTCTAGCATGTAAAGTCCCCAGGCTTCGCGTACCACCTTGCCGACAACGGTTTCAATAAAGATATCTTTTGAATTTGTGTGCTGAAGGAGTTCAAGAAGCGGGTAAATTTTCTCTTGATTGATGATGAACTCTAGAAGCCCGTCCGATGCGTTATATTTCTTTCCGAAAACGAAGCCAGACTGTGGTGGTGCGATAACACCTTTCTCACGAACAGCGGTCATCAGACGTTTCAAGATCTGTGGATAAGGGAAGCCTTCATCGATCATCCATTGAATCGTGTTAAGCGTGAATTGCTTAGAGACTTGAAATTGCTCTTGAGCGGAGGCGTTTGGATCTATCTCAAAATCCTCCCACGGCTGCTTGTCGCGAATGAAGTGATCCCAAATGCTCCAACCGCCCCAAGCAGTGAAGGCAGCTCCACCCACAATGCCTGTTGTCATCACGAGGATACGCCTTCTTACTCCGCGCTTGGCCTCCGTCGCTTCACGTTCGGCTCTCTCTATTCTTTTCTGGGCACGTCGTTCCGTCTTCGTTAGGCCTTTTTTCTTCCTCCGCGCTTCGGAGCGGAAGGCAGGCACAGAATCGGTCATCGTGACAGAGCCTCTTCCTTTAGCCCTATTTAATTGAGCCATCGGGGAGTTTTTCTTAAGTAAGCCCGATGGCTCATCCTGAGCGAAGCGCCCGCCAGAAAACGTGTCGGGTCCGCCGCTCTGTTTGGCAGAAAGGATCTTACGAGATCCTTCGGCCGTTCGGGCCTCAGGATGAGGGGTTGGGAAACTCTGCGACCCCTCATTTAATTGTTGTCTTCCTCTGGCCGATAAAATACGATGTCCTTGCGAAAGGAGTTGAAGCTCATGCCGCGACTGCAAATCAATATGGACCAAATTGAAAAACTGATAGACCAATTGACGGAAAAAGACAAGGTCCAGCTCGTCCGTAGATTGGAGGCCAAAACCCTTCCTGCCCGATGGAAAGTGTTCCTTCGCCAAATTGACAAGCGCCGTAAGAGAGCCCGCTTGAGCCAGCGTGACATCGAGGAAATCGTCGAGCAAGCCCGGCAGGAAGTCTATGAAAGAAATCGTCGTTGACACGAATGTATTTGTCAGCGCGCTTTTAACACCCCACGGGTTTCCCCGATCGATCCTGTTAAAAATTGCCCACGGAGAATTTAGATTGGTCATTTCCGCGCCTCTGTTGCTGGAGCTCATCACAGCATTTTCAAAACCAAAACTCCAAGCTCTTGTTCCGAAACGCAAGATCTCCGATCTCGTTTCCTTAATCCACCAATCTGCGAGAATCGTTAAACCCAGCATGACGCTCCATGCGTGCCGTGATCTTAAAGATAACGCGGTACTCGAATGCGCCTTAGCCGGAAAAGTTGATGCCATTATCTCCGGCGATAAGGACCTACTAGAACTCAATCCTTTCCATGGCATTTCCGTCCTATCACCAAGGGATTTTATCTTTCGGGCTAATGTGAAATAATCCCGCGCTTCGGAGCGGCCACGAATATCGCCTGGATGACTGTCGCCGGATGTCGGTTTTTCTTCATCCCACGTTACCAACTCATCGCGGAAGAACTCGATGTACTGCTGCGTTACCTTGATAAGTTCTTCTTTCGTGGGAGGCTGCCGGCTTGGCTTTACGCCACTATCAACAAGTGACTTCTCATCAATCCAGGGGCTATAAAGTCCCATCATTTGTGCCGGATTCCAAGGCAGCTTAAGGTCACGAACCATCCGGTCAAGCAAACCAGACTGGTACACGTGTAACCATTCGTGCCCGGCTTCACCTTTAAACTTGAAATAAACCGAGAGGAGAACGTACAAGCCTGAGAGAGCTGCAAACACAAAGCTGATGAATCCAATAATCGCCTGCCATATTTGCGAAAAATCAAGCGAAGATATAACCATAAGACTTATCACAAAAGGCAGACCAACAATAAGAAACAATGAAACTAAATTTACTGATTCGAGAACAGACACTTTTTTAATTTTGCCGTCTTTCTTATCAAATGTGAAAAAGGCGTGTGCGCCAACACCTCCTAGGAAATACCAGAACCAAGTTAAAAGCGCTTGGCCATAAAGTTTTTTCTCGACAAGGCCCCTGAATTGCAGCGATACGTTTCTAACAGTCTCTTCCTCTACATGGAAACCCGTCAGACGTGCCAGCTTTTTAAACTGTTCTAGCGAAATCGTGTCTGAATCTCCATAGAACTCCCGAATTTCATCTATCATTCGAGCTTCGAATTGGCCCAACTGTTCCAAGCTTAGATCAAACCACTCACGTTTTACGTTTTCATCTGCGCCCAGCATTTCTGAGCGGGGGATGACCTTCGCTCGATCGGCTGAACCCGCCGGATCGCGGCGCGACAAGTCGAGCTGTGCCACCACCCTAAGGTCCACTACGACTTTCTCGATGGCTCTTTGAAAGAACCGGTTGCGCTGATCCCTTTGGTACTTGTCAATTCCCCACTTCATAAGAGAGAAAGCAATCCCCAATCCTGCGATTACCAGCATCAGTTGCCGCAACGTGAACTGAAACCTTCTTGGACGGTTCCTGAGCAGCTTTTTTTCTTGCTCCCGTATCTCGGAGCGCTGTCTGGTGCTCAATGTGTCCTTCCATTCCTTTGCCTTCCTCTCGATGAGTCCGGGCACATCCTTCCAGGCGTCTTCGGTCGCGGCCTTCTGGTTGAAACCTTTAAGCACACGGTCAATCTCAGCAATTTCCCCCTGTGTGAGAAGGGCATTGCCGTCCGAATCTTTCAAATCACGGAGCACGAGAGCCCCCACGAGATTTGCGGCATAGGCGCGAGCAAGATCCACATCGTCTGACGAATAAGCCAATAATTCTACTGTCTTTACATAGCTTGTAACCGGAGACGACGCGAGCCTTCTTGACGTCCTCAACATGTGACGGATCGCTGCCCGGTCAAAGAAGAAATATTCGGACAGAGCGGCTTGATTCGCGACCGCATCTCTCGCGGTCATCGCATGCACTTCTTGATGTACCAAAGCTCCCACTTGATTCACAAGATTTTCATATTGGTCGACTTCGGCGACATCCTTTCCATCAATTCGCTTATCTAAATCCCTGAAATAGGGAAGCAGAGTTTGTCTTTTCTCAAGATCTGTAGCGGCATCTCCATAAAGTGCGGTAAACATCTTCGTGATCTGATCCCAGTCGAGCATGGTAGTGCGCTCGTCTTTGGGAAGCGCCCGCTCATTGTGTATTTGCTCCACCAGCGCCTGAAAAGTGTCGAACATCACGATTTCGATATCGCGCCAGTGGTCTGATTTGAATAATCCCACAAAGGATGCGGTATTGAGCCGCACCTGCACGCTTTCACCCTCAGTTTCCAGTGCCAGGACAGACTTCATTATTCTTCGCTGGCTACGGGCATATCTTTGTTCGTCAAGAGGAGACTGTGCATTCTTCACATTGAGTACCGCCTGCTCAAAGAAGATACGGATGAAATTCGTCTGATCCGAGCCCAGAAATTGAGCCATACTACGGCGGGAGACAGGGCTGTCGTCCACATACTCTGCGGCAAAATTGAGGATCTGAGTCATCTGCTCATGATTGAGCTTAAGTGTCCCTGCAGTCAGCTGGGGTAAGAGATTAAACAATGCCGTATTAAAGACCCTGGGTAATTCTTCTCCAGATATCGATTCCATCCGAGTGATGGAATCGCCGAACCGGTCACCTCTTAGTGCCATGCCACGCGCGATCGCCACTGCATCCAGCGTATTGGCCGTCGTCCGGATCGTCACCCATTTCGTCGGTGAATTTGCATCCAAGTTTGGAATAACTTCATTGGCAATAATTCGTTCTATGTGGGTTCTCATTTCATCCAAGAGATTAATCAGGGGGTCACTCAGGTCATATAAATAAGGATGATTGATATCCAGCGGACGATAAAAGGCCCCCATAAATAGAAGAGCTTGCGCCGTCCAAAATCCGTCACTCCAAAGCCTTTTGCCAAGACTGCCGTAATAAGCTTCTTCGTATCCGGCTTTGAAAACGTCCGCATTTTCAGGTTTTGATAAATCCACCGTCAGGCTGCCGTCTGGACGAAGCATGACCAAGTTCAAACACGGATGCGGACGCATGAAATCCATCCCGTGCTGGAGAGCAGTGAGGGCACCCCTCGATATCTCCATACCTATGGGCACATCCTTTGAAGCCACATTGGCTAGGACCAAACGTCTCGTCCATGCCATAAAACCGTCGATGCCCACGTGCACTTGTTTATGACGCCTTTCCAATTCATACCGACGCGACCTAAAAACCGGGGTCAGGAACTCTCTTGCGAGGGTACCCCGAAATCCATTTTTTTCACGGTTCTTGATCATGTCGATCACAGCGGTACGGGCATCCGTCACCGTAACGTGGCCGCCCTCTTTGACGAATTCAAGCTCATTCAAATGATCAGGATGGTAGGACGTCGTAACATCATATCCTGATCTATCAGCACCGCTGTCTTTGCTCAAAGCCCTCAGGATTTTTGTACCCGTCTCTCCGTCGAAACTGAGAAAGGCCCAGAGAATAAGTTCATTATGCATGCGTCGAACCTCTTCATCGGGATGAACGAACCGGTGGATGAGAAAGACGCCTGCTTTGTCGCGCACGGCCTTATCGTCGGAGAGAATAGCTTCGAAGTTTTTGATCATTTCCCTGAAATAAGCCAATCGCTTTTCGTCCCCCCGTGCCTTCAATCCCTCTTCCACCTTCGAGCGATAACCCTCATGATCATAATCCCACTTAGCCATCACTTTCTTGGCCTCGGCATCTTTCATAGCCTTCGTCGGTTCCTCGGCCGGCTGCTCTTGCACGTAGGGACCGATGGCTTCAGCAGCAGCATCCAGCCCCCAAACCGCGCTTGCCGTCAAACCGAGTCCTATGCCTGCCGTTTTCAAAAAGTCCCTCCGGTCCATTCGTACCTCGGAGCGGGAAGGCTGAGGGAGTCTTTTCTTGGGCCGCGAAGGCTTGCCGGGCGGTGTCACGAACAGACGGTAACGGTACGCGCCGATCGTCTCTTGCGACGTGAAACGCTGGACAGTGTCATCGTTGATCCAAACATTAACGTTATCGTCATTCGGATCATCCGAAATGTTCACATAACCTTGAGGGGTCAAGACAACGCGTTTCCCTCCTCGGTGTGCTTGGAGGAGTTGAAAAGCGGTGTTGGATCTGATCCGCTCGGGACGAAGACGCGCATTAGCTAGAACCAAGACACCTTCAGAACCTACCGGCTTCGGATCGTCAAATACAAAAGCATTTCTCTTCGCCAGGCTTGCCGTGATTTCATTCGCCTCCGAATCCCAATACACAGCGGTATCGGCATCATAGACGTCGCCGATATTCATCGAGCTGAATTGCATGATCTTAAAACCCTCGTGGCGCAACTGCCGCTCGCGATCGATCTCAAAATCCCTCAACGCCTTTAAGGTGAAGGAGACCTCGATAGGGGTGATGCCTTCCCGCGTGGGCGCGCCGAAGACAAGCGTGAAATCTCGGGCGACAAAGTTTTCTCCCTGATCCACTAGGTTCCCTTTTAACATCAGCATGCGTTTTGACGCATCGTACGCAAAGTCGGCTTTCGTAATCAGCGAGTTATGGTAATATCGGTCACCGGTCCAATACCCCGGTGTGATGAAACTTGTCCCCCACGTAATCGGTTTCCCTACGCCGTCATAGGCAACTGCCCGTACAAATCCATTCCCTTGGACGGAGATAATCTGCTCGTGCTGTCCTGACCGCGGATTCAAGAAGAACAGCTGGACCTCCGAGAAATGCTTGCTCCCGATTTGAATCATCGACTGGTCGAGTCCTGTGTCCGCCGCTCCTTGGATCTTCCACCAGCCATCGCGAGTCGTCACTTCTTGAACCCCTGTTCGGACAAATGGGCTTTGCGTCTGCGCCCAGGCCTCGAATGGGACCGTCGCAATTGCAACCATGCCTGCGCTCACAGCTCTAAGAAAATCTCGGCGTGAAGTCCCCCCGATGAGCTCGGGTCCTGTACGGCTCGCCACGACGTCAGCAGCCTGGCGGATCTCCGAGCGGATAATGGATGAACTGGAACTGGGATGGGAAACAATACGTTGCAAGCGACGTAGCTTGGGGGTAGCTTCATCTGGAGATTGGGGTAGAGATGACAAACTGTTGCGCCTTCTTAAGCGTTTCCTTTCATCGGAAGTAGGTGTGCCGCGTTGTTTCACAACTTCCTCTGCAACAGCTTGGTGGAATTCTTGATCTTGATGTGGAAATAGTTCTTGGGAGACGTCTCTTGCTGCTGCTTTGAAGGCTTCAGGATCATCACCTCCTCGGATGCCACGGCTCGTTAATACAAGGTCGACGGCGAGGTGGTTTTGGGAGAGGTGATTCATGCGGGTAAAGAGGTCTCCCACGGACTCAGGCGTGAGATCGCTTGTTTGCCACAAACCTTTTAAGCCCTCATGAAAGAAGTTGAGCTTATCTGTGATTAAGGATTCGATCTTTTTAAAATAAGGAAAGAGAAAAGAATCTACCTCCTCTTCGATTTGTTTGCGGAGTTCGGTGTCTGAAAGACTGTCTCCAGTGGATGACGTCTTTTTCGCTAAGGTTTTGGCGATGGCGTCTACGTATCTTGTATATTCAGACGCTTCGGTGATCCGGCCTTCCGCAAACGCGTTTTGAATGATCTGGTCGCGCCAACGCTTTAGGATACGCGCACGTTCGAAGGGATTGAGCGCGCGAGCCAGTTTTGCCGCGTAGTCCTGAGCGAGCGCATCCCAGAGGTTTCCCGAGAACTCATTCATAAACGAACGCTTGCCGCGCATCAGATCTAAGTAATTCTCGCGGCTGTCGAGCTGGGAAATCTTTGGAGAAATGAGAACATACGGTATCTTCTTTTCCCTAAGCCTCTGGGTGATTCCTGCCGTATGAAAGCCCCCCGCCGCGATCAGAGCAAAGTTGGTCTTACGCTCATCCATTCGAGCAAGGGCGTTTTCAAGGAGAATGGCGTCACGCTCTTCGGCAAGATGGTAAAATTCGTAATGAGAAGAGAACGCGGAATCCAACGTCTCGTCATTGCGAGGACGCAAACCAGACAAGGACGAAGCAATCTCGGAGCGTAGATTGCTTCGTCGGCCATTCGGGCCTCCTCGCAATGACGATCGCCTCTGCTGTGTCGGATTTACGGTAAAAGAGGTAAGCATTTCACTTGGTGTTCTATCGTGCATGCTTTCCCACTCCTTGCGGCTTAACTCAAGCTTGGCGAAATTGCGAAGGAGCCCGAGGTGGTGAAAGTCCTCTAGGAGCGCACCTTCTTTATCAGACTCCGGAAGCGACTGCCTTAAGTCTGCTTCTAACGCTTCTAATTCGTCGAAGAGCTTGGTTCCTTTGATCGAGGATAGAGTCTGTGCTTGCTCTTGAGCTTGACCTAATTCTTTTGGAGTATCCAAGTAAAGGTTCTGCTTTTCGGAGATCGATTTCAGCCGTTCGGTGAGAAGGCCTGAAGAAAGGCGCTCGGTCGAGTACATCTGAATAAGCTCGTTTGCCTCCATTTGACTCGACCTTGGAAGTTTTGGAAGGATCTCTTCTTGAAACGCTTCAATCATTCGACGCGCCACGATACACATTTCGGACTTCCCTAACCGCTTTTCGTCCGAGGCGGCTTTTACAAGGGTGTGTAGTTGAAGATAGGAAGAATAGAAAGAGGTCGACTTGTCCTTTCGATACTTCCTGAACAGGCCGTGAAGGATTTTTACATATTTGAGCAAGTCGATTTCATCTCGCCGGAACGCGCTCGATGATTCATAAAACTTTTTCGTTCGCGCTGAGAATATCTCTGAAGCTGAATTTAAAAGCCGAGTCTCGATTTCGTCAACTTTTCTCAAGATCTCGTCTTTCCGTTCCAGCGCTTTCAGGAATGCTCGCTTATTTTCACGGTAAAATTTCAAATCCTCAATTCCGTAGTATTCCGTCGGAGCGTCCTCGTTCAGAATAGACGCCACCTCACCGCCTGAAAGATCACCTTTACGCAAGTAATCCGAGAGCGTTCTTTCCTTAAGCTTTTGATGAGGAAAAGACTTGAAAAAAAGGCTGTCAAGTTGTCCTGCTCCCCCTTCAAGGAGGACAAGAGGAAGATCAAGTTCTTCCTGAAAGAACTTGATCAGTTTTCCTGTCTTTGACTCAGAATCGTAATTCGCGTGAGCACTTTCGACATAAATGACTAACTTTTCTTCACCCTTACCTGTAGGAAGATAAGTATCATTAACAGTACCGAGTTCCTCTGGAACCGAAAGAGACGCAATCACTTCCCTTGGAATTAACGAACGAGCCAATCGCTCTGACGGAAGATCTTCTTGAACAACCATCGCAGAAGCTGGCTTCGAAGTTTCTAAAAGAGTGAAGGAAATGAGTACAAAAAAAGCGGTCAATTTCTGAATACGTGTGAAGACGCTATTCTTTTGATCGGGTGTACTAGACATGTGAATTGCCACTTAAATATCGACTTATTAATATTACTAACAAAGTATACATGAATAACCCTAAAAATGCAACCTTCGTAATCCTTTAGGGTGCAGGGCCGAATGGCACTGACTTAAGCCGCCATCGCATGGATAAGCTTCCATTCCCATCTGGGTATTTTTAGCCGATCATACTTATGTTGCTTTCGCTTTATCATCCTCGGTTCAGCACGATCTGGACGGTACGGTACAAGGGAATAAGCAATGTGCCCGAGCAATTCCTCATAGAGCAACGGAAGTTGCCATGCCGGGGCCGTACTCATCTTCAAGCTGTAGGCTGCGGTAAGTCTTAAGGTAGCCGATACACTGATACGATCTGGTTTCTTACCATGCTGCTTGGCTGCTTTTAAGATAAGCCAGTGGATGAGATCGGTAGCGACAACTCGGGCATGCATCTCTTTGAAAATACCTTCAACGGACTTGGAACGCAGGACATCGGCGCTGAGCCAGATCTTGATCTCCTCGATAAGCGTTTCTACACGCCAGCGCTTCTTGAATAAACCTTTGACTTCATTGGCGGGATACTCTTTAGCATCGAGAAGCGAAGTTGCAATCCAGAGCATCTCTTTCTTATTTTCTCGGTTGCGGATGGCAGCTTTAATGATGCGGACGAGGACGTATTCAGGCAACAGCGGGTCTTCTTTACGATCCTTTTTGGGTATGGGCAGTTTGACGATGAAATCATCATGGTTGAATCTCTCTACTACCTCAAGGCGTTCGATCTGTAAGGCTTGATGGGCTCGGTTGACAAAGTGAAGACCAGCTTTTATGTATCGATAGTAACGTGCGGCTCCCGCGTAACGCCGGTCGTTGACAATGATATCTCCGGGCTTAAGCAGTGGAGTAAGCCGGTCAAAGAGCTCCAGCTCAGAGATTCTGCAATGATCCATCGCATGACCTATGGTAACCAGGGTATTGAGATTAAACACAAACACCATATTGGCGATAGGGAAAAGGCTGGGGCCATATTTAGTCCCGCTTTTACCAAAACGCTCTGCCAATTCCAGCTCATCAGGCATCGAAACACAGCTGCCATCATTACCGATGAGCCGGTGTCCATGCCAGAGGTGTTCTGAATCATGCTCTTCAGAGATTTGATTGACCGTCCATTGATGAAGATGCCCCCAAACCGAAAGGGGCAAGCGCTTCCTGGCTTTGGTGAGCGAATCCGACATACCGCTCTGGCCGCTCATATGCCAGGCACTCTGGAAGCTTCCTTCACGGCTAATGGCAGCTCCAATCATATGAAAGATGATGACCAGCGGCGTAAGAAGGCGGCTTCGGAAGTAATGCCCGCATTCATTACAAATTTGCTTGATCGTTTCATGGGTAAGAAGCTCCCGTACCGCATTCAGTTGACCGGACTCAATTTTTTCTCTCATGGACTTAAGTTTCTCTCGTCTTCGTTCGATACGTTTACTCACCATAAAGGCCTCCTCGTTGGTAGATGTACTGGACAGCGGATACGATCCATACATCGACAACAGGAGGTCTTTTTATTACCGCGCTAAGTCAGTGCCATTCGGCGATGCACCCGTAAACATAAAGTTGAAGTGATTCCTTGGACTGAAATTCCCTGTGTTTGGCAGTCTCTTCTTTAAGCTCGTCCACCGGAGATTTAAGTTTCCCAAACTCGTTTTTGACAAGGGAACTCATGTCTTCCTTCATCCCCTCGTATTCCCACCATTCACCTTTCTTCATAGGTTCTTCGGTCCGCATCTTCTTCAAAGCTTCCTGCAAGCTCGCGACAAAATCCTCCCACGGCAACGCGCGAGCGACATTTCCTCCAAGAGACCTGGCCAACCGCAAAAGAAAATCGCCGTGATCCCCCGTATCATCGAAGGGCGGTATCACAGGGGGTGCAAAGCTTGTGACACCTCTCCCGTCAATGGTTCTCGAAAAACCATATTGCCAAGCCTCAAGCGAATGGTGCGGCGGAAGCACCAGACCCGCCAACGTCGAGGACTCATCCAGAAAAGAAGAAAAGCTCACAATGAAAGGCATCCTCGCCAGCGCTTTTTTCCATTGATGGGGACCGGGACTTAAGAAAACGGGATTGACCCGCTCCATCCAAAAGACTTCAATCGGACTCGACGAGGAATTGAGAATGGCTTCCGGAAGCCGGGTGTAAGGGAGGATCGGACGGGGCTCGACGCCGGCAACCGAAAGAGGGGGCAACACAAGCTCATAATTGCTCACATCCGTAAATAAAACCCCGCCTCTTTTCCCAACCGCTCCGACCAGGAGATTGAGCGTGTGGACGGCAAGTTGGTTAAAAAGGGACCCTCGATACGTGATGGCAAGTGCAGGCTTGATCAAAGCCAGATCTTTCGCCACCTGAAGAAGTTGGCTTGTCTTCGCACCGGTGATTCGGGATACAGTCTCGGGTGAATATTCTTTTAAAACAAATGTTTTGAAATCCTCAAATCCGGTCGTCCACTCGTCCACAAAGTTTTTGTCGTAAAGATGATCTCGAATCAGTACCTGCGCAATGCCGAGCGCCAAAATCCCTTCCGTGTCCGGCTTAATGGCAATCCATTCATCCGCCTTGCCCGCTGTCACAGAGAGCCGAGGTTCAATCTGAAGAATCCTGGCTCGTCGATCGGGCTTTCCGCGCCTAAGCTCCCCGTAGGCTCTTTGGGCTTCCACCGGTGAACCAAACGCTTGAAGCCGGTCCCAACCAAAGGAAACGATGAGGCTGGCATTGGAAAGATCGTAAAAGATATCTTTGGAAGAACCGTGGATGAGGTGGAAAGCCTCCAGCGGAAATTCGCTGAGCGGCCAATTCCACTCCCAGAAATGAGACGTTCCAAACGCCTGAGCAAACCTCTTCTGAATTTCATGTCTGATATCTCGAACGGGAGCAGCAAGAATACCCAGAGCTTCAGGTTTGCCTCGCTTAAGCAAATCAGAAAGTTTGGCTCGAAGAATCTCGCACGCCTCATCCCAGGAAATCCGCTCCCACTGATTGGAACCTCTTTCACCTTTTTGACGCAAAGGGAAACGCAACCGGTCGGGATGATAAAGTTCCTGAAGAATCGCGTTTCCTTTGGGACAAAGGGTACCATCGTTAACGGGATGACCGCTCATCTCCGAAACCCCCACCGGCTTGCCATTGACGACGCGAATCCTAAGCATGCACAGGGCAGGACATGATTTACAAATTGCTGGCTTGTAAACTTCTGAATCAAGTACTGGAAGTGGTCTCTCCTGAGGGGTTAAAATTTTAGCCCTTACGACCTTGGGAAGAGCAAGTGCCGCAGCGAGAAGCCCGCTCAATTTAAGAAAATTCCTTCGCGAAATTTCGAAGCCCATGTTTTCCTTACCTGTGGCACGCAAGACAGTCTGTGCTCACTTTCTCCTTCCTGTGGCAGCTCAGGCAATTTTCCATTTTCATCGGCACCACGGCATCCGAAAACGGCGCTTCCATCTCGGCCACCTCACCGTGACAAATTTTGCAATCGATATGGGTGAACGTGACGTGACGCTCGTGCGAAAATCGTGCATGGGGCGGCAGGCGGTAAAACGTTTTCCAGGGAATTTCCTTGCCCCGGCGGGCAAATTCCTGAACCAACTGAATCTCGCGATGGGAACTTTGCCGGAGGTGGCACAACATGCAGGCCTGCAAGGGAGGAATCGTTGCACGCGCCGCGTCGTTTGCTCCAACGTGGCAGGCAGCGCAATCAATATTCAGGCCTGCATGTACTTTGTGATTAAATCGAAGGGGCTGCTTTCCAGTGACCTTCTCTTGATAAATCCGCTCGAGAAAAAATATGAGGACGATTGCCCACACGGCCGCGCCCGCCAGAATGAATATCTTTTGTCTCATAAGCCTTAGAGGTCATTTGTCACGAACAAAATTTACCCCGCACCATGAAAACTCCGGAGGCCCGTCCGTGGCGCTGGGTTTACTTCGGAGACACCGGCTCCTTAGCGCTCGATTCAGATTTAGAAAATTCCTTTGAAAGAGCAGCCAATCCGGTCGTTGCTCCGAGTCCCATGGTTTCCACCGCGCTGGACGGCACAATGATCACCGTAGAACTTTGTTTCATCCCCTCCAGCAAGATATTCATCGCCCGCAGATGAAGCGCCACAGGATTTTTCTCATAGGACTTGGATGATTCTTGAAACACGGCCGCAATACGGCGCTCGGAATCCGCTAAGATGACGCGGGCTTGCCGCTCACGCTCTGCCTGCGCTTGCATCGACATGGCGTTTTGAAGACTGACTGGAATTTTCACATCCCGGATTTCAACCGATAAGACCTTGATTCCCCAAGGCTCGGTTCTTTGGTCAATAATTTTGCACAGGAGTTCATCAATTTTTTCCCTCCCAACGACCATGTCTGAAAGATCCGTCTTTCCAATGACATCCCGAAGGGCGGTTTGGGACGCCCAAGAAATGGCTTGCTTGTAATCTTCCACTTCGAGGGCAGCCTTTATCGCATCCGTCACCCTCCAAAAAAGCACGGCATCCACATCCACGGGAACACTATCCTTCGTTAGGGTTTGCTCGGCATTAAAGGGAGTCGTGACCGTTTTCACATCGATCCAAAAAGGGATCGTGTCAATGAAAGGAAAAATGACAAAAAGGCCCGGCCCACGAAGCTTGTGAAATTTCCCCCAACGGAGAATCACCGCTTTCTGCCATTGTTGTGCAACCCGTATCGCAAGTGGAACACAACCCGCCGCCCCTACCACGACGACGGCAAGCACTGCACTTGAGCTGACAAGTCCAACCGCAGTGCCTGCTAAACACAAGAGTAAAAACAAAATAATCGTAAAAGGATGTTGTCCCATCTCAAGACCTCTTCTTCCTTCCATCAACCGTTTCCGGCTTGGGAATTTTAATCTCCAACGTTCTCACCATTCCTCTTCCTTCTCTTTGGGCATAAGACTGATCAAATAAGACACGATATCTTTAAGATCTTGCCCTTGAATCTGGTCGTGCCACGACGGCATTGCTAAAGGGGGTAGGAGTCCAGCCGGATCTTCCTTCGCAATTTCCTGTACGCCCACATTTATCTTTTCTTGAAGTTCCGCAGGCGTAAAGCCTTCCGCTACAAATCGAAGGCCCGGCACTTCCCCACCCGTCTGCGCATTCCGATTCTTGACACCTCCTTTTCCCGCAACACCATGACAAGCGGCACAATAGTGGCGTTCGTAGACGCGTTTCCCTCTTACGACGGACGACTCATCCTCTGTTTCCTCCTGAGAAATTTTTTGCTCAGGCCCAACCCATTCATGGACACGGCGCCATTGGGTATCAGTGGCTCGAATCACGAATCGGGGACTCCAGAGAAAAGCCCGCCACGCTAAAAAGCCATAAAAAGAAAAGAGGATTGCCCACACAGATGCGACAAGTACGATCAGCTTATGTTCCGGCCGCATATTCGCTGTGGCCTATCGCTCTCAACGCTCTCGAGCATTTTGTTCGTCAGCCAAGATGGCGCCGCCGCTCAGTGTGTCTAAGTTTGCCTGGCTATACCGCAAAACGAATTCCGTTTGGTTCAGCAGAGAGCTGCCAGGTACCTCGCTCAGAAAATAAGCAAGGTCGCTTAGCTTATAAGCTCCTTGAAAAGACCAACCTGCCTTTTTGAGAGACGAACGATTCAGCACGTCTTGCTCCGTAAAGATCAACTCTCCCCTCAACTCAAATCGATCGCTCCAGAAATAAGCGCCGTCGAAACCAAAAATCGTAAGGTCATCACTTGCGTTTCGGGGCGTATAAGCACCGCGGTACAGCGACGCGCCGAATTCAGCCCAAGGAGGTAACTTAAGGCCCATGCGTCCGCCGAAAGCTTTGTTGTTGTTGTCATCGGTTCTCGCGCCGGTGCGTAAACTTCTCAGACTTACACCCTCCGTTCCCTCAAGACCGTTGACCAAATAAAGGGCACATTCCATGCTCACCTGCTCCGGGACAGATCCAAACCACTCTCCAAGTGGAAGATTTCCCCGCGCTTGGATTCCAACATCCGTCCAATCAACCGGAATCACTTCGTTCATGGGAAGCGGGCGGTTCGGGACCTTGTTGATCCAGTTGGGATGCAGTCGTTCATTGAAGACCCCGAAGGGAACCAGAAATTTTCCGGCGACGAAGGTAACGTAATCGTTCAAAAGCCAATCGATTTGAGCATACTCAAGAGCAATGTCGGTTCCTCCCGTTTCATATTCAAGCTCAGATTCCATGAGAACGTTCTCTGTTACCTTGGCGAGGATAATGGGGTTGAAATGATGGTTGTCAAATGTCGAAGAAAGATCTTCCTCATCGGTATAGGTCAGGTCAATATTGCCGCCCACAAGCACTTTTAGATCTTCAGGCACGGGTTTTGGAAGCTGCGTGGTACCCGGCCAGGTTTCCAATGCTTGTCTGACCTCCTTCATTTCTTGCTGTTCCATTCCTCGTTCTGCTTTGAGCTGCTCGGTTTCTCTTTGTAACGCCTCGATTTGCATTTGTTGGTTCTTGACGAGAGCTTCGAGTCTCTCAATCCGGTCATCACCAACTTCATCAGCATAGAGCCACGACATCTGACCGGCAAAAAACAACAGGACAAGAAAGAAAACTACACCTCTTCTCTTCATGGTCGTTCTCCTTTCCTTAAAAAGTCCGCGTAGATGGATCACAAAATCCCTTTCCTAATCATGCGGCTTGCTCTGACTGAACTCGTGGTTTAACACGGAATTGACCAAATGCCTAAGCTGTTCCAATAACTGTAAGTCGTACTGTTCTTCCGATCGCTCACTACAAAGAATGAAATAGAAAATTCTTGCCAAGTCGTCGACCAGCGATGAGGCTATGAGTTCCGAAGTTCCGATCATCCGCCGCAGGTTTTCGGCGCCGATTTTCTCAAGCCTCTCTTTCACCCGGAAATAGGATTCCGACACGAACGCTGATAAACCTTCGGAACGCTTTCCACTTGGCGCAACCGATTCGAACACCGCGCGGACGAGTTGACTGGACATACTGCTAAGATCGGGCTTTCCCACATGCTCTGAGGTGGTTGGCGGTCTCTTTGCAATCATGATGGATGATTGTGATGTACAAGTTGTGTGCCACCAGAAAATGAAAAATCCTCGTGATTCAGAAGTGCCTAGATTTAAAGAAGATAAAGAAGATCCGGCGAAGGAAGTCTCTATTTGAAGCCTTGCTCAGACTCGCAAAACTGCGAGACTCGACGGTCAAAAGCCTTGCAAAAAAGCAAGGAAATCCCTATCGAGGACGGACATGTACGGTTGCGATTTTACGCGTGTGATGGAATCGTAGAAATAGCCCGCTTGCAGGTGGGCGTATGCTTTTGGAAGCGGCGCGCGGGCCGCGGACGAGCGGACCGGGGTTAAAGCCTCATCCTCACGGCAAGTCCTCGTAAGAGGAGCTCATTGTTTAAATACAAATAGGTCTGACCATTCAGGGTAACGGTTGATTCCATTGCGGTAGGACGAACCGTTGACTCAGGCGTTAAGGGAATGAAGACGTCTGAAAGGTAGCGGTCGAATTTATCAGAGCGCGAGCTGGTCAAAACAATAAAGGGCGCGTGCTTGAGACATTTTTCCACAAACGCCTTGGCTTTTTTCCCTGCTGGCGTGGCAATCTCCGGTGCGTCGATCCCGCGCAGCCTGAGATATTGTTCAATCTCGTTCGAGAAGCCAAGATCAATTCCCACAAACTGCGTATCGGCGTCGACCACATGCTTCACCCAGCCGTAGTAGGTGTAAAGGGCCGTTCGGTCCCGCTTGGAGGAAACCACGGTGTAGGCGCCGTTTTTTTCTTTCCGGGATTCGATGATCTCGCCGGCTTTAAGTTTTCCACGCATCGCAAACTCGGTCCGGTGAACGCGGAAGCCTTGATCGACCACGAGCCGGCCGGGATTTGCCTGAGCTGGTTTGGATTCGATGAGTTGGTACGTGAAGGGGATGCCGAGCTTGGGTGTGAGCAGCGCAAGGGCGGACTTCCCGCCCGGACGGCTGATTCCGTGAACCCCCTTTCTTGACGGGTCACGAAGCCCGGCTTTGATTTCAGCTGCGATCTGGCGGCTCGTCCACTTTCCTTCCGCGGCGCGTCTGGCAAACTCGCGGCGCATTTTTTCGTCCGGAATCGAGGCAAGTGTGCGAAGGTGAGTCCAGTCCAATTGCGCACGCGCGTGCGCAATCTTGGGAAACGTACGATAAAACCTGAGGGTTTGCTGAAGGGTACGCTTGCTCGAACCGATACGTCTTGCAAGCCTGGCGATTACCTTCGCCCCATAATCCGCCCGCTCGCGGTGGTGCAAAACATGCTCGTGGATGTACTTGCCTGTCTGCCAATAGGTCCGCACCATTTCCTTTTTCACGCGCTCGCGGCCGCGAACAAAGGTTTCCTTGACTTTTCGCACCAGAACTTCAAAGGAAGCGAGAGAACCGGTCGTGGGGCGTTTCAGCGTCATCATGGCATTGGACATGGTCTTACTCCGAAAATACCAGAAGTGTCGGGGAAGCGATTTTCCGCCTCAGCGGATCCGCCGCTATTTCTGGCGGAAACCTCTTCAAATCGCGCTAGAAACTTCGGGGCGGCGCGATTTGAACGCGCGACCCCCTGCTCCCAAAGCAGGTGCTCTAAGCCAGCTGAGCTACGCCCCGATGTAATTGTTTAAGTTCCCTTCTATCAATAGCTTACAAATCTACAAAATTCAATCATTTCTTAAGGATTTCTGCCGCCCAGTGTCCATATAATGTCCGTCTCTTTGCTTCCGTACTTTCTTTCAAAGAGCGCTCATAGTTTCATTCAAACGAGGAAAACGCTTTTCAGAAACCGATAAAATTGTTTTGACCCATTTATTAGGTAGCGTTTTCCAAACCGATTTTATCCGAGCAACTTCATTCGGTCGGGAATATAGGAAATCCAGAAGACCAACAGCTGTTTCAAGATCCTTTTCTTTTTTGGCAACATTTTTTCTTCAGCCGGATACGATTAACTTATGAAGAGCATAAATCGCCGGCTCTGGCATTCTCACACGAAGTTCACCATCGGAAATTATTCGTGGATAGTCAAATAGTAAGTTAAGATAACGAAGACCTTGCGCTTTAATGTGCAACTGTTCTATTGTTTGCGGCCGGTTATGACCTCGACCTAAGCATGGAATCAAAAACTCAACCCGCAAATCAGGATGATCATAAACGATAAGATCGGTTGAACGGTTAAAAGTAGGAATAAATCCCATTTGTTTAAGCATCTCTGGAACATCAACTTCTTTTGAAACTCTCTTATTCGCCGGAACCAGGAAATCTAAATCCAAGGTTCTAACTTTTGGGATTCTACCACCATTCTTAAACTCGATTTGATAAAAATAAAGGCACCAGCTTCCTATGAGCATGATGTCTTGCAAAATGCCTTGTGATTGAAATTGTAAACGTACTTCACGAAAGACTTTAAACTGATTTTTTTCGTCCATGAACCATTTGCAAGACTCGTTTTTGATTTCGCCTTACTTCCCGTAATAGCTTTTCACATTTCTGCCTCTGTTCAATTTGTTCTACCAAGTCGTTAAATTTTCCTTCAAAAAACCGACCCAAATACTCACGGATGACAACCTCTCCTTTTCGATAAACAAGATAGGCGTAGATGATCCCTCTAATCTTCTTCTTTTGGAAACTTCCTTTTGGCAATTTTCGGATTTCTCTCAAATAGCTTTTTTCAGCTTCTCTGAGCCTTGAGGACTCTTCTTTAAGAACGCTCTCTAACACAAAGGCAGGTTTCTTCATGTTAACCAACATTTTTGGATAAAGCTTATCATGTTGGTTAATCTTTGTCAACACCAGTTAACCAACAAAAATTGATAAGGCTATTCATGTTGGTTAACAGTGCTATTAAATTGGGGTTATTTTTGGGGGTTTTCTTCAAAAGTCGTCGTGTGCTCGATTTGATTTTCTAGTATGGCATCACCCATGAAATGATGAGCAGCTATTTTCAATCAAAGAGGGTGACGAATAGCGAGAGCACTAAATGCCAGCGCCTTACCCATACGTCCGCTCCTTGCGCTTGCGGACATCGAAAACCCAGACGATGTGGCTCTTGTCATCGACGTCATAAAGAACCCGATAGTTTCGGATCTTGAGCCGGTATTGGGCGGCATACTGATAAACGATTAATGGAGGTTTGAGCTTTGGTTCACCCGAAGGACGAGGATGGTCGGCTAAGCCCTCAATTCCTTCCGTAATTTCATCCTGAATCTTGGGCGGGATAATTTCGAGGGCTTTGTGGAATTTCTTTTGAATCGCTTCCGAAGGAAAGCGGACGCTATATGTCACATTCGGGATTCTCTGATTTGGTCAAACAAGCGTCTGACAGGAATGCCTTCGGCTCCTGCTTTGATTTCCTTTCTTCCCTCTTGAACGGCTTCAATGGCAGCACGATCTTGAAACTCATCCAAAACCTCAATTAACTCAACCACGTCCTCGTAAGAGAAAATCACTTTGGTGGGTGTGCCGTGTTCCGTCACCACAATTGCCTTTTTTCCTTTAAGGCGTTTGGATAAATGCTCTCTTAAATCTCTTACCCCAATATGCTTTGCATTGAGCAACGCTTGAACAACCGTCATAAGGCAACCTCCTAAAATGTAGCATCATTTGTGACTACATAAAGATACTCGATCAAGGAGCCAATGTCAAGGCTGTCTTCCCTGAATCCTAGGGGTGAAATCGTAACGCACCTAAATTGTAACTTTTAGTATTTTGACCAAACGGGTGTCTGTGCTGGTGTCCGTGCCGTAGCCAAGAATAGCCAAAAATCACAAAAAGGCTACAAACGTACAAGGTGGGTTAAGTGATTGATTTTTAAGGGACTTTCTTTGATTTCAATGACTTACGGAAAATTCCCAGACGTGCTCCCAAAGCAGGTGCTCTAAGCCCTCGCCACACAGCGGAGCAGTGCCGCAGAGCAGCTTGTGCTGCTCTGGCAGGCAAAGCTTGGCGAGTCCGTCCAAAAATCCACCAGACTGATGAGCGGATTCGCCGCGCCGTGTGGCGAAAACTTTGTAGACGAGTCTCCGCCAAAATACGTGGCGGAAACTGAGCTACGCCCCAGCAGAAATGAACTTAGGGCAGAGGAATCAGGTTATCGTTTTCGTCGTAGGTGTAACGAGGACTACCGTTGTCCTTGTGAATACGGATGTCCACGAGGCCGAATTTCCCGCCAAGATCTTCGACGTCAAAATCCAAATCCAGAAGGTCTCCTGTCTGAACGTCCTTCATATCCGTACAGGAATAATAGTAGTCGCCGGTTTTTCCGACCCGTTCATGTACTCGAACGAGCTCAAGACGCCTCAATCCACCCGTGCGCGGATCCACGATCGCAAAAGCTCCCTGAAGTTTCTCCTGCTGAGCAAGGTAAGCGCGAATGAACTCGCGAAGCATTTCCGGACTTGGTTCCGCATACGTCACAGTGGGATGGACGCCGCTCAATAATACCGCTAGCAGCACCACTACAAAACGATTCATGGACACCAATGACGTCATCTTACAGTTTCGCTGCGATGTCCCTGAGCTGTTGTGCCAGCTCCGGATGTTCATCATTCAGTTCGTCTGCGGCGGCTAAGAGGATATCCGCGTCAGATTTTTCCCCTTCCATCATGGCACCGACATGCTCTTCACCTCCGTGTTCCTGACCACCGTGCTCGGCAGCGAGCAACGCCGGAACGCACCATACAGACATGCCCACAGCGAAAAACAAAATTGCTATAGCTGATGACCACTTCTTCATTTTCTTACTCCTCCTTTTTTTTAAAGTGAAAATCCGTCTCGATTTTAGCTTGAACGGCTTGACCGTCTACCTCGACATAGGGATAAAAAAGAATATTCACCGGCTCACCAGATTGTTGAGGAACCAGAGAGATATCCCGTCCCACACTGATCAAAAACTTGTTCGTACTAAAATTGGCAAAGTAGGCGTCTTGCAATTCCGGATCTTTCCAAGCCTCCGAAACATCCACCGGCTGCCACCCTTTCCGGGGCTCATAAAATTCCGCCCAGCAATGGTAGCCAGGAATATTTCCTTCCTCTTGATCTGGAATCATAAGGCCGATCTTAAATCGCGCCGGGATATGAGAAGCGTGCGACATGGAAACAAAGAGCGAATGGAAATCGGTACAGTTTCCCCTTCCCAAAAGACAAACACGCGCTGTGTCCCCACGTCCCCATCCTGGCGTTTTCTTATCATACACGACATTGGCGATCACGTGTTCATAAATGGCGCGTGCTTTAGCGATGACGTTCGTTTGGCCCTTCGTCGATTCCCGAGCTCGCCGGACCACATCGTCATTAATGATCATCAAACGGCTCGGCGTTAAATACTTCTCGAGGGTATCCTCCTTGTTCCTCCGATAAAACTCATCTCGCGATACCTCGGCCACATATTGAATAGAAAAATCGATGGACGCCGGCAACGGCGGTTTAAGTTCGAAATAAGCAATTTCATTTCCATAAATCGGATCCTTCGTCGTCTGAAACTGGCGAGGCAGTTTAATGTCCCGTTCTAAAACCTTTTGCCCGGAGTGATCTGAAGCAAGGGGAATCCAGACTCTTACCTTTTTCGCATCACCCGCCTCGAGCAGAATCTTGCCTGCATAAGTGACTTCAAAAGATTGCGGCAACCAGGGCGCTTCCGCACACAACCGGTGATTCCATAATCCAATGGCCGCTCCTGCGAACACGACACTCGCAAAAATGGCAGTGACTACCGTGATTCGATTGCTCACGTCACGTCCTTTGCCTCTATCTGACCCATTTCCTAAACGGCGCACTTATGAATGCCTGAGCAGACAAAAAGTCTCTCGCCATTCCTTCTGACCTAACCTTTCATCTCTACTCGTTTGAGTTCCCGGAAAGTGCCGAATATTCTATCCCAAAGGAGGAAAATCGTGGAGAAATTTCCGTGATCACTTTCCTCTCCTCCAGGTGTGAATCTTCCCCAGTAAATGAAGTAAGCGCTGCGGTGCATGCGCTTTTTTCCAAGCACCCGCGGCATACTTGTTCGCTTCTGCCATCGTAGGATAAATGTGAACGGTACTTAAAATGTGATTTAACCCGAACCCATATTTTCGCGCAAACACAAATTCAGGCAAGAAATCGCCGGCATGATAGCCGCAGATCGTGACGCCAAGAATCTGATCCTGGCCCGGCTTTGTGAGGACCTTCACGGTTCCGCGGTCTTCCTCATCCGTCATGGCGCGATCAAGCTCTTCCAACGGATAAGTCGTTACTTCGTACGGAATATTCTTTGCTTTTGCTTCTTTCTCGTTCAGTCCCACACGGGCAATTTCCGGGTCTGTGTACGTACACCAGGGAATCGTGGTTAAATCCACCTTAAATTTCTTAAGCGGCTGAAACAATGCATTCACCGCACAATACCACGCTTGATGCGATGCCATGTGCGTAAATTGATAAGGGCTCGTCACGTCCCCGCAGGCAAATATGTTTTTCACTTTTGTCCGGCTGTACGCGTCAACTTCGACCGCCCCCTGAGCATTAAATGTGACTCCTAATTCTTCCAGTCCGAATCCTTTGCTCGCGGGTTTTCTCCCGACCGCGGCCAACATCTGGTCAAATTCGATCTGTTCGCTTCGGCCCTCTCGTTCAATGACAAGAAATCTTTTACCATTTCGGGTGATCACTTCACGAGGGCTCGTATTTAATCTTAACTCGATGCCTTCATCACGAAAGCGTTTCTCCAAGATTTTGACAATTTCATCGTCTTCGCGATGAAGGAGCTGCGAAGCCCGTTGGATCTGAATCACTTGGGTTCCAAGACGCTGAAAACATTGACCCAATTCACAACCGATCGGCCCTCCTCCTAAGACGACCAATCGTTTCGGCTGGTCGCGCAGTTGCCAAATATTATTCGTGTGGAGCACGTTGATGGCCTCGAGTCCCGGCAGTTTCGGAATTTCAGGAGCTCCGCCTGTCGCCACAATCATGCTCTTGGTCGTAAGCACCTTTCCGTCCACTTTCACTTGATGCGGTGACACAATCCGGGCTTCGCCTTTGATGCAATCCACACCCAAAGCGGTGAAACGTTGAACGGAATCGTGAGGTTCTATTTTTCTGATGACACGTTGTACGCGTTCCATCACTTCGGCAAAATCGAATTGTGCGCTTGCGTGAGCGAGGCCAAACTCTTTATGGCGCCTGATGTGAGAAAGTAACGTGGCTGTCCGGATGAACGCTTTCGAAGGAACGCATCCGGTGTTGAGGCAATCGCCGCCCATCTTATGCTTTTCGATCAACGCGACCTTTGCCCTCAAAATGGCGCAAATATAAGCGGAGACCAATCCGCCGGAACCGGCTCCAATGACGACAACGTTGTAATCCATTTAGGTCTTCATCGCGAGATCCTTCGCGGAGCCTGCCTTGAGCCGCCGCTTGACTCAGGATGAGCCATCAGACTCTCTTAAAAGAACTCCGCGATGGCTCAATTTTTTAAGGATCGACGGAAGAAACGAAAGTGTCATGAGTAAAACACCCGCGATGCCGAGATTCAAAAAGGCCTTTTGACTTGCGCCCGTTACCCCTCTTAAAAGCGCGTCTGCAAAATAGGTGTAAATGAAGCAAGCGGGAATCATTCCAACGAGAGAAGCCAGAAGGTAATCACCGAACCGGACCGAGGAGAAGCCCGCACCGAAGTTAAGGCCGTTAAAGGGAACGAGCGGGATCAGTCTTAAACGGAAAATCGTTTTAAAACCTGATTCTTTGATTTTCTCGTCAAACGATGCAAGTTTTCTGCCTTTTACAAGACGTTCGATGAAATCCCGCCCCAAGAATCTTGCCATGAGGAACGCAAGCGATGCGCCAATATTTGCACCGATGAGATTGTAAAGCGTTCCGAACCACACACCGAAGATCGCACCGCCCGTTAGCGTCAAGACTGATCCCGGAACCGCGAAAACGCATCCAATCCCGTAAATCAAAATAAAAATGAGCGGCCCCCACCACTCCTCTTTCACTCGGCCAAAAAAAGCAAGCAAGTTCTCCTTTGAGGAATATTGAGAAAGCGGAGAAAACTTAAAGAGGAGAATGAAAACCGCCAAAATTGCGATCAACAACAATAATTTAACGGTCGCTTGATTTACGCCTCCTCCTTTCTTACCGCCTGTCATTTAAGGTCCCATCCTAATTTGAGATATTCGATCTCACAATGACCGTGTTCAGAATGCGCTCTGCAAATAAACCACAAGACGCAGTAGCGCAGCGAGTCTTACTGAATGTTCGAAATGTCATTCAGTCGGGCGTCGCGTGGCAGATAAGCGAGCTGATATCGGCCTGTGTTCAGAAAAAGTCGCTTCGCTGGATCGCGCGAATGATGAAGGATAAAACCAATCACACTCGCCTCCGCTTCTGAAAGATAAGAGGGTGGATCGAGCGAACCGAAATTAAGGATGAAATCGGATCCGAAGTCTTGAAACAAAGGTGACACGTAAATTTTTCGTTCACCGACGATGATGCGATTCGACCGACCGTCATCTACAAAGATCTGCGAGACCCGATCCAGTTGCTCGTCCAATCGATCTCCCCGAAAGGCTTCTCCAAGCAACCGAGGCGAATCCATTCGACCAGATACGAGAGCAACTAAAACTCGTTCATCTCGAAACCCTCGGCGCAGCACGTGGTCTCTGAGTTCGATGAGACTGAAATAATCCCCAATCGCTCTGATCGTCCGCGTTTCATAGACCGCCGGGATTTCTTCAATGCTTGCGACCGGATAGTCATCCAAAATAATGCGGATCACACTCGCATGGTATAGATTTACCCAAAACGCAATCCGTTCTTCACGGCCTAGCTCACTCAGCGCGCTGACCGAAAATGTCTCGAGCTCTCTGAGGTAACCATCGAGCAAATCCCGGTTGCTCGCAAGTGATTTGTAATCCACGCGACCGTCTTGGACAAATCGACTCAACAGATAGTCCCACTTGGAATGGTCAAACTCTTGGTCAGCAACAACGGTGGTGGCACAAAAAAGAAGGCTTCCCATTAAACAAAAGCAGACACTCCTCCGAAAGGAGGACTGTCTGCTTTTGTTATTCTTTTCCTTGGATGGCTCCCTTAAAATTGGATGCCGTTTCGTTTCAGAAAATCGCGGTCCTCGCGCGTGAGTCCGAACTCAAGCGCATCTCCTTCTTCCGGAGACTGTGCTTCGTGGCTTCGATTCATGTAGGTTTCGTACATTTCATTTAACTCATCCATCTCTTCGTTCGTCATCGGCGCCAAAGTCAAAAAACAAAGGTTTAAGCTAATCCCGTTTTGCTTCATCATCTTGGCAAGCTGCTCAGAACCTTTTGGATGCTTCTTCAAAATCTTTCCCAGCAACTGCAGCAATTTTTCGATGTCAGGATCAAAATGGTTCCCATACTCCATGAACCGTCACCTCCTCTATTTCTTCGATACAAGATCCAATTGTTCCAAATACGCCTGCGCTGCCAAAGCGGCTTCGCACCCTTCGCCGCACGCGGAAACAAGCTGCTTCACGGCACCAGCACGCACCTCACCTGCCGCGAACACACCTGAAACCGATGTCTCAAGCTTGTCACTCGTCTTAACGTAACCTTTTTCATCCAATTCAACAAATCCCTTCAAAAATTCCGTGGCTGGGACATGGCCGATAAAAATAAAGATGCCGCCCGTTTTCAAGTCGTTCTCCTCACCTGTTCGCACATTTTTGAGCCGCACGTTCTCCACTTTGTTCTTCCCTTCGATCCGTGTGACGACCGTATCCCAAACGAAGCGGAACTTCGGGTTTTCGCGTGCCCGATCCTGAAGAATCGGACTGGCCCGAAGTTTTCCGCGCCGATGAACGACGCTGAGACCGTTCACAAACCGCGTCAGGAACAGTCCTTCCTGCAAAGCTGAATCGCCGCCTCCTACGACAACAACCTCCTTGTTCTTAAAGAACGCGCCGTCGCAAGTCGCACAGTACGAAACGCCGCGACCGGTCAATTCGCGTTCCCCGGGAACTCCCAACATCCGAAAAGAAGCGCCAGTCGCAAGGATGATCGATCTCATCTGGTAGCTTCCCTGAGCCGTGTTGACTTGAAATCCGCCATTTTGCTTTTCAATCAATTTGACTTCTTCATAGCGCACTTCGGTCCCATACCGTTTCGCTTGCTCTTCCATCCGCTTCGAAATATCAAGACCTGTAATCCCTTCTGGAAAACCGGGATAATTTTCGACCATATCGGTAAGTGCAATCTGCCCGCCCGGCGTTTGTTTTTCAAGCAGGAGCGTCGTCAACTTAGCGCGAGAGGTGTAAATAGCCGCCGTAAAACCTGCACCGCCACCTCCAACAATCAGGACATCGTATGAAACCATCGATGGAGGGTTCGATCCTATTCGCTTGCCCCAGCTTGCTTCAACACTTCCTCAGACACATAAATCGGCGCATTGGCCCGCAACGCTAACGCAATGCTGTCCGACGGCCTTGCGTCTACCTGGATGTCGCTCGCTCCGTTACGTGTCAGCACCAACTTGGCATAAAAAGTATTTTGCTCTAGCCGATCCACATGGATTTCCTTCAGCCGCGCCCCGAGCTGCTCAATTGATCGAAGTAAGAGGTCATGCGTGAGCGGACGGGGAGGCTCAAGGCCGCTCAGCTTCAGTTTGATCGCGTTGATTTCTGCCATCCCAATCACGACTGGCAAAAGCCGTGATCCTGATTGTTCTTTCAGGACAATAACCTGTTCACTTCGATTCTCATCTATTTTAATCTTACTTAAAACCATCTCTACCATCAGTGTTTCTCCTTGCTCAGGATACCCAGAGGTTGATCGGCAAGGTGATTCGGCAGGTTCCGTTATGCTCTAACCCGCATTTCTCATCGCCAATGAGAAATGCCCTCGAAGAGGCTGTGGTGCAAATGGGCTTGTCCATTTGTACCACAGG
>MHFT01000065.1 GCA_001804315.1 Omnitrophica bacterium RIFCSPLOWO2_12_FULL_50_11
TAAGCGCTCCTTCGTAGCGGCGATTGAGAATGTCCATGACAAAAAGGAGCGGGGTACCTAATAAGCAGGTGGTGCTCCGGCTCTTTTTTTGCGTTCCGTTTTTCCTGTGTGTATTCGCGTCCGGTTGTACGACGCTGTCAAACCTTCCTGGAAGTCCTTCGGCTAAGACCTTCACGATGCCCGCTTCCTTTGAAGAAGCATGGAGAGCTTCGCTCATGACCTTGATTGCCGAGTACATACCGATTGAGACACAGGATGAAGAAGGCGGGACGGTTAAAACCAGCGAGTTTAAAATTCAACCAAACGAATTTCAAAAGTGGGCGCACAAAGCGTTTGTGTCGTCCGATGGATATGGACAAGCTCGACTTCGCCTGTTATCGATCGATCGAGAAAGAACGAGACTAGAGATCGCAGCACAATTTCGAGGTGAAAGCACGAGCATGGTTCCTGCGACGGGACGATATTACGAATCCACCGGTGCTTTTGAAAGCCAACTCGCAGCACGGATTCATGCGTACGTGATTTTAAACAAATATCCCAAGCTGCTTCAGCTTGTTACGGGCTGCAACTTCAGATGGAATGAGCAAATTGAACACTACGAAATTTCTGGTGTCGAACCTGGGAGCTTCGGGGAAGCCCAAGGATTTCAAAATGGAGATATCGTGATACAACTGGACGGTATCAATATGACGATGGAAAACTTCTTTGCGACACTTGTATCGATTGAGCAAACGGAAACAAAAACCTTCTTTCTAGACCGTGGAGGGAAAGGCGTGCTTCTAGAAGCCACGATTTTTTATTTGCCTAACGACTTGCCATGGTTTGGGTTTCACGTAGGGCGCGATATCGAGACAGGACGATTCCAAGTGACGGACATCATCGAAGATTCCCCTGCTGAAGACGCAGGCTTAATGGTAGGCGATCTGTTGCTTCAAGAGGAGGAGATTCCGCTCGCGGGTTGGTATGAGTATTACCGAGCCATGAGTGGAGCCCGTGTGGGCGTCGAGCGGAACTTTTTAATCTGGCGCGATGGAAGTGAGCGATGGTTAACCATGCGGGCAGAACCGCCTAGATCTTGAGCCCGGCGTCCATTACCCACCACTCAATAAAATCCTTGACGCACAATTTGTTTTGAATAGGATTTTCTCCGATTTGGACGTAGTATTAATAAGTCGAGTTTGGCACTTTTCCCCTCTCCCGCTTGGGAGAGGGTAGGGTGAGGGGTAAGCGGCCACTCTACCCCCTCAACCTAACCTTCTCCCCCCTTGGGGGAGAAGGGATGTTGCGAGAAAGTGCCAAACTCGAGATTAATAACTGAATCTTTGCAAAATGCCTTCCTAGATAATTCCTTCCCCCCTTGTGGGGGAAGGTTAGGATGGGGGGATTATCTGATGTCGTCACCCCCACCTTTGTTCTCCCCCATCAAGGGGGAGGAGGTTTGGCTCATTTTGCAAAAGCTCAGTTAATAAGATAAATTCCTGATTGGACTGACAGCGAAGTCGCCACTGCGGGAGGAGGCCAAATGCAGAAGCAGAAGGATCAGATACGTGATCTCGGAGTCTTGCTCCAGAAGAAGGGCTTAAAACTCACCTATGAAAGAAAGCGGATTTTCGAAGAAGTAGGAAAGCTTAGGGAGCATTTTGACGCAGACGGGCTCTATGAGCGATTTAAAAGGAAGGGCGAACGGATTGCCCGAGGCACCGTTTACAGAACCCTTCCGCTTCTTCTCGAATGCGGCGTTGTGCAAAAATCAGCCGGAACCGGGAAGAAGGAGTTTTTTGAGCGCACAAGTTTTAAGGGTCATCACGACCACATGGTTTGTATCCGTTGCGGCAAGATCATCGAATTCCACAGTGAGGCCGTAGAGAGAGCCCAAGCGAAAGCTTGTGAAGACTTTCATTTTAAGTTGGTGTTTCATGACCACCGCCTCTTCGGTCATTGCAAGAATTGCCGTAACCGTTCAGTCCCGCCATCCTGAGCCGGGAACAACTTTCCTTCCGATACCGTAGGTGTGACGCCCGTCACAGAGCCCTCATTCCTAATTAAGATAAAATCTCAATAGGATCTTATCTTATTCGAATCTTTCGCAGCGAGGAACAGGTTTTTCTCGCCCATTTAAACCGTCATTGCCTGCCTCGCTGGCAGGCGGGCGAGGATGGGATCCAGGCAAAGACGAAGCAATAGCTCCCTCCGTCATTACGAGGAAGCATACCGGGCATGGACGAAGTAATCTCGGATCGAAGATTGCTTCCGCCACACTACCGGCGGACAAGTCGGCAACGCTTTGGGACTCCGCCCGCAATGACGGAGGGAGCTATTGCGTCGGGATCTCTTTTGTTTGCTGCCGCGCAATGACATATGAAAACTACTGCGCGGACTACTGTGCACGCCAAAGTGACAAAAAGGATGTGAAAAATGTTTGAATCATTCGTAATTATGCTGCGAGAAGGAATCGAAGCGGCCCTGGTGATCGGAATCATGATGGTCGTACTGAAGCGAACCGCTCGCCGTGATCTTGAGTCGTCTGTATTCTGGGGCCTTGGCCTTGCGGTTTTGGCGAGCATTGGGGCTGCATTTGCCCTCAACCGCTTGCCCATTAATGAAGAAGCTTATGAAGGCACTCTTTACATGGTTTCCGCCGTCTTTGTGGCTTCTATGATGTGGTGGATGCACCTAAAAGCGAAAACGCTTCGGATGGAGATCGAGAAACTGGTGCTTGACACGATTGGGCGGGCATCTTCACGACCAAGCTTAAAAGAATCGTGGGGCCTTGGGACGTTTGCGTTTCTTATGGTGTTCCGTGAGGGTGCCGAAACAGTCATGTTCCTCTCTGCCGTCAACCTGACAACAGATGCCGTTCTCAGTTTTGTTGGCGCCCTGCTTGGTTTAACTCTAGCCGTAATTTTTTGCGTCATGTTCATCAAGGGTAGTCTTCAGGTCGATGTGCGCAGATTTTTTGCGGTGACGGAATGGGTCCTTGGCATTTTTGTCGCGCAGCTCTTAATTAATGGTTATCATGAATTCTCAGAGACCGGAGTCCTCCCGGCGACTCAAGCGAGCATGGCGTTCGTCGGTCCCATGGTACGTAACAATTCGCTTTTTATCCTTGCGTTGATTGCGTTGCCGCTCTTCATTTGGTTCACGCAGGAACCTCGCGAGAGCAAGTTAGGCTCCGGAGCATCAGAAGTAGAGAAACGTCTCGCTCGCGCAAAGACAAACCGCGAGCGAAATTACCGGTATGGTGCTATGGCAAGCGCACTGGTTGTACTTCTCTTTGTGGGAATCGTTTACGCCAAGGAGCTTGTGCCCAAAACGTTAACGGTTCCCGAACCAGTGCTCAGGGAAGGCGATTTTGTTGTGATACCTCTTGAAAAACTTGCGGACGAGAAAATGCATCGTTTGGGCTACCCGATCGGGGAACGGATGGTGCGCTTTTTGGCTATGAAGACAGCCGACGGCAGGTATCGAACGGGCTTGGACGTATGCCGGATTTGCGGTGATTTTGGCTACATTCAAGAAGGCCAGAATCTCGTGTGTCTCAACTGTGCCGCCGAGATTGCTCCTATAACCCTCGGGCATTCGGGCGGATGCAACCCTCTGCCGCTTGAGAGCACTGTAAAGGAGGGGAAACTTTTGATTCCGGTTCAGGCGTTGGAGAGTCAAGCGCCGAAATTTCATGCCCAACCGGCCTTAGAGGAAATCGATCCCGTATGCGGCATGCGTGTCAAGTTGAGTGACGCTGCGGCTTTTGAAACCTACGAGGGGAGGACGTATCACTTTTGCAGCATCAAATGCCAAAACGCGTTTCAGGCAGATCCATCGCAATTCGTCAAATGAGAAGATAAAGGATCATGTTCTGGAGAATATTGTTTGACTCAATCGTTCGAAGGAAGAAACGCAAGGGGCTCGCTATTTTAGCGGTCTGGATCGGAATCAGCCTCGTCGTTGGACTTTTGATGTTAAGTCTCGATACGGGGGACAAGATGAATCTTGAACTCCGTTCCTTCGGCGCGAACATCAAGGTGATGCCGGTTTCATCATCCATCCCCGTTACGGTTGGAGACTACGCGTTAACTCCTTCAATGGATTCCAGTTATCTGACGGGTCGGGGAGCTTCCCCCCGACCCGTCATCCTGAGCGAAGCGAAGGATCTCAGATCCTTCGGCCCGTTGGGCCTCAGGATGAGCCGTCTTCATCCGAAAATAACTCCCCGACGGCTCAGTTATCTCGAGGAAAGCGATTTTCCAAAGTTGAAAGAAATATTCTGGCGAAATAATATCATGGGAATCGTTCCGCGCCTTTGGACGGAAGGCGAGGTTAACGGAAGTACGGTGCCCATTCTTGGCTTATGGCTGGAGCGAAGGATTCCAACGGAAACAGGAGAAGATTTCGTGACGGGTGCCACGCAACTTTACAAGCATTGGTCGATTCGAGGGAGCTGGCCATCGCGCGGAGATGAAAGAACTTGCCTCATGGGAGTGGAGCTCGCCCGAAGATTCAGCGTTTCTTTAGGAGACACGCTTGAGGTGAAAGGCCAGAGAGGGTCTATTCGTTTCCAAGTTTCTGGCATTGTTTCCACGGGCACTCAAGAAGATTCCTCTGTGATCACTTCTCTGGATACCGTTCAGAGGTTAACCGGCCTCGAAGGGAAAGTTTCCGAAGCCGATGTGAGTGCGTTAACTACGCCTGAAAATAAGTTGGCGGAGAAGTATCGGCTCAGTCCACAATCACTTGCCCCTGTCGAATATGAAAGATGGTCTTGTACTCCGTATCCCGAAAACGTTGCGTCGGGGATCCAAGACGCGATCCCAAATTCAGCAGCACGTGTCATACGCAGAGTCTCTGAAACTCAGGGCGCTGTGTTAACTCGCATTAAGGGATTAGTGTTTTTTCTGGCGATCGTCACACTTATTTCCTGCTCCCTCAGCATCATGGGAATTCTTGCTTCGGCTGTTTTGGAGAGACGACCTGAAGTTGCGCTCCTTCAGGCGATCGGGGCCGAGCGCTCACATGTCTTGACATTTTTTTTGGTTGAGGTTGCGTTATTGGGGATTGTGGGAGGATTTTTGGGAGGAATGACAGGTTCTTGGATCGGGCAGGAGCTCGTACAAGCTATCTTTGCGAGCAAGGCTAACGATCATCTGGCACTTGTGATCTTATCTCCATTTTTGGGACTTGGGGTGGCATCGTTAGGGAGTTTGCGGCCTGTCTTGCAGGCGCTCGGCGAGGATACCGCGCAGGTACTTCATGGGAATTGATCCCTCGGGAAGTTTTTTCTTTCTTCCCGAGGGATCATCCTGATCCCACCAACGGCGGGAGAAAGATCTTTGGTCATTTAATCGGTGAAGAGATGATAGGGAAAATGGTGAGGGAGTCTCTGCTTGAAAATATCCGAGTCACAGGCTGGACTTTGGTTGCGCTCACCACGAGCGCCGCGCTTGTTGCCATGTTCGTTACCATGTCTTTTGATCTCGAGAGAAAGATGACGCGCACGTTAAGGAAGCTCGGCCCTAATGCGGTAGCTTCTCCTCATTTTTTGAGTGCTGAAAGAGAGGGAAACTTAGACCTGTGGAAAGAATTTGAAGATCTGGTGAACCGGGAAAACATGGCAGCGGCAAAGTTATCTTTAGAGGTCGTGACCGTTCGAGGCAAACCCATTGTCCTTGCAATGTCTGATCCGGGCGAGCTCGCCCGAATGACGCCTTACTGGTTCGTTTCGGGCGATCGAGCCCGTGCGGGAAGCGAATGCCTCGTCGGAAAACGCGTCGCTCGATTACTAACGTTAGAACCCGGCATGTCCATTGGCGTTCATTCGACCTCTGATTCAAATGAAGTCACCCATTACACAATCACAGGCATTATTGTTTCGGGGGATGAACATGAAGACCGGATATTTGTTCCCCAGCTGCCCTCGCCCTCTTTAAAGCCTCGTCTCACGTACGCACTTCTTTCTGTTCCGGGAGGTGAAGAGGGTATTGAACGGTTGAACGCAGCACTTCACAAAGCGCAGAGTGCGATCGAAATCAAACCGCTTCGGGAAATCCTCCACGGAGAGAAAAGCACACTGGAAAAAATGGATTTGCTTTCCAGTATCGCTCTGCTGGCGGTCTTGGTACTGACCGTGCTGGGCGTTTCCTCAGCTTTGCTCTCCCGTGTCGTGGAGCGGAGAAAGGAGTTCGCATTGTTACAGGCGATTGGGGCCACAAAGCGTTCGTTGATCGGTTTTTTGCTGCTGGAAGGCGTTGTGATGGGAGCTGCGGCATCTATCGGCGGTTTTATTTTAGGAACTTTGATTTCTGAAATAATGGTTCGGCAAATTTTTCATGTTTCTGTAACACCCCAGGTCATCGCATTTCCCATCACGTGCATGATCATCCTGGGAGTGACATTACTGACGAGCAGTGCGGGCGTCATCCGGGCTTTGAAGATCGAACCCGCGCTGGCGTTAAGAGGAGAATGAAGGTGATGAGATGAAAACGCCGGTTGTGATTCTGGATCAGGTAGATAAATATTATCCGAAGGGCGTGCATGCCCTTCGGGAAATAAATCTCCAGATTGACCAAGGTGAATGGACAGCCGTTATGGGCCCTTCCGGTTCAGGAAAGACCACGTTACTCAACCTTCTTGACGGCCTGGACCGCCCGACAAGCGGCCGGATCGAAATATTGGGCGTCGATACGAACCGGTTTGGCGCTGATGAGTGGACGGTCTTTAGGCGTGAACATATCGGGCTTGTGTTTCAGCAATTTTATTTGATTCCCTATCTTACGGCATTGGAAAATGTGATGCTGGCGCAGTACTATCACTCGATGGTAGATAAAAAGCAAGCGATGAGGGCATTGGAGCGGATCGGGCTTTCAGACCGCGCGCGCCATCTTCCTTCCCAGCTTTCCGGAGGTGAGCAGCAACGGGCGTGCATTGCGCGCGCTTTGATTAATGCACCCAAGATCATTCTGGCCGACGAACCAACCGGTAATCTTGATGAGGAAAACGAAAAAACAGTGATGGATATTTTTCGTGAGCTCGACTTGGAAGGGCAAACGATCGTGATGGTCACGCATAATCCCGAACTGGGCAAATTGGCCGATCGGCGGATCTATTTAGAGTACGGCAGGGTAACCGCATTTCATTGACATAATTGGGTAAGCGCATTCCAGCGTAGAGAATATTTGTCTCCTCAAGCTTGACTTTTCCATCCGGCCTTTTTAAGATGACTTCTTGGCAGAACTATTACCAGCCGGTGATGAGCACGGGACTAGGAAGAGAACGGGAATTTGTGGTCCGGCGCGGAGGAGAGTTGATGTCGGTTGTTGTAAAACCCCGGCCGTTTGAGGTGGTGAAGCAATAAGGTCTCGAAGATGGTGACCCTACCGCTTGAATATGTTCACGGCGTTTTGATCGCGATCTCGGCAAGCGGGATCGTATTGGGCATCTTGTCGGCATTTTCGCCCGTGAGGTCGATCGAACTTTATCAGTGGATCATGAGGCGATTTAACTGGCGTGTGGATCCGCTCGACTGGCGAAGGGAGCTTCGAAATACACGAGTACTTGGGGCGTTGATGACGCTCGTGAGCGTTCTTATTCTGGCTGCGCTTTATTGCCCTCAATTTCAGCTGCGTTTTTGGTGAGGAAAACCACGCGGTTTTTAAAAACTTCGACGACACCGGGACCGACCTGAAAGAACCGTTCCAGTCCCCCACCACTTTTAATATCGGTGGTTTGAACAGCCTTATCTGACACATCATTTCGAAAGTGGTGGGGGACCAGGCGCGACGCTTCGCGAATCTTGACCTTTCCGCCGCTTGAGCGGCCGATGAGCGGAGCGTGATGCGCCAGCACACCGAAGAAACCTTCCACACCCGGCGCTACGAGGGATGAAATCGTTCCCTCGTAAAATGTTTTATCAGGCGTCAGGATTTCGAATTGGAAATTACGCTCCATGATCTACTTTTTTCCCGCTTCTTCGAGCACTTCGTCAATCGAACCTTTCATGTAAAACGCTTGTTCCGGAATATGATCCAATTCGCCCTCGATAAGCATCTTGAACCCCCGCACAGCTTCTTCGCGCTTAACGTATTTCCCTTTTCGGCCGGTAAAGGCTTCGGCCACAAAAAAAGGTTGTGACAGAAACTTTTCAATCTTCCGGGCCCGCATGACCGCGGCTCTGTCTTCGGGGGAAAGCTCGTTAACGCCGAGGATCGCGATGATATCGCGAAGGTCTTTGTAACGTTGAAGCGTCTTTTGAACCTGCCGCGCCACGTCGTAGTGCTCCGTCCCTAGAATTTTCGGATCAAGCATTCGCGAAGTCGAGTCCAGTGGATCCACAGCGGGGTAGATCCCGAGTTCTGCAATCTGGCGCGAAAGGACGGTCGTTGCGTCCAAATGCGAGAAAGCAGCGGCGGGCGCAGGATCAGTCAAGTCGTCTGCGGGGACGTAGATCGCTTGTACGGAGGTAATAGAACCGGCTTTTGTCGAAGCAATTCGTTCCTGGAGTTGCGCCATCTCTGTTCCTAAGGTGGGCTGGTAACCGACCGCGGACGGCATCCGGCCAAGAAGAGCGGAGACTTCCGAGCCGGCTTGTACGAAGCGGAAAATGTTGTCGATAAAGACAAGCACATCCTGATGCGCTTCATCGCGGAAGTATTCCGCCATCGCAAGCCCGCTTAGTGCGACACGGAACCGCGCCCCTGGGGGTTCGTTCATTTGACCAAACACAAGCGAAGTCTTACTGACGACTCCGGATTCATTGAGTTCTAGCCAAAGATCGTTTCCTTCGCGCGTCCGTTCACCCACGCCGCAAAATACAGACACGCCGCCGTGTTCGGTCGCAAGGTTGTGAATGAGTTCCATGATGATGACGGTTTTTCCGACGCCCGCGCCGCCAAAGAGCCCAACCTTGCCCCCTTTGGCATATGGGGCGAGAAGGTCAATCACTTTAATTCCGGTTTCAAACATCTCCGTGACCGGAAGGAGATCTTCAAAAGAGGGCGGAGGGCGGTGGATTCCGTACCGCTTCTTGGGATCTTTGACAGGGCCCTTTTCGTCGATCGGTTCGCCCAGCAGATTGAAAATGCGGCCCAGCGTTTGTTCCCCCACAGGGACCGAAATTGGAGCTCCCGTATCGACCGCTTTCATTCCACGCACAAGACCGTCTGTTGTCGCAAGCGCAATACAACGGACCACATTGTCACCTACATGTTGGGACACTTCGAGCGTTAAATCAATTTTTCTGTCTGGGTCTTCTATTTTAATTGCGTTGAAGAGCTTCGGCAATTTTTCAGCAGCGAACTGAATGTCGACCGTAGGACCAATCACTTGCAGGATCGTACCAACTTCCACGAGAACCTCCTACACTCATCCGCAACGACATGGTTGCATTTCCGAACCGTAGGGGCGCGATTTATCGCGCCCCTACAATGGTGTTTTTGAGACGCCGTCCCCGCAATGACGGACAATCCTCTACCTCTCCTTTTGAGCGCGCGAACCGGAGACGACTTCGATTAACTCCTTCGTAATCGTCGCTTGACGTACTTTATTTCGGAGCAGCGTCAGTGAATCAATCATTTTTTTCGCATTGTCTGTGGCTTGGCGCATGGCCATCATGCGCGAAGCTTGTTCCGCGACGAGAGCGTGTTTGACGAACTGTGCGACGGTTGTCTCGATATATTCCGGCAAGATGATTTCTAGGATTTGATCTAAGTCCGGTTCCAAAATGTAATCGACCGGTACCGGCTCGAAGAAGCCCTGGGGTTCCTGCGGTATGGACGATTCAATCGGAAACAACATACAGATCCGCGGTTTAAGAGAAGCGAGCGACTGAACATGGGTGTAGATAAAGACAGTTTCGTCGGTTTCCTGATTCGCGAACGATTCGGTGGCTATTTTGGTGACTTCGCGAATCATGCCGTCCACTTGCTGCGGACGTGGAATGGCTAACTCCCTCAATACCGTTTGTTTATTTCTTTTCAGATAAGCAGCACCATTCCGGCCGAGGGTGATGAACTGGATCGAAGAAGTAAAGCCGCGGGAAGTCAAAAATTGGTTCGCGCGGTCGATCACATTAGAGTTGTAGGAACCGCACAGGCCTGTGTCTGAAGTAATCAGAAACACAAGCGTTCTTTTCACTTCAGCACGCTCGGCGAGAAGCGGATGAGCAAGGGGTTTTTCGCGGACGAGAGTACGCAGCATGCGCGCGAGTTCAGAAATGTAACGGTTTGAACAAGCGAGCAAATCCTGAAGCCGCTTAAGCTTCGCAGCCGCGACCATTTCCATCGCGTGCGTCATTTTTTTCGTTCCTTCGACGCTTTTTATTCGGCGCCGAACTTGCCTTAGAGATGCAGACATATTAGTTGCCGTGGCGTGTCAGGAATTCTTTTTTGAAGGCGCTCAAAGCTTCAATGAGCCTTTTTTCAATCGTTTCACTTAAGACTTTTTCTTTCACGATGTCATGCACAACCGCGCTGTATTTAGTCTCCATGAACTTATACAGCTCCGCTTCAAACGTTTTCACAAGATCCAGCCGGATATCGTCTAGGTAACCTTTGTTGCCCGCATAGATCGCAATCACTTGACGCTCGAGCGGAACGCAAGCGAGCGTATCTTGCTTTAGGATTTCGACCATTCGATCGCCGTGCGTCAGTTGGTTTTTGGTAGCTTGGTCTAAGTCTGCCGAAAGCTGGGCAAAAGCAGCGAGCTCGCGGTGTTGTGCGAGACTCAAACGGAGCATCCCGGCCACTTGTTTCATAATTTTGGTTTGGGCATTGCCGCCTACGCGGGAAACTGAAAGGCCAACGTTAATCGCAGGACGGATGCCGGCGTAGAAAAGATCTGCTTCGAGGTAGATTTGGCCGTCCGTAATTGAGATCACGTTTGTGGGAATGTAACTTGCGATGTCACCTGCCTGTGTTTCGATGATCGGAAGTGCGGTTAGGGAACCGCCGCCTTCTTCATCTCTCAGCTTTGCGGCACGCTCAAGAAGGCGCGAGTGTAGATAAAACACGTCGCCTGGATACGCTTCTCGGCCAGGCGGTCTCTGGAGTAAGAGAGAAAGCTGCCGGTAGGCTTGTGCATGTTTTGAGAGATCATCGTAGATCACAAGGGCGTGTTTGCCATTGTAAAGGTATTCTTCGCCCATCGCGCAGCCGGCGTACGGTGCCAAATATTGGAGCGGTGCCGGATCTTCTGACGAGGCCACGACCATCGTCGTGTATTCCATTGCCTCTTGTTCTTCAAGCATTTTGGCGAGCGCCACGACACTGGAAAGCTTCTGGCCGACGGCAACGTAGATACAGTGTACGCCCTGGCCTTTTTGATTCACAATGGTGTCCATCGCGATGGACGTTTTCCCGGTTTGGCGGTCGCCGATAATGAGCTCCCGTTGTCCACGGCCAATCGGAATCATGGAATCGATCGCTTTAATTCCGGTTTGCAGCGGCTCCTTAACGGGTTGACGGCGTACCACATTAGGCGGAACGCATTCCACCGGCCGAAAGGTTTTGGCCGGCACGGGGCCCTTGGAATCAAGCGGCTCGCCGAGAGGATTGACGATTCGGCCAAGCAGGGCATTACCGGTGGGAACCTGAACAATCCTTTTAGTCCTTCGGACGAGACTCCCTTCTTTTAGGTCGGCGTCGCTTCCTAAGATGACGATGCCGACGTTGTTTGCCTCAAGGTTAAATGCGATGCCGTACGTATGGTCTGAACATTGAACGAGTTCGCTTGCCATCACATCATCCAAGCCGTAAACTCGCGCGATGCCGTCTCCTGTCTGAAGGACGTAACCGACAGACTCCATTTGGAGTCTCTTCTCGAATTTCTGAATCTCTGACTTAATTGCGGAAGTGACTTCCTCGGGTTTTAACATCTCAAACCTTCGCCATGGTCAATTGTGAATCGAGTGAGTCTAATTTGGTCCGCAGCGAACCGTCGAGCAGGCGGTTGCCAAGGCAGATTCGTACTCCGCCCAAAAGGCTGGGATCCGCCTGCAAGTTCAACACGATTTTTTTTGCCGTCATTTTTTCAAGCGCTTTCTTCAGCAGCTCGACGACGTTTGGATCTAACCGGCGTGCGGTGACAGCTGTTGCTTCTTGAACGCCTCTTTTTTCATTGAGTTTGTTATGAAGCTGCCTTGCCATCGCACTGAAAAGATCAATCCGCCCTTTTTCGACAAGGAGCGTGAGAAATCGTTCAAGGAGTAGAGGCGGTTCATGAACCGCCTCTACGGTTAAGATATTTTTAATCAACGCACGTTTTTCTTCGCGCGTTACAAGGGGGTTTTCAAGGAGATCGAGAAACTTCGGCTGGTTTCTCATGGCTCTGGAAAGCACGTCAATTTCATGCGCAAAGGTTTCGCTTTTGCCTTGTTCTTCTGCAAGTTCAAAGACGGAACGTGCGTAACGGTCAACGATTTGATACGGCTTCATCCCCCACGACGGATCCCTAACACTTTCATAAAATGGCTTACTTTCTGTTTCATTTTCCCCTACCAATTACGGCAACGTCATCCACTGAAAAGTGGTGGGGGATCATTTAAGTTTTTCTAAGTCACTGATGAAATCAAGGACAAGCGCTTTGTCCTTTTTGTCATCCATTTTTTCGTTGATTAAGCGCTCCGTCGCGGCAAGAGTTAGATCCGCGATTTCGTCTCGAAGCTGAGCTTTTGCTTTTTCGGTTTCAAGGTGAATGTCTTCTTTCGCTTTTTCAAGCACTGCGCGCGCTTCCGTACGGGCACGATCCTGAATTTCTCGCGCAATTCTTTTGCCCTCATCTACCGCCGCTTGAATCTTCGCACGTGCTTCTTCTTGAATATGCGTCTCGCGGCGCTCGTAGTCCGCTTTTAAATTCTCGACTTCTCGTTTCGTGTTTTCGATCTCTTCTAACCCTCTCGCGATTTTCTCGCGCCGGTCGTCAAGAAGTTGAAGCAGCGGTCCCCAAGCAAACTTTTTTAAGAGGAGGACGAGCAGAGTGAACGCGACCGCTTGAGTCAAGATTTCCGGTATGGAAATATTCATGGACGTGAAAAAGGGAAGATCAGTGCCCGATTTTCCCCATTAAGAGCATGACGGTCAGCAGGGCGTAAATCGTAAGGGCTTCGATGAAGGCACAGCCGATGATCATCGCGGTTTGAATTTTGCCCGAGGCTTCCGGTTGTCTGCCGATCGCTTGCATCGCTTCGCCAATCGCCCGGGAAAGACCGAGTGCTGAGCCAAATGCGGCGATCGCAACTGCAATGGGTAAGGTCCAAGAAAGTGCGGTGGAAAAGTCCATAGAATACTCCTTTCGTTCGTGATCCTTCGCCCCGCAAATAAAATTCTGCGGCGCTCAGGATGGCGCGTTCGGGAAATGTATTTTCCCGAACGCGTCAGTTAGTGCGCATGTTCTTCATGCGGCAACACGAGTGAAATGTAAATGGCACTTAAAACCGTAAACACAAGCGCCTGAATTGCGCCGAAAAGAAGAGACAGTAACATAAACGGAAACTGGAGTGGAAGTCCGACCGGACTCTTCACAAACGAAAGAACGAGGAGACCAAGGACCACCATTGTCCCTATTAAAGCATCTTCTCCCAAGATATTACCGAATAATCGCAGCGCTAAGCTGACCGGCCGAATCAGCTCGCCCATGATGTGGATCGGCAGTAAGAGCGGCACCATGAACCAGCCGATGAGGTCCCTTGGGTTTCCCATCAGGTGGTCAAAGTAACCAATGAGACCGTTTTCTTTCATGCTGACCGCTTGAACGTAGAAGAAAACACAAGCGGCAAGTGCGATCGTGGTATTCACGTTTGACGTTGGGGATTTCATCGTGGGGACAATCCCCATGTAATTTTGAAGCAGAATAAAGAAGAAAAGTGTTCCAACGAAAGGGGTGTGTTGGCGGCCCTTAGGACCAATGATGCCGACAACGAGGTTGTCTAGGCTTTCGACTGCGAACTCCACCGCGTTTTGTACGCCGCTCGGAATGAGCGATTTTTTACGTGTCGCGAGAAAACCGACGAGGATGAGGAAACCGGCAGCGGTAAGGCTGAACACCACATTTTCCCAGTGGTGAAGGAACTGAACCCATGGAACGGCGGGAAAGTACTCGTTAAGAGCGGTGACCCAATTCGCAACTTCTTTGACTCCAGCGGCTGCGATGAAATTAGATCCCGCGTAGAAAAGTGCTTCCTGCGTCATCAGTTACTCTGCGTTTTTGCTCGCGCGTTTAATGAGTTCTAAAACCTGCTTCGTGCCTGCGATGAACCCCAGTACACTCATCACTGTTTTGCCCCACGGCTCGGTAGACCAACTCTGATCGATCCAAGTACCGATCAAGAAACCAACGATCGGTCCTGCTGCGAGCACTGTCGGAATCAACACGGCGTATCCGATGCTCCGAACCAAAGTGTAGGGTTTTTTTTGATTTACCAAGAACGGTGTAAGTTATTGACAGTGTTAAAGTAAGGGCAATTTTCAAATGACCCGTGTTCCGAAATCGTTTAGAGTTTTTCATTATCTAGAAACACCACCAAAATGTCAAATTATTTTGGCAAAATATAACCTGTAGCCCCTGAACCTACTTCAGGTAAAATATGAGCTGCACAAGGAGTGCGAGGATCGTACGGAAAAAGGAAGAGGAGGCACCGCCAATGGCATTCAATAAAGCTGAGGAGCTCTACCAAGCAGCAAGAAACGCGAAAGTAGATCTGGACAAAGCTAGCACGAAGGAAGAAATCGTCAATGCTTACAAAAAACACATTGCGATTGGTTACAAAAGCCTAGGCCGCCTGCTGGTCGGGCAATCGGCAGAGGAAGCTGTCAGAAAGTGGGCAAGTCGACTTGGGAAGTGATTGAACCCTCGTGGAGTTTTCTCTCTACCCGAGGGTTCATCCTGAGCGAAGCGAAGGATCTCGCGAGATCCTTCAGGCCGGAGCCTGCCCTGAGGACGGGATCCTTCGGCCCTTCGGGCCTCAGGATGACGGCGAAGGAGTACCTCTCGACCTCTCGAAAGGCTCGACATGCTTTTGTTTAGAAGGATCGTATTTTATCTTTTTTTGACTGTATTCCTCATCGGAGCGCCGCTGATCGTTTTTTATGCACTGGGATATATTTATAAGCCGGGTGAGGAGAAAGGGATTGTCAAAACGGGCGTGGTTTATTTATCAAGCGCCCCTCCTGGCGCCACCATTTACGTCGGTAAGCGGCGTTATTATGAAAAAACGCCTGCTACGATTCGTGAGTTGCTTGCAGGTGAGTATCCCATCAAACTGGTTCTAAAAGATTATATCCCCTGGATCCAGAGTGTGTCGGTTGAGCAAGGAAAGGCGACCGTGCTTGATAAAATTCTGCTCCGCCCCAGGAAAAAAAATATGACACGACTTACGGAAAGAAGATACCAGCGTCTCATTCCTATTGCTTTAACGGAGTATCTATTACTTGAGCGCGGAACAGCACTCGGGCAAATGGAGGTTTATAGTTGGGAAAAAGATGTCACTTGGCCCATGCTTCCTAAAAGCGTTCTTAGCAAAGCCAAGGTGACAAAGGTCTATACCGAAGAAGACAGTCCCTACGCAATTCTCCGGGCAGCAGATAAAGGAGGTGAAAGATATCTTTGGACAAAGCTCTCAAAAGAACGTGAAAAGGCGCAGGATATTACCGATCTGTTTGTCGAAAAGCCGGATAAAATCGATTGGCCTCCCGGGCAAAGCCGTTATCTTTTTTCTTTTCACGGCAATTATCTTAACCGATTAGATCTTGACTCTATGACGGTGATGCCGAAATTTGCAGAACAGATACAGGGTTATGGTTTTAGTGCACGGGAACTTTATGTTCTTCAAGGGGAGGACACCTTTGCACGGGTGGATTTTGCAGGCAAGAGTGTGAAATCCCTGATGAAGGATTCCAGCCTTTTTCAAATTCTATTTGGGGCAGATGACTTTTTCAGCATTCATGTTTTTTCAGACGATTTAATCCTATTTTTGGGAGACGATGGGAAGCTAGTCACCAACCGGCTGCCCTACGAGCTCGTGGAAAGAGGTGTGCTCGGGTTTGACATAGAGAAAAGGGAACAGAGGCTCGTGATTTGGACACAGGATTCCCTTGGAGTTATTGATTTTTCAAGCGACGTTAAAAGGGGAGACATCTTTCAACGAGGTCCTCAACTACGCTGGGTATACAAGGAAGGAAGGGATATCAAAGATGCCTTCTGGGTCTATCAAGATGCCTATATCCTCTTTCAGGATCGTAATGACGTTTTTCTTCTTGAACTCGAAACCCTTGGAAACCCTAATTTGTATGAGCTCTTAGCAGTTAAGAAACACGCCCCCGTTCATTATGTAGAAAAGACGGGCCGGCTCTACTATTTGGATGAAAAGTCTGGGAGGCTCGCGAGTCTTGAGGTTGTTCCAAAGCAAGCCTTGATCGACATTCCATTGCCTCGGACGGAAGAGGAGCGAAAAGAAAAGAAGGTGCAGGGACTGTAATGTTTCAGTACAGCCGTCAGTATCTGAAGGGCAAAGAACTACTTCGCGAGCGCTTATTTGAAACCCTGCCCGGTCTTACAAGCTGGACCTTGCTTGTCGGGCTCTTCCTCATTTCTTTTTGGAAACCGGTCCTTGCAGCCGTCGTGATTATCCTGTTTGATTTCTATTGGCTCCTGAGACTCTTTTACCTCACACTTTTTCTTGCCCTTTCATTTCTTCGACTTTACGTTGAAGAGCAGACGGACTGGATGGGACGTATCAAAAAAATAGACCGTCTCGTTGAAGGCCGTGACCGGCCTTCCCATCAGCCTTCACGATGGAGATGGCGGCAGGAGATTTCAAACTGGATATGTTCAAGAGAAGTTCAAAAGCTTGAGGAAAGCGGGTTGCCGCCCCCTTCCTCCAAGGATATTTATCATCTTGTGATTATTCCGATGGTCAAAGAGGCGCGGAAAATTGTTGAGCCGGGAATCGAAAGTCATTTGAAAGGAAGTTTCCCACCGGAAAATATCATTGTCGTCTTAGCTGTGGAGGAGAGGGCTCAGGAAGAGGTGAAACGATCGGCAATGGAGCTGCAAGAAGAGTACCGAAGCTGCTTCTATGACTTCCTTGTGACGATTCATCCCGAAAATCTTCCGGGTGAAGCAGGGGTCAAAGGTGCGAACGCGGCGTTTGCTGCTAAAAAAGCAGATGAGTACTTTGCGAGCAAAAAGATCCCTGTTGCAAACGTCATCGTTTCATGTTTTGATGCAGACACGGTAGTCGATAAAAATTATTTTGCCTGCCTGACCTATTCCTTCATGGTTTGTCCTCATAGAAACAGGGCCAGTTTTCAACCCATACCTGTTTATCATAACAACATCTGGAACGTTCCGGGCTTTGCCCGCGTTCTGGAAATGGGTGCATCGTTCTTTCAACTCACGGAGGCAACGCAGCCGGACAAGCTGGTCACCTTTTCGAGCCACAGCATGAGTTTTAAAGCCCTCAAAGACGTTGGATACTGGCCGGTAGATATGGTGTCAGATGATTCGGCTATTTTCTGGAAGGCGTATCTATATTTTGAAGGCGATTACAGGGCCATTCCGATGTACGTGACCCTGTCCATGGATGTGGCGGATGCGGGATCCTGGTGGAAGACTTCCATGAACGTGTACAAACAGAAAAGGCGGTGGGCCTGGGGCGTTGAGAATTTTCCGATTGTGATGCGGGGGTTTCTCAACTCAAAGAAATTGCCTTTGTATCAAAAACTTCGTCTCGCAGTTAAACTATTCGAAGGGCACATTGCCTGGGCCACTTGGCCGTTGATCCTCGTTGTCATCGGCTGGCTTCCGGCTTTTTTTGCTGCTCAAGAGTTTTCAAGCACAGTTCTTTATTATACCGCCCCGAGAATTTCAGCCCTTATTTTCAACTTTGCTTCGTTGTCTCTTGTCACGACAATTGTTGTAAGCCTTTGCCTCCTTCCCAAGAAAAAGGTGAAACATTCTTTCTTCAGAAAAACACTTCATGCGTTCGAATGGCTGCTCATCCCCGTTGTGGCCGTATTTTTCAGCGCTCTTCCTGCGCTCGATGCTCAAACCCGCCTCATGTTGGGCAAATATATGGAATTTTGGGTCACCGAAAAGCGGAAAGCTAAATGAGCCGTCAGGGAGTTTTTTTCAGATAAAGACGGCTCATCCCACCACCTATTCATGCGCCGAAGGCGCATTGGCCC
>MHFT01000066.1 GCA_001804315.1 Omnitrophica bacterium RIFCSPLOWO2_12_FULL_50_11
CATCAATACGTACAGATTGGTAATTAGTTGAACCGGTAGATACTTCTAATTCAGTTCCTGGTGATGTAATCCCGATGCCAACTTTGCCGCTGGAAAGGACCGCAAATTTCGCAGAGCCGGCGGAGTCGTTCACCACGAACTTGTCCGCGCCCACGGTGTCGCCCAATTTCGCTTCAATATCCGCCGCGCGGGCAGACTCCGGGCGCGCAAAAGCGAAAACGGCCGCGAGAAGTAAGGGTAACGTCATTGCGAGGCCAGCAGCCCAAGGATGGGCCGAAGCAATCCCGGAACGTAGATTGCTTCGACCTCTCTTTGGTACGCTGTCTCGCAATGACGGATGCGGCGTATTGCCTCCGCCACACGACCGGCGGACAAGTCCGCCACACGACCGGCGGACAAGTCCGCCACACGACCCAGACAAGGACGGCGTCATCCTGAGGAAGCGACCCAGGCAAGGACGAAGGATCCAGTCGGGATTCTTCGGCAATGTTTGGTGCGCTGCCTCAGAATGACGGTGCCTGCAATAGGCCAGCCCCAGATGACGATACGTTGCAAAAACGCGGGCGAGGCCCGCGAATTTCGCGATTGCGTGAAACGTAAATGTGTTCATTTTATTGCCTCCTTGTTTTCGTTTGACAAAAAAATCTTACCGAGTAGAATTGCTGCCATATGTTGTCGAATGAAGAAGCAAACGCGCTTGCTGACTTTTTCCTAGACGGGGCGAAAATCATTTTTGCCTCCCTGGTCGTCGGGATCTTTGTTCCTGGTGCTGCCGGTGCAAGACCATGGCTCACCTTTTTGATGGGACTTGTGATGACGTCGGTCTTCCTGGGCATTGCCGTTAAGCTCGCGAAAACAGAACCAGCGGCACGATGAGCCTTCTCACCTTTTATTTTCTGGCAGGCATTCTCGCGCTCGCCGTTCTTCTCTGGGTCATCGTCCGGAAGAGGTGATTGACTATGGAAGAGCCGCTCATCCTGTACGCCGCCACCGCGGTGGTTGCAGCGATCGATTTCATCCTTCTTTTTCTGATCCGGTAAACGAAGTGCCCGGCCAACTACCCTTTCACCAAAGGAGGGAAATAAGCGATGAATCCCGACTGGGGTGTTGCATTCATGCTGACCGGCGTCCTCGCCGTTATCCTGATTCTGACCGGTCCTACGCTTTACCACGACTGGAAAGAGTCGAGAAAGAAACGCCATCTGCGGAAGACGTAGTAAAAGGACCTTGTATTGACCTAAATGATCTCGCATGTTACACTTCCTTCCATGGCGAAATTGAACGCTAAAAATGCCAATCTGTTCACCGATGCCAAGCGGATCCACAAAGCATTGTCCCGGCTGATCGACAAATATCCCGGGCAATATGCTGTCATTGTGGAAGGAGAACTTTTTGTCGGAACCGAACCGCGTGAAGTTGCCAAACAAGCCCGTTCTAAGCACCCAAAAGCACTCCTCACCTGCTTAACCATCCCGCGTCCAGAAGATTTTGCATGCGCTCTGTAGGCTTTCCGTACGTCCGGCACCGCGGATACTTCGTGCCGATCATCCCATTTCAAATCCACTTTCCAAAGGCCTGGGGGACGCTGTTTGCGTACGTGGATACGGGTGCGTCCTTCACGATTATTCGAAGTTCGGATGCTCAGGTTTTTGGATATGACTTCACCAAGGGGAAGAAAATGATGGTCACCGTAGGCGACGGCGGATTGATTCCAGTTTACTTGACTCGATTGCCGGTCAGAATCGGCCACTTCGAATTCCTGGCCACGATCGGATTTTCCCTCAAACTGGGTGTCACCTTTAATCTCCTCGGTCGAGCTTCCGTCTTCGACCGTTTTGACGTCACGTTCAGCGACCGCAGAAGGAAATTGATTTTCACGCCCGCAGCCCGTAACAGGTCCTGACCAGCTCCGATCGCTTATTCGTTGGTTCAATTGTTCCACCACCTCCCGATTCCCTATGCTCTCTGTTCTATGCTCTTTGCTCATTCTTCCCTATTCTCCAGAATTCTGAAACTCGGTGCCGGCGCATCGTGTTCCTCCCCCCGCCCCCTCACAATACCTTGAAACAGCCGATCAAACGCGTTCACGAGCTCACCCATCCGCTCCGGCGGGACTGCGCTCACCTCAATCACGCCCGCCGCGTATGTCGAAATCACGGCGCGCTGGCCGCGCTCAACGTTTTCAAACTCGACTGGCCGCTCAAGCGCTTCGACTGTCACTACGCCGTCAAGCACTTCCACAAGCATCCCACCACCTGCTTTCTCCGCCGACGGCGGAGCTTTCGAAGAAAGCCAGCCCTCCGGGCCGAAAGCAGGTGGTGGGATCACATCCAGTACAAAATCAGTTCCGATGACTCGCGCACGGCCGTAGGGCGTCGCATAACGAAAGACAGAGCCGTTTTCGAGTTCCTCAAGCCGCGAATAGAGAGTCCCTCGTTCGAGAACGACTTCGTAGCGTGCGTGGCCGCCAAGCAACTCTTTGCGCGCCGTTTTTATAAGCAGCGATGAATTCTCTCCCAGATACAAATAGCCCGCTTCCGGGAAGTAAAAGGTCACGTGTGAATCCCCTGTTGTCGTCATCCGGTCCCCTTCTTCGATCGCCTTCAGGATCGGAGCCGGTTCACCGAGGGCGAGTTCCGTTGCCAAGGAAGCGCCGTTTGCCAAACCCCGTGCTTCGAGGATGACGCCTTTGACCGCGATTTCGCGGTGAGGCGGCAGTGTCTTCGTAGGAATTAATGCGAAATTCTGAAAGGCCCAAAGTGCAGAAATAACGAGGAGTGCAGCTGCCGCGGACAAAGCAAACGCAGGAGAAGGTTTTGGAATCGAAAGCGGAGTGTGCTGAGCAGCGACTTTGTCCCAAACAAGGGCGAGAAAATCGGCTTCAATTGTCTCGGGTACGCTGATGGTTCTTAGTTGGTTGAGTGCGCGTTCGACATCTCGCTCGGAATTTAAGTTCTTCATCGTTCTTTCCTTGTTCCACCCATTCGGTACCGTCATCCTGAGCCCCGCCTTTGGCGGGGCGAAGGATCCTAGGTCCTTCGCTTCGCTCAGGACGAGCCATCGGTCCCCTAAAGAACCCTACGATGGCTCGATTATTTAGTCGCAGGAGGGGCACGGGTATTCCGAGCCGGTAACTTCATTTTTTTATTTTTTAAGTGGGGATAAGGAGAAAGAGGGGTCAGGGGGCAGCGGCACCGTCATTGCCCGCCAGAAGAAAGGCGGGCAATGACGGCGCTGTTGCAATTGCTTCCGCCACACCACCGGCGGACAAGTCGGCAATGCTTTGGTACGCCGCCTCGCAATGACGGAGGGAGCTATTGGATCACTCAATCCTTGGCGAGCTGGTTCCAGACTTTGCGGAAGGCTTCACGCGCACGGCTCAAGCGGCTCATGACGGTTCCCGGCGGGCAGCGGAGCAATTTGCTTACCTCTGCATAGGAAAGCCCTTCAATATCACACAGGATGAGGATCTCCGCGTGGGGTTTTGAAATTTCCGCTAACGTCTCACGCACGGTCACCATCGTTTCTTCCCACTCGAGCGCTTCGGACGCAAGCTGCGTCTTCGCGGACGCAATTCCGGCCGTCTGGTTCTCAAGCGTTTGCTCGCCTTCGCCTACGAGCAGCCGGCGCGAGCGGGTTTTTTGGCGAAGGTGCTGAAAGCAGAGATTGAGCGCAATCCGGTACAGCCACGTGCCGAATCTTGATTCCTGGCGGAAGTTTTTTAAGGAACGGAAAGCTTCGGCGAAGGTGTCTGCGGCAAGCTCACGCGCATCGACGGAGTAACCGACAAGCCGGTAGCATGTATTCAGGATTTTCTTTTGATGGACTTTGACGAGCGCTTCGAAGGCACCTCGGTCGCCTTGCTGGGCGAGTGAGGCTAGCCCAGCGTCATCTTGAAGTCGTTCGTCCGGCAGCGGTTTAACAGGCGGACGAGTCATGGGGTCAAGGGTCATGAGAAAAGGGCAAAAGGGGACAGTCCCCCACAAGACGGGGGACAGTCCCCTTTTCCTTGCTACTTGCTACATGTTCCTATGTCGTTAGTTCTTCGCAGGATACAAGGGATAAACGCTTGATTCCCACTCCGGCCGGCCGTATTTGGTGGAGGCGGTCACTTCCTTGCCTAATTCTTTCATGACGGCAAAGGCGTAAACGCTCGACTCCCCAATGTAAATGTAGTCGATCTGGTCCGCATCGCTCAAATTGTTACGGACCATACTCGGCGAGCCTAAATCCTCGGTCACTTTGCTTACGGAAACTCCGATGTAGCCTTCCGCATCAGCCTCCGCAAGAACATCCGCTTCCGAGTTGATGTGGAACTCAGCCGCCGAAAGAGCGCCGGCAAAAAGCATTCCCCCTACGAAGAACATCACAACGATCAAGATTGCCTTCGTGTTTTGCTGTGATGAGATTCTCATCTTTTACCTCCTTTTCAAATTTTAGCGTGTGCAGCATGATCATAAAATTTAGCACATAAGCCGGATGAAATTCAAGTCGATCTTCTTCTTCGTGCTTCATCTCCATCGCATCCACCCCTAATGAGTTAGTGGATGGACGCGAGGAAATATTCCCGCAAGAACAGTTAATTGCGGGGTCGGGGTGTTTTCCCGACCCCTCATCCCGACCCTGAGCGTAGCGAAGGGGAGGGATCTCACTAATGTGATCCTTTCGGCCCGGAGCCTGCCCTGAGGACGGGATCCTTCGTCCCGCCAAAGGCGGGACTCAGGATGACGTCCGAAGGGGGCCTCAGGATGATCCCACCACCTATTCTTGGCCCAGAGGGCCAATGCGCCTTCGGCGCATGAATAGGTGGTGGGATGAACCGTCTTTATCTGAAAAAAACTCCCCGACGGCTCAGTTAATTAAACGCTAAAAGAACGACCCCCATTCTCACACCATCTTTTCTCAAATCGTTCCATTTCGGAAGGATTCCCAGATTTTTCTCGTTTTACCCTTGATTGCCTTTTGGCAGAAGCGGTTTGCTTCTTCAAGCCATAAAAGTTTATTTCTCGCAGACAGCTTTGAATAAGCCCGGATCTGATCAAGCGTATACGAATGACGAAATCCCTTCCTCTTCTTTATTTTCATCGCCTATTTCCTTCGCGCTTTTTTCACCTTCTCCAAGGCTTCGATGTCGGCAAGATCCTGGAGACGGCCGGCCTTACGCTTCATTCGCATCAGATCGTCGATCGAAACAACATGAAGGCGAAGCCCTTCGAAGTAAACTGTAGATCGCCTGCCTTTTGCTTCGGCGAAGGGAATTCCACTATGGACGAGCAGATCGATTTCCTCAATGGGTCTCTTCGGATGAAAAAGCGCAAACGCACGCATCCCCTTTTGACGTCTCCACTTCGACCAATTTCTCGGATTCAAGAAATCTGAAAGCGGGACCGGAGGTCTAGGCCTGTATCCCAGTGCTGTCACTGCCTTTGCTAATCTCCTTAGATTTTCACCGGAGGAACCAATCAGTATGTCGAGATCCTTGGTAAACCGAGGGACGCCGTAAAGGTTGACCGCCACTCCGCCGGCAATCAAATAATCCACCTTTTCTTCACGCAGCCGCTTGAACACACGCTCATAATAATTCATCGCGCCTCAGCAAGAAACCTGGCCAGGGACGGAATCGAACCGCCGACACAGGGATTTTCAGTCCCCTGCTCTACCGACTGAGCTACCTGGCCGGGAAAGCTTCATCATACGAACGAAACCGAGCGTGTCAAGAGGCGTAGCGTTAGCGTTTGAGTTCCTCCTCAATCATTTGCTCAAAGGCACGATACGGCTGTGCGCCCGAGAAGCGACGCCCGTTTAGAAAAAAAGTGGGAGTGCCCGTAACGCCAAGCCTCGAAGCTTCTTCGAAATCCCGCTCGAGTTTTGCCGCGTAGCGTTCCTCTCCAAGACACGCCTGGAACAACTCGGTCTCAAGACCCAGCTCGCGTGCATAGTCAATTAAAGCCGTTTTGCTTAGGTCCTTTTGACGCTGAAATAAGACCGCACGGTAAGGCCAAAACTTTCCCTGCTCGTCAGCGCAAAGAGCGGCCAAATGTGCCTGGCGGGCACTGCGATGGAAGGGCAGAGGAAAATGCTTAAAGGCAAGACGGACTTTGTCTTCGTAACGAGCGCGAATGTCCTGTAAGGTGGGCTGAACACGACCGCAAAAGGGACACTCGAAATCTGAAAACTCAACCAGCGTGATCGGCGCGTCGGGATTTCCCTGTAACGGCGTCTCGTCCAAAGAAATAGCGTCTCGCGGCGGTTCGAGGTAAAACTCGACTGGATATTTTTCTGAAAGTTCCGCCATGAACGCTTCGTCGTCCGGCGCCGCTCGTGCCTTCAACGCCTCAACGCTCACCCCGCGCTTCCTGGCTTCGAGCTGCCACAACTTTTCTTCGACCATCTTCTGAAGCCGCTCGCGTTTGATCTCGTAAATTTTTTGATCGACACTTTTCATATCCGCCGTGGCCGCCTCCTCTAACTCGCCATGTCCGATCGCCTCACCGCCGACTTTTGCAACGACCGAGTTAGCGCCCGCAGGAGACGGCTCCAAAGGGGACAGGTTCTCTGGACCTATTCCTTCCGGAACTGTTCTCGCAGTAACGCAACCGGTCAACACAAGCAACATTGCGACCACGCAGGCGGTGAGGCGACGGTCGAGACTGAGGACTCGAGGTGCGTGCCGGAAAACGAAAGCGCTGCAGAGCACCAACGCTGTATCCAATAGGAGCGCATGATGAGGTGTAAGTTTGATTCCAGAGCCGAAACAGCCGCAATCTGCAATCGAGAGGCCGAGTACGATCGCTCGGCCCAGCAGGGCAACGAAAACACCCAATAATCCCGTAAGCACAGCGGCACTCACACGCGTCATAAAGCCGAGCAAAAGAAATGTTCCAAAGACTAATTCGAGCCACGGAACGACACGAGACACAGGCCGCGCAAGAGATTCAGAGAGGAATCGGTACTGATCAATAACCGCCATAAAGTTTTCCACGGGCACCATGAGTTTCTCCCAGCCCGAGTAGATAAAAACGCCCCCCACAAGAAGACGCATGAAAAAAATTACAAACGGTTTCATTGCGATATTATTTCTTTTGCAACGCGTCACGGATGAGCTGTGCCCCGTTCGCCTCGAGCTGGGCGCTGCCGACCACCGGTTTCCCATTGATGAACATGGTAGGGGTCGACTGAACGCCGCGACGTTCGCCTTCCGAACGCTCATTTCGGATTCGATTGAGCACCTCGGTACTGGAAGCGCAAACCCTGAGTGCTTCGAAATCAAGACCGATCTCCTGCGCAAATTTCGCAAACAACTCGAGTGCATTAGGCGCATTCGCCCAATTCGGCTGCTCATCGTACAAGCGATCATGGTAAGGCCAAAATTTATCCTGTTCGGCCGCACACTCGGCAAATTGCGCCGCTGCCAGCGCCCAGCGATGACTCCGTTCCAGCGGATAATGCCGGAACTGGAAACGAATCTGATCCGGAAATTGGCTCCTCAGCTTTTCAATCGGCTCGCGCGCGACTCGGCAGGCAGGACATTGAAAATCACTATACTCCACCATCTCGATCGGCGCATCAGCCAGACCCCTGGACTTCGCTTGATCAGTTCCAGTCGAGCTCGGCCGGTTGAATGACCGAGCCACCGAGACGGCTGACACCAATCCCGCGACGACAACCACCGACGTAATCAAATACTTGATGCGAATGTTCATGAGGTTGATAGGGGGCAAGGGTCAGTGGGCACCGTCATTGCGAGGATGCGCTCCAGACAGATCCCTCGCCCGTCATTGCGAGGAAGCGTACCAAGGATGGACGAAGCAATCTCGCGGGCTCGGGACAGGCTCCGCAATCTTGGTCTGAGATTGCTTCCGCCACACTACCGGCGGACAAGTCGACCATGCTTTGGGACTCTGTCTCGCAATGACGATGCCTGTGCACCGGTGACCATTCCGCACGCCTCATTCCCCATTCCGCATTTCCCCGGACCCCTGCCCCTTGCTAAATCACTGTCTTATCCGGGATTTCGGTGTCCTTCGGGACAATGACAATCCCTTCGCGGATGTAGTAGTTTTCGCCGTCTTCTTCCGTAACGCCGCGTACATTTTTGATCGTTACGTCGCGGCCGATTCGGACGTTCTTATCCAAAATCGCATTTTCAATCTGACTGCCTTCGCCGATGCCGAGCGGAACTTCGCTTTTCTTGGGTGCTTCGAACCCAAAATAGTCTGCGCCCATGAGCACCGCCTTTTTGATGTTTACTTTTCTTCCAATGACTGACCTCAAGCCCACGATTGAGTCTTCCACGGTCACCTGCTGGAGCACAGAACCTTCGGAGACAAGCGAATTCTCAATCTTCGAAGACAAAATCTGAGCCGGAGGCAGAAAACGCGGGTGCGTAAAGACATACCCTTTGGGCGAATGAAACCAAAATTTCGGATACGGTCCCGTCAGCTCCAAATTGGCCTTGTAGAAACTTTTAATGGTTCCAATGTCGCGCCAATAGCCGTCAAAGACATAGACATAGGTTTTGTATTCCGTAATGGCGCGCGGGATGAGCTCTCGGCCGAAATCCATCCCAGGTCCGGCCAAAAGTTTCATCAAGACTGACGCCTTAAAGAGATAAACGCCCATGGAAGCCAGATGCTCGCCTTTCACACCCGTCTCTAAACCGCTTCGTTCCGCTGCGGTATTTGGTTTTTCCCGGAATTCCGAAATTTTTCCACGCCGATCGCTTTTAAGAATTCCGAACTGAGGGATCATTTTTTCAGGAACGCGGACCGCTGAAACTGTGACATCGGCATTTTTCTCACGGTGAAAGCGGAGAAGCTTTTGATAATCCATCCGATAAAGTTGGTCGCCCGAGAGCACAAACACCTCATCCTCCGGTTCAAGATGATAGTGCGGGAGGTGACAACGAACCGCATCGGCTGTGCCTTGAAACCACCGCTCGCTCGAAAGTGTTTGTTCCGCCGTGAGCAGGATGACCGCGGCGCGGCTGAAGTAGTCAAACTTATAGGTATTGTGGATGTGGTTGTTTAGCGAGACGGAATTAAACTGTGTTAAGACAAAAATTCGCTTGATTCCGGAGTGGAGCGAATTTGAGATTGGAATGTCCACCAGGCGGTATTTTCCGCCTATTGGGACGGCAGGCTTGGAACGATAAAGCGTGAGCGGAAACAACCGCCTGCCATGACCGCCTCCTAGGATAATTGAAATGACATTCATTAAAACGTTGTCATTACGAGACAGTGTAGCAGGCGTTGCCGACTTGTCCGCCGGTAGTGTGGCGGAAGCAATCCGCCGCAACCGTCATTGACGGACGAGGGATCTGCCTAGTTCGCCTCCTCGTAATGACGACACTATTGTATTGATTCGTCATGCGCCTGAGGCGTATCGCAAACTACCCTTTTTTCAATATCGGGAGGCCGGTTTTCGAATTTTCACCGATCATGTAACCTGCCGGAAGACTGTCGATGGCCCCTTCCTTGACCGCACCTGCGAAATAGTAAATTGTCTGCTGCCGTCCGCCGCGCAAAGTAACATCCTTCTTGTGAAGATAAAAAGTCCTCCCGCTTTTTTTGCTCGTCACGCTGTATGCCATGAGCTGCTCCTTTCGTTCTTCGTTTTGCGAGAATAACAGAAAAGCCCGTTCCGGTCAATCCCCTAATCCTTCTCCTAAAAATATCGGCCGCACGTCAAAAAACATGAACACAGATGGTGTCAAGGAGCAAGGGTCCAGGGAAATGCGGAACGAGGAATGAGGAATCCGAATGAGCACCAGGCCTCCCATTTTGCATTCACTCTGCCCTCAACCCTCTATGCCTGCTACCTCAAATGCCTGCCGCCGTCGACGCGGATCGATTCGCCGGTGACAAAATCACTTTCGGCAAGGAACATGACGGCTTTTGCAATTTCCTCTGCACCCCCCCACCGCCTAAGCGGAGTCTCGATGGCGACTTCCCGTTTCGCCTTTGCGCTCATCCGCCGCGGCGGAAGAATCGGTCCTGGCGCGATGGAATTGACCAAAATCGCCGGAGCCAGCTCAAGGGCGAGGACCTCCGTTAAACCCTTCAAGCCTGATTTGGCCACATAGTAAGGAACCAGGTTCCGATACCGAGGCCGGCCGCTCTCAACTGTCCAGTCTGTCACGAAAATGATCCGACCGCTGCCGCTCCCCTTCATCAGCGGCACTGAGCGGAGCGCGACTTCATAGCCTGAGGTGAGGTTTGTTTCCAAATGGCGTTGCCAGTCCCTTGCAGTCAGATGCGCGAGCGACTGCTCCTCATAGACAGAAGACATGTGAATCAAAATGTCAAGCCGCCCAAAAACCTTTTTGATTCTCGAGATGACTTGCGCGGCCACGCCCCTCTTTGCCAGATCGGCTTTGATCACGATCGACCGCCGGCCTCTTGATTCGATCGATCGGGCTGCTTTAAGAGCACTCTTTTCAGACGTCCGATACGTAAGCACGATATCAGCGCCGCGATCGGCAAGGCTTGCTGCAATCGCCTCCCCCATCCGCGCCCCGCCCGTAATCAGTACAACAGAATCCGTTAAACGCATTCGAGTGATCATGCCTTTTTGATTTACCCCGCACCATTCGAGGTAAACGAACCCCTTTTGGAGATCGTGGGTTCAATCTACCACGTTATTTGAAGATAATGAATCATTTTCAACCCACTCTTTACCTAATTTTTCCTCACTTGGCTCGACTTTCGACACGTATCGAAATAGAATCGCAACGGACGAAGAAAAAGGAAGGACAGTCCCCTCCGTCATTAGGGCGGATACTACTTCATACAGTCGTCATTGCGAGGGATCTGCCTGGACCGCATCCTCGCAATGGTATTATGAAAAAAACGGC
>MHFT01000067.1 GCA_001804315.1 Omnitrophica bacterium RIFCSPLOWO2_12_FULL_50_11
AACGAAATCAGAGAATACCGCCTTTCTGAATGTCCAGATTGCCACAGTCCTCTTGGTCCAGACCACGAAACCGAACCTTGGATCCAGCACACGGCCGAGCTTCCTGAAAAATTGGTCCACATCACCGAGCACCGCCGCTGCGGTTACCTTTGTCCTCAATGCCGCAAGCCGCTTTATGCCCCGCTTCCCAAGGAACTTGAGCAAGGGAAACTCTTTGGCCCCAGGCTTCAAAGCCTGGCCGCTTACCTGAAGGGCGCCCTTCACGGCTCCTACACGAGCCTTGAGGAATTGATGGGTGAAGCGTTCCAACTCGATGTCTCACGCTCCATGCTCTGCGATCAGATCCGCTCCGTCAGTCAATCGCTCGAGCCGCCTTACCAGGAACTGGGAAAAGCGATTGCCCATGAACCCAGTCTTCATATTGATGAGACGGGCCATAAGGATAACGGCCGACGTTACTGGATTTGGGCTTTCTGCACCAGGCTTTTCGGCTTCTTCACGGTGGAGGCCTCCCGCGGCTCTCAGGTCTTGAAGAAAGTCCTGGGTGAAACTTTCAAAGGCACCCTGGTGAGCGATTTCTTCTCGGCCTACACCAAATACGCCAGTCGGCTTCAGCAATTCTGTCTCGCTCATCTCATCCGGGACATCAAATTCCTGATCACGCTTGCGGATACGGCCAATCAGCAATTTGGGATTCGATTGCTGCGCCAACTCAAGCGCCTGTTTTATTTCTGGCATTTGCGTCACACGATGCCGGCGGGCCAATACCAATGGGGCATCGCTTTGATTCAGTGCAACCTCAGGGCTTTGGTTTCCCAGAAACAGCTGCCCCGTCAATCTCAAAATATCGCCAATCGATTGGACAAACACTGGACCTCGTATCTTCGCTTCCTTTTGGATCCTTCGATTCCTCCGACCAACAATCTGGCCGAGCAAACCCTCCGGACAGTGGTCATTGACCGCAAGATCACTCAAGGCACCCGTTCCGAATGGGGGCGCCAATGGTCCGCTCATATCTGGACCGTTCTTGCCACTTGTCGCAAACAGAAGCGCTCCTCTTGGAAATTTATTCAGGATTGTGTCTTCGCTCATCGCCTTGGCACGCCTTACCCCTCTCTGATTCCTGCATTAGCTTGAGGGGGTATCTGAACGGTTACCTTCTCTTGGAGATCTCGCCGCCTCTTGGCGGCGAACAAGCAGGTGATGGGATGAAAAAAATATTCCTATTTTCGGGAGTTGCTCTTGTGTCAGGATCTGTTTTTCTGCTGGGCCCGCACAGGGCGCTCAATCCTTTTCCTGCCCAGAGAGAGTTTAAAATCCTCTATAAAACATCGATCCCGGAACTGCCTTTGACTGCCGAACATGTGCGGATTTGGATTCCCGTGGCCTCTACCCGCGAAGGTCAAACCATTTTGGAGAGGAAAATCGAGTCGCCTGTGCCTTATCAAATCACCCGCGATCCTGTTTACGGCAATGAGATGGCTTACTTGGAGCTCAAGAGGCCTTTTCCTCAAAGATTGGATCTGAAAGTGATTTATTCTGCCGAGATCGTGCGGGACTTGTATGAAAAGCGAAACGGGGAGCAAAATCCGGAACAATATCTGAAGCCGTCAAGTTTGATGGTGGTCAATGAGGCAGTCCGTGCGAGAACCCGCGATGCAGTTCGCGGCAAAGAGACGTTAATGGGAAAGGCTAGGAGCATTTATGAAAACGTGATCGGCAAGATGAGTTATGATAAAACCGTTTCCGGCTGGGGGCGTGGCGATACGGTTCGGGCCTGCCTGCTCGGAAAGGGAAACTGCACGGATTTTCATTCGCTTTTTATCTCTATGGCGCATGCGGCAGAAATCCCGGCACGTTTTAAAATTGGTCTCACCGTTCCTGAAGAGCTGGAGGGAGAGATTGCAGGATATCACTGTTGGGCGGAATTTTACGAAGAAGGAAAAGGGTGGAAGCCCGTTGATACTTCAGAGGCGTGGAAGCATCCCAGACGAAAGGAGGCTTATTTCGGAAACTTTGATACCAACAAGTTTTTAATTAGTACGGGACGGGATATTGATCTTGTTCCGGAACAAGAGGGGTCCCCGGTGAACATTTTTTTCTATCCATACGTCGAAGTGGATGGAAAGGAATGGAATGGGGTGAAAACGGCATTCGAATTCAAGAACTTAAAATAGGAGGAAAAGACAATGAATAAGAAAAACATGTTAATGGGTTTAGCATTGGTGTTGAGTGTAGCCCTGTGGAGTCCTGCGGCAGTCCTGGCAGGAGAGCATGGCGGTCAGAAAGCTGCGGGTGGGGAGCACGGAGGCGCGGCCATGGAAGGAAGCCACGGAATGACGGAAGATCATATGGCCACTCTTCAAGAGGCAGCCGATCTTGCCAGACAGAGCGGGCGGGACGACCTTGCCAAAAAGCTCGAAGACATGGCGAAGATGTAAGAACAGAAATCACAACGTCATTGCGAGCGACCGAAGGGAGCGAAGCAATCTCTGAGATTGCTTCGTCGGCCTACGGCCTCCTCGCAATGACACGGAGTGAATGAAAAAGGGGGTTCTATATGCGGCTATCGTTCTTGTTATTGCTTGCTTTGTTTCTTTTGCCACTAAATGCCCATGCTCAACCGAGTCCGGAGCAGTTGCGTGATACCATTCGCGATCACATTTCGAACCAGGAGAAATTACAAGGGGCGTTTGCGATTGTCGATGAGCGGACAGGTGATGTGAGACGCTTGGAACTTGTCCGTGTTCATGAGCGCGTGGGCAAAACCGGGGATTACTATTACTCATGTACGGATATGAGAGATGTCCGCACGGGAGGGCTCCTGGATCTTGATTTCGACATCGAGGATAAAGACGGTGAGCTTCGAGTAGCCGATATCCGGTTCCACAAGGATGACGGCATCCCGCGTTATACCTACGGTGAGCATGATCAAAGAGTCCCGCTTCCTGTGGCTGAATTAAAGCCGACCGTTGAGGGATCGCCGATTGCCGGGAAGGTCTCATTTATGGAAACCGATGAAGGCCTGAAAATCAACGCCGTCGTCCTCAATGCGCCTCCCGGCAAACATGGTTTCCATATCCATGAAAAAGGGGATTGTTCCGATCAAGGAAATGCAGCCGGAGGGCATTTCAATCCGGACGCCGTTCCTCATGGTGATGTAGAAAAGCATGGATTTCAGAAAGCCCACGCCGGCGATCTGGGCAATATCGAAATCGGCTCCGATGGAAAGGGAACGCTTGAAAAAGTGATCCCGGGTCTGACGCTTTCGGGAGGGAAATACGGCGTTGTAGGCCGCTCCGTCATCCTCCACGAAAAAGAGGATAATTTCGGCCAACCCACTGGCAATGCCGGAGGCCGCATTGCCTGCGCCGTGATTCCAGAGTAGCGTTCTACGAACCCCATGGAAGAGGAAGGGCTAGTTTTAAGACCATCATACAGTCTTTGGCAGATGTTGCTTTATGCCTTAAAGCTTGGGTCCATAGGATTTGGAGGACCGGTGGCCTTAGTCGGTTATATGTACCGTGATCTTGTCGAGAACCGGAGATGGATCTCCGAAGCGGAGTACAAGGAAGGGCTGATGCTTGCGCAACTCGCGCCTGGCCCGCTTGCAGCCCAGCTTGCAATTTATCTGGGTTATTGTCATTATGGAATACCGGGTGCCACGTTTGTGGGAATTGCTTTTGCTTTGCCCTCCTTCCTCATGGTCGTCGCATTGGGATGGGCTTATCTTCGTTACGGCGGCCTTTCCTGGATGCAGGCAGTTTTCTATGGAGTAGGCGCTTGCATTATCGGCATCATTGCCCGAAGTGCGCAGAAACTTACCACAAAAACTCTCGGGAAAAGCGGCTTCTTGTGGCTTATTTTCTCAGGGATGGCGCTTGTTACGTTTCTAACAGAACATGAAAGCATTTCTTTGATTCTTACCGCAGGGCTTCTTACCTGGTTGGTTCAGATCGGCAGTAGCCACTGGCGGCAGATAAGAGAAAATATTTTTTTCGCAGCGCAGGCATTATTTTTGTACTTGCTAGCACTCTTGTCTTGCTCCTCTCGCCGAAAGCGCCAAGTGCCACGGGCTTTCTTCAAACTGCAGGTTCGGATAAATCCGTTTTGTGGGATATCTTTTGGTTTTTTACAAAAGCGGGCGGCTTTGTTTTTGGAAGTGGTCTTGCCATCGTCCCGTTTCTTTTTGGCGGCGCCGTCAAGGAATTTCAGTGGTTGAGTGACCAACAATTTCTTGACGCTGTGGCTGTGGCGATAATCACGCCAGGCCCGGTGGTGATTACCACAGGATTCATCGGTTATCTTGTGGCGGGATTTGCCGGTGCGGTCCTTGTGCTTGCGAAGCGCTCAATTATCGATGTGATTACAGCATTGATTGCGCTTATTTCTTATGTCATTTTGCTGAAAACAAAGAAAATCCCTGAACCGGTTTTGATCTTATTTGCGGCCGCTTGCGGCCTGGTCTTGTATCGGTTTCGTTGATTGTCACGTATTGATTTGCGCTTGTAGTCTGTTCTTCTAAGATGACTTCTTAACTTCTTTTCTCTCCTAAATTTGAAAGAAGTGAGACTTATGAAAAGCAAAATCGTTTTCGAAACCGTTTTAATTTTAATGATTTTCGGCGGTCCGCTTCATGCGCAATCGGAAGCGGAACGCCACACCAATCGCCTTGTTCATGAGAAAAGTCCTTATCTCTTGCAGCATGCTCACAATCCTGTGGATTGGTACCCTTGGGGTGATGAAGCGTTTGAGAAAGCAAAGAAGGAGGACAAGCCTATTTTTCTTTCAGTGGGGTATTCCACCTGCCACTGGTGTCATGTGATGGAAGAGGAGTCCTTTTCCAATCCCGAAATGGCGAAGATCATGAATGACAATTTTATTTCCATCAAAGTGGATCGTGAAGAGCGGCCCGATGTGGACAATATCTATATGCAAGTAGTGATGACCATGACCGGTTCAGGCGGCTGGCCTATGACTGTCATTCTGACACCTGACCTCAAACCTTTTTTTGGCGGGACCTATTTCCCGCCCGAAGACCGATGGGGAAGTCCGGGGCTTAAGTCCATTCTGAATACTATCGCTTCTAAATGGGAGACCGAAAGAACGCAGATTCTTGCCTCCAGCGAATCCATTACTCAAGCTGTTCGGGCGGAGGCGCAATCAAAAGCGGCCATGAGCCATGCGCTGGACGAGAAGACGCTCGAGAAAGCTTATCAGCAGTTCCGGTCGCAGTTTGATTCCCGATTTGGAGGGTTTGGAGACGCCCCCAAATTTCCCAGAAGTCACACACTCTCCTTCCTTCTACGATATTGGAAGCGACCTGGAGATGGAAAAGCTCTTGAGATGGTCGAGAAGACGCTTCAGGAAATGGCCAAGGGTGGCATGTACGACCACTTGGGTGGTGGGTTTCACCGTTATTCGACGGACGGCCAATGGAGAGTTCCGCATTTTGAGAAAATGCTCTACGATCAGGCGATTCTTTCCAAGAGTTACCTCGAAGCTTATCAGGCAACTGGCAAAGAGGAATATGCCCAAATTGCCCGGGAAATTTTTGGGTATGTTCTACGGGATATGACTGGTTCCAATGGCGCTTTCTATTCTGCCGAAGATGCCGACAGTGCCCCTGATCCAGCACAGCCAAAGAAGAAATCCGAAGGAGCCTTTTATATTTGGTCTCATGATGAAATCGTTGAAGCACTCGGTAAGGAAAGGGCGGATATTTTTAATTTTTATTTCGGCGTCGAGCCTAACGGGAATGCACCACAAGACCCGCACGGAGAATTTAAAGGTAGAAACATTCTGTATGTGGGGCACTCGCTGGACGAAACAGCCAAAAGACTCGGGAAGAGTCCTCAAGAAATCGAAACGATTTTGAAAGAAACCAAACAAATTCTTTTTAGTATCCGTTCCAAAAGGCTGCGGCCGCATCTTGATGATAAAGTTCTCACCGACTGGAACGGGCTGATGATTTCGAGTCTTGCATTCGCTTCCCGTGCGCTTGACGAACCCCGGTACGCCGAATCTGCGAAAAAGGCCGCGGATTTTCTGCTGGAAAAGATGAAGCGGAAAGACGGAAGGCTAATGCACCGTTACCGGGAAGGTGAGGTCGCGATTCCCGGATTCATTGAGGATTACGCTCGTTGTCACCATTTATGGAAAACCAGAAATCCATAGATGGAAAAACGACCGCTTATGTCTGCAAGAATTATGTCTGTGATTTCCCTACTACAGACATCGCGAAATTGAGGCAGCTTCTGGAAAAATAGATGAGGATTGAAAAGAATTTCTCAATATTTGTAATGCTTGCGCTTGTTCTCGTGTTTCTGTGCGGGGCCGGAAATCGTCCCAAGGAAGGGGATGAATTGATTGGACAACCCGCCCCGGAATGGGACATCCGGGACTGGATCAATTCCAAGCCGCTTCAGCTTAATGACTTGAGAGGCAAGGTAGTGCTGGTAAGATTTTGGACTGCGCCGGGATGCCCCTATTGTGCTGCCGCAGCACCGGCACTCAATGAGTTTTATGATAAATATCACGCTCAGGGACTTGAGGTTGTAGGATTTTATCACCACAAATCTTCGGAGTCCCTCAGAGCCGAAGATGTGAAGCACTATGCCGGAAAATTCGGATTTAAGTTTCCTGTTGCCATTGATTACGATTGGAAAACACTTCGCAACTGGTGGCTTGATGCAGATGAAAGACGCTGGACTTCGGTCAGCTTCCTCATCGATAAGGAAGGGATTATCCGCCACATCCATCCCGGCGGGCAATACGTTAAGGGAGACCGCGACCATATCCAGTTGGAAGCCAAGATTCAGCAGTTGTTAGAGGAGTCCCCATAATAATTTTTTTTGCCCTTGACTCCGGAGTATGCTCCAGGGTGTATGCTTCTGTTGAAAGCGAGGATGAAGAATGGATCAAGACAGGCTGCTGCAAATAGGGGAGGTTGCCCGGGAAAGCGGGACTCCGGTGGACACCATACGCTACTACGAAAAGACCGGGCTTATCGACAAGCCAAGCCGGAGCGAAGGGGGCTTTAGAAAATACGCCAGAGAAAGTGTTGAGAAGTTACGGTTTATCCGCAAGGCCCAGAGTCTGGGATTCAGCCTTCGTGAAATCAAAGGGATCATTCAGTGCAGCAAAGAAGGCCTCAAGCCTTGTTGCAATCTGGTAAGAGAACTCTTTACGCAGAAGGTTTCGGAGTTTGAGACTAAAATCCAAGAACTTGAGGGCATGAAACGCGAACTTGAATCTTTGCTTTCAGACTGGGTGAGCCCTAAAGAGGCAAAGAAAAAATCTTATGCTGTTTGTCCGCAAATCGAAAGAGGACCGAAACGAAGATCCGCCAAAAGACGCGGCGGATTCAATTCGGCCAAATGACTTACGTCATTTTGTTCCGTAAGTCATGGCCTCATTGAAAAAGGAGGAGGTAAATAAAAATGGAACCGATCAAGAAAGTGATGCTTTGTCCAGCTTGTGGAGGATGCCCGGAGATCGCTGTTTACGATAATGAAGTCCGTATCGGCGAAGAGGGCAATCTTGTCAGGCTCAAGAAAGACGAGTGGAATGAGCTGGTCAAAAAGATTCAAAGCGGTGAACTGAAAGAGGTTTAACATGAAAGCCAAAGGCCTTGGGATACTGTCGGCGCTCACAGCCTCGGTTTGCTGCCTGGGGCCTTTTGTTCTTATCTTAGCCGGACTCGGCAGTTTGGGATTGGGTGCCGTGATCGGAAAGTATCACTGGTATTTTGTCCTTACCGCCGCCCTTTTATTGGGAATTGCATGGAGATCCTATTTCAAGGAGAAGAAGTCCTGCGAGGCAAAGCTTTGTGAAATGGAGGGACAAAAGATGACCAAGGCGATTTTGCTTGTTGCGACAACGGTCGTACTCACGTTTGCGGGGCTCAATTTATATACCTATGCCAAAAGCAGCCCGGCCCAGGAATTAAACGCGCAAGGGGTTCAAATGGCCATTCCAGTAGAAGGAATGACCTGCTTTACCTGCGAGACCACGGTTCAATCCGCCGTAAGCAAGCTGCCGGGTATTTATGACGTGAAGGCAAGCGCCAAAGAGAAGACGGCATGGGTTTCCTATGATCCCAAAAAGACATCGCCTGAACACATTATTACGGCGATCAATGAAACCGGATTCAAAGCACAAAAACCAAACCTCTGAGGTGAGTTCTTATGGAAGAATGCTGTGAACCCAAGAGGAATGTCAAAGCCTTTTGCCCGGATTGCAAAAAGCAGGGAAAACCGGTTCAGAAAATAACCCTCGAAAGTCTTTTGAAGGATCCGGGAAAGATCGGGGATCAGGCCTACTGGTTTTGCATGACAAGGGATTGTAGCCTCGTTTATTTCTCCTTGGACGGGACCTTACGGTTTCATAAGGACGATTTAAAGGTAAGCGTTGGGATTAAAGAAACCGAAGATCCTATTCCTCTTTGTTACTGCTTCGGCTGGGACAGGAAGAGGATCCAGGATGAAATCAAACAGACAGGAAGATCCACGGCTGTGGAATCCATTACCAAAGAGGTGAAGGCCGGAAACTGCTTTTGCGAGCGCTCGAATCCTCAAGGCACCTGCTGTCTGGGGAATGTCTCAAAGGCGGTACAGGAAGGAATGAAAATCTTTATCTTAGTCTTGGCCGCAACGCTTGTTTTTTATTCCGCACCTCGCGTTTTTGCCCACGAACCTGTCTTCAGCCTCGGTCCCGAAACCATTTACAAGGGCGGTGTCGGCGTCGAGGTGGAAGGCGAGTTCGACAAAGCAGATGAAGAGCGAGAAGCCGAAATGAATTATGAACTTCTTTACGGCGTCACGGAGAATCTCTCACTGACAGTCAAAGTCCCTCACCTGATCGAAGGAAAAGAAGACGCGAGCACCGCAAATGGGCTTGAGGACATCACGCTCCGGGGGAAATACCAGTTTTTCAGAAAAGACACCTTGGGCGCGCAAGACAAAGCGGCCTTTATTTACGGCATGAAATTTCCCACAGGGAGTGAAGATAAAAGACCCGCAACCGGCTCAGGCTCTCTTGATCACTTGTTCGGCCTGACGGTGGGTCATGAATCCACCACCCTCTATGGTTTTTTGAGCGCTCGGTATCTATTGCGCACGCAGTCTGGCACGCATGAAAAAGGTGATCAGGTGCTTGCGGATCTCGCAGTAGGTTTCAGGCCCTGGCTCAGACCCTATAAATCCTGGGATCTCGTCCTGCTCTGGGAGAATAGTTACCTCTTTTCAGCCAAAGATGAAGTCGATGACCTCAAGGTTGCCAATTCCCGCGGGCATGAGATTCTCTCGGGTCCCACATTTCTTTGGTCGATCCGTAATCTCATGATCAAAGGTGGCATTCAATTTCCTCTATGGCAAAACCTGCAGGGTGATCAGGAGGAACGGGATTTCCGCGCCCTCATTGCCGCGGAATATCACTTTTAGGGGGTGTTTCAATGATCAAAAAATACAGAGGGATGCTTTTGGCCTTTCTGATGGTTGGTTTGTTGGGCGCAACACCACTTTATGCTCAGGTTGAAGAAGTGATTCTTAGGGTGGATGGGCTTGCCTGCCCTTTCTGCGCCTTTGGTCTGGAAAAGAAGTGCACCAAGATTCCGGGCGTCAAGTCCTATGATGTGGATATGAAAGAAGGGAAAGTCCATATCGGGATGAGCGGGGAAGAGGCTGTCCGGCTCGACCGGTTTCGAACCGCTGTCAAAGAAGCAGGTTTTACTCTTCGCGATGTTTATCTCCGCGCCAAGGGCACGATTGAGAAAACGAATACGGGGTTTGCCCTTGCCCTCGGACCGGGCAGGGATCGCCTTCTTCTCTTTGAAAAGGAAGCGATGGGCAAAAAATACCATCAAGGCGACGATCCAAAAAATTTGGTTTTAGGTCAAGAACTTGCCAGGCAACTGGAGGAACATATCGGCAGTAAGGAAGAAGTCCGCATTGAAGGATCGGTGCATGAACACGAAGGGCTTCCTGCCGGACTTGCCGTTGAAAAGTTCGAGGCTTTGGGGTGATAAAACGTGTCATTCTTGGGGCCGTTCTTCTTGCGGCTATCGCGGGATGTTCGGCACAAGGTGAAGAAAGTTATCATTTCGTCAAAGCCATCGGCCAAAAGGGCAGCGGACCAGGTGAGTTTCGTGAACCGATAGGAATCGCCATTGATCGGGAAGGTTTCCTTTATGTTTCAGATGCTGGAAATCACCGGATCCAGAAGTTTTCAAAAACCGGCGAATTCATCAAAGCTTGGGGCAAAAAAGGCTCCAGGGAAGGAGATCTTCATCGCCCCATGCATTTAACTTTCGGGCCGGACGGGAATCTTTATGTGGCCGAATATCTGAACGACCGGATTCAGGTTTTTGACAAGGACGGAAATTTCATTCGTTTTATTGGATCAAGACCGGATGGCGAAAGCGCATTCGATGCCCCCGGCGGCGTTGCGGTTGATTCAAAAGGATTTGTCTATGTCGCGGATTTCTACCATCACCAAATCCAAAAATTTGATCCGGCCGGGAAATTTCTCGGCTCCTTGGGAAGCCCTGGCAGAATCCGGCCGGGAAATCTGCATTACCCGACAGATGTTGAGATCACCAGCGACGGGAACCTTCTTGTTGCGGATGCCTATAACAATCGAATCCAAAAAATGACCGCTGAAGGAAGGCCTCTCGCAAGATGGGGCGGTCTATTTGGACTCGGAATTCCTGGCAAAGGCAAGGGTTCTTTCAAAGTTGCCACGGGGATTGCACAAGATAATGAGGGCAATATCTATGTCACCGATTTCAACAATCACCGTGTCCAGAAGCTTTCTCCTAAAAGCGATGTCATAGCCATTCTCAAAGGAAGCGGGAACGAATCGTTGAAATATCCCACGGATGTAGCCGTTGATCATGAGGGCAATGTTTGGGTCGTGGATTTTGGCCACAACCGGGTGGTTCTCTATGCAAAGGATAAATAAGTGAGCCCTCGGGGAGTTATTTATCTCTTCAAACCGAGGGCTCATCCTGAGCGAGCGAAGCGAGTCGAAGGATCTATTCTGGCCTCTATTTTCCTTTCGATTCTTTTTTGCCGCCCCGCCTTTGCTATTCCAATCAATAGTGATGCTGCCCTCACCGCCCACAAAGGTGAAGTGATCGTCCGGGAACAAATCCGTTATACAAGAAAATCGGATGATCCTTCCGCTTCCGACCGGACAATTGATGTGATTGCCATCCCCACGGTTTTGGTTTATGGCATTACGGAAAAAATAAATGTAATTGAGACTTATCCCATTGTCTATAAAGATCTCGATATCGACACATCAACAGGCAGAGCAAGCCGCGAAGCGGCAGGTTTTGGAGATTTTAAGCTCCTTGGAAAATACCTTTTCTGGAGCCGTGACTGGCTCGGGAAAACATTGAGGGCTGACGCGATCGGAGGACTTGAGTTTCCTACGGGGAATACCGACGAAGAAGACGGCTTGGGAAAACTCCCGCGGGATATTCAAGTCGGCAAAGGATCTTGGAATCCCATTACGGGAACCGTCCTTACCTGGCAGACACTGAGACAGCAAGTAGACCTCTCTTTCACTTATACCTTCAATACAGAGGGCCACGGCTTTGAGTTCGGAGATGTATTTAATCATGACCTTTCTTATCAATTCCGCATCTGGCCCTGGAGTTTTCCAAAGAGAAGGGGAATTCCCGCATATATCAATCTCGTGGCCGAAGCCAATGGTGTTTGGGAACAAAAGGCGGAGTCCGGGGGATCAACGGTGGATGCCTCAGGCGGCTACACGCTTTTCCTTTCGCCGGGAATCCAGATTGTCACTAAGCGCTTTATTGCCGAGGTATCCGTCCAGCTTCCTGCGATTCAAGTAGTGAATGGCGAACAGCCCGAAACCGAGTTTGTTTTAGCCGGTGGTTTCCGGGTGCAGTTTTGACAGCGAAGAGCGCAGGTGGGAAGAACATTTAATTCGAATGAGGGTGATTTCAAGTCGTCAGGCAAGTCATGGAGTCATTTTAAGTCTGCTGCCGCCCTATGATTCTCCAGCCACAGCTTTAAAGGACGATGTCGTGGAACTGAAGCTGAAAAGCGATCCTAAAACGCGCAATATGCTGAAAATGGCTCTGGGTTCCAATTACATGGTGCTCTTACCTCTTATTGCTGACCTTGCCCAAAGAGTGGAGAGGCTAGAGGGCAAAGGCGGCACCATCCTTGGGAATTTCCTTCTTAACGTCATAAGGTTCATATATTTGTTGTTTCTTTATGTTTTATATGCTATTGTTTTGTTATTATATAAACTATAGCATATAAAACATGAGACGAGAATCGCTCCTACTTGACAACCCCTTTTTGATCCGGAAAAAGGTTTTTACGACTAACGAGGCCGAAGAATCTTTGCAATGGTCAAAAACCGATCTCTATTCGGTTCTCTTTCGTTTGGTTCAAAAAGGAAAGCTTGTTCGGATTAAGCGCGGGCTCTTCTGTTTGGTCCCTCCAGGAACAGGGGATTTAAAAAGGGGTTACCCGCAGAATTGGTTTTTGATTGCCAAGGCACTGGCCGGGGATAGACCTTACTTCCTTTCTCACTATAGCGCCATGCAGCTCCACGGTATGACAACCGAAGCGATTCAGACCCTTTTCATCTCCCGTCCTGACCAGCGTCGTCTTCCAAAGGACTTGCGCATCCCCGTTCGATTTATCACGATTCCAAAGGAAAGATTTTGGGGCCTTGAAGAAAAATGGGTGACGAATGAAGAGAGAGTCCGAGTGAGTGATCTTGAGAGAACCATCCTGGACATTCTGGATCGTCCTGATCTCTCCGGAGGAATTTCCGAGATAGCCCGGGGCCTATGGCTTGCGAAGAAAGAAATCAATGGATCCAAACTTCTTGATTATGTAAAACGTTTCGATTCCTTGGCGAGCGTGAAGCGACTTGGTTTTTTGATGGAGAGTTTCGATCTTGTTTCCGAAGAAGCGATTGATAAAATACACAAGTTTATTCAATCATCTACGAGCTACGCTTTTTTAGACCCCACTTCCAAAAAAGAGGGGAAATATCTTGACCGATGGCGCCTAAGAATTAATGTGGACATGGTAGCTATCCAGAAGAATTTGATGACCTAAGAAATGATCTCCTATTCTGAAATCGAAACCGAGGGTTCCAAGATCGGTATCTCGCCCGTAACGATCGAGAAAGACTATCATCTGGACTGGTATCTGGCCGGCCTTTTGTCCGCAAATCTGTTTTCTCGATTCTCATTCTATGGCGGTACCGCGATTAAAAAGATCTTTATCTCCAATCACCGCTTCAGCGAAGACATTGATTTGATCTCAGCCGGAAAATTGGGCATTGATGCCTTAAGCAAAACCCTCGACCTTACTCACAAATTTCTCGAACGGGAAGCCAATCTTTTTTACTCCTATAATCCGGATGAAATCCAAATTGTGGGAACGCAGACCCGTTTTTTAATCCGTTACCGCGGTTTTTCGGAAATCGGGGGAATCAAAAGATTTCTCCTGGATTTCGCTCAAGGGATTGAAGCACTTCCTGCGCCGGTTCCCAGAAAGCTTATCACGACCTACCGGGATCTCATGGGAAAAAAGATTGAAATCCCAACATTGCCGCTCGAGGTTTTATGCGCTGAGAAACTCGCCTTGATTGTAGACCGAAAAAGGAAAGAGCCCAGAGACATTTATGACCTTTGGTCTGTCCTGACCCAGGTTAGAAAATTTGACAGGCGGTTGTTTCTTTCCCGATTCCAAAAAGTGCTGTCGTATTCTGTTGATTTTTCAATCATCCGGTCCTCTTTCAAGGACACCGATTTTCAGAGGGCCTGGGAAGTCCGCCTAAAGCACCAAGTTCCCCGCTTGCCTGCTTTTGATCTTGTTATTCTCGAGCTCATGGATAAGCTTGAGGCGATTTTGATGGAAGATCAAAAATGATCATCGATAGAATTGATCACCACAACGATTCGAGTAGCCCCACTTATTGTTGGGCAGCGCCTAGTACGACAACGAGTGGGGATACTCGAACCGCTGCGTTGATCTTGCCCTCTTTATCGGCAAGAAGTTACAGCAAAAAACGGATAGAAAGATCCCCGCAAAAGCCTGAATAGATGCCGTTGTGTGAAATCGATAATAGAGTAAATCGGTATTTTTCGGAATTCCCCAAACGCTACCCGCCAGAAATCCCTAGGCCCTTAAACCTGAAACTCAAGAAACGCCCTTAACTTTAAATCAATCAACCCGCTTTCCCAACTGGCAAGATGAGAGGTATCATGCGATACTCTAGTGCATCAACCCAAAAGTTTCGATACAGGCAACCGTTAACCATGCCGTTAATGAGTCCATATCAAGGCGCGTGTCCTGTCATGAACGAGAAAATCTTCAAGCGATCGTTCGTCATCAGCGGTGCGAAGCACGCCATCACCGTCGCGCTCGCTTGATACCTTTCAAGCGATTCACCGAGGATAAGTTCCAGAGGATGCTGTCGACTCGGCAGTGATTTCCAAAAGCTTGAGGCAGTATCATTGCTCATAATTCTCCTCGTTCATTTGCCTTCCGCCCCTCCTCATTTTCTGTTTCTCCAGAAAAAAGGGCTTGCAACATTCGTTGGGATGGATTATTATTTAGTCGAATGTGGATTAGACTAATCTAAGTTAGACAAGAGGAGGGTAAACCGTGTTTGTCAACCGAGGCTACGAGCTAAGTTTCCTCAATGAGAAGTGGAGAAGCGGCGGAGCCCAGTTGATTGTGATTTACGGTAAGCGCCGGGTGGGGAAGACCGAGCTTGCTGTCCGGTTTGCCAAAGAGAAGCCTCATATTTATTTTCTGTGTGAGAAGATTTCCGCTCCCCATCAACTCGTCAAATTCACGGAAGCGGCGGCATCCTTTTTCAAAGATGAGTTTCTGCTGCAGGGAGGATTCAAGGACTGGGAAACTGCTTTAAAATACATTGCGAAGAAGAACTCCAAAATCGTATTGATTCTGGACGAATTTCCCTACCTGGTCGAAACCGATCCCGCGATCCCCTCAACCTTTCAGAAGGCGTGGGACCTTTATCTAAAAAATTCCCCTATTTACCTCGTTCTCCTGGGGTCCAGCATTTCCATGATGGAGCGCACGGCCCTTCACGATAAAGCCCCTCTCTACGGAAGGAGGACGGGGCAGCTTCTCATTCAACCCTTCAAGTTTAAGGAGCTCCAAAAGCTTTTTCCCAAGGCAAGCTTCGAGGAACGATTGACGATCTATAGTATCGTTGGCGGCACCCCGCTTTACCTGAATAAGTTTCGGGAAAAGAATCCTGTAGAAGTGATGAAGAGTGAAATCTTGAGGAAAGGGGAGCCACTTTATGAAGAGGTGGAATTCCTCCTTCGTGAGGAATTGAAGGAACCTAGAAACTACTTTGTGATTTTGGAAGCCCTCTCGCTTGGAAAGCATAAACTTTCTGAACTGATCAATGAAACGGGTCTGGATAAGGGCACGGTCTCCCGATATATCGCCATTCTGAAAGAACTCGGCATCACAAAAAAGGAAATTCCTGTAACGGAAAAAACCCCGGAAAAGAGCCGCAAGGGAATTTACCGGATTGAGGATAATTTCTTTAATTTTTGGTTCCGATTCGTCTTTCGGAATCGGTCACTTCTGGAAGAAAACAAAATCGATGAAGTCGCTTCAGTGATTAAGCAAACCTTGCCGGAGCTTCTCTCGAAAAATTACGAAAGGGTCGCTTCCGAGATTCTTAAAGAAACCATTTCTGAAAAGAAATTGTCCTTAAAATTGGAATCCTACGGCCGTTGGTGGGACCGGAACGAAGAGATTGATCTCGTGGCCTTGAATCGCTCGACCGGGGAGATTCTATTCGGAGAAGTGAAATGGTCCAATAAACCTGTCGGAACAAATATTTATGAGGATCTGAAGGCAAAAAGCCAAAAGGTCGACTGGGGAAAGAAGCAAAGGCGCGAGCGGTTCGCTTTATTTAGCAAGAGTGGGTTCACTCCGGATATGATCAAAAAAGCCCGAGAGACGAAAGTCATTTTATTCCAGGGTGACGGTATCATCGCTTAATTTGGAGTACCCCTTCCCATTACTGCGGTCCAATGATACCGGTTATTGCAACAGCGGCGCGCGTTTCTTGCGTTCCCAAACAGAGTTACCGAAATTCGGCAAAAAATACGTGCAACATTGTGCAGTAAGCGGTTTTTAAAAATGATTGGCCGCTGAGGCTCAGAAATGTGTAATTTGAAGCTCTTCCTGACTTCCGCAAGCCACACTAAAATCAACTATTTTTAGGAGAGAAAGGATGAAATTTGGGTGTCCCATTGCGGAAGTGCTGATTCCGCTGGGACTTAAAGCGGTCATGCTTATCCGTTTGCTTAAGGTCGCCGCTCTATCTTGGGGCCAACTCCGGTCGACTACCCCGCCGATTGCGCTCTGCTGAAGCAAACGGATAAGCATGACAGCGGTAGGCGATCTGCTCAAGGAAGAAGTTGAGATGCTGGCCGGCAGCCGCTCCACGGTTTCGAGAAGGACCATCCGTGCCAGCGCCCGGAAGCTCGAGGCACTGATGAGCCGGCCTTTGAATCAGGACGATTTTGTGGCCGTTTTCATGGATGGGAAAAGCTTTGCCGAGGACGGGATGGTCCTGGCCGTAGGCATTACGCTTGATGGAGAAAAGCGGCTCCTGGGCTTCGTGCAGACCGCTGCGGAGAAAGAAACTGTAATCGCTGAGTTTTTTGAGAGACTCGTGGAGCGGGGGCTGGATTACCGCCAGGGACTACCCCATGTTTGGGGAATGTGAGTCAGGCCGTGAAACAGGCCTTCATAAAAAAATGAAGAAGCGCACGCCCCTTCTTTCTGCCTAAAATTCCTTCCGGGAGGAATCAACTCGGAAAGAAGGTCGCAGGGCAGACGCCAAAACGTTTCGCAAGCCGCTCAATATGATCCCGCGTTAATTTCCGCTTTCCGTGAAGAATAGCGGAAACCACGGGTTGGCCCCCAACGTCCGAGGCAATATCGTATTGGCTTAACTCATTTTGCTCCATCAGGAATCGAAGCATCTTTTCTGGGGTAGCTCGTCCAATCGGGAACCCCTTCTTTTCGTAGACTTCAATAAAGGGCAAGACCGAATTGAGGTATTCTTGAATAATGATACGGAGGATGCCATTGTTTTCCACCTTTTCGATTTCATGCATCAAGATATTGACCGCCTCCCGGTAATGGGCATACATTTTCTTTGTCACAATGGGGCGAGGCGGAAAATGGACGTAAAGCCATTTCGAGAAGACGTCTTTGACAGGATTTTCATAGGGTTTTAATTTCTTTTCCAAGGTCTCAAGGGTCATCTCATTTCCTCCATTTGCCTCGATCGTATTCGCGATGCGTTAGAATCTGTTCCACAAAGACTGCTCCAATCTGATAATTGACCAAGGCAATCAACCGGTATTTGTTTCCTGAAATATTGAATACGATATAAGGCCTGACGTAATCGGCTGAGCCAAAGGTCTGTTTGAGCTCATTCAGATGCTTAAAAGAATTCGCTTCAATGGCTTGGACCCAAGATTTCAAAGAGCTTTCGGAATCCGGATACCGCTCCATGAAAGCTTGGACGGTATCCCTTCCGAGGATTCGCATGACAAATGATAGCATATAGCTATTATTTGTCAAGCCCCTCCATCGGCCTTACACCTCCATAGCCCTTATGAAAAAAAGAGTTGGGGGTTCAGGCCATCAATGTATATAATTGAGTGTGGGGCGTTTTTTCCCGACCCCTCATCCTGAGCGAAGCAAAGGATTTCTGGATCATTCGGCCTTACGGCCTCGGGATGAGTCGTCGTCGCCTAAAAAAACTCCGTGACAGCTCAAGCCCATATCACTAAAAATAACCGTTCAGGCGTGACGCCGAGCTTGGTCAACACGCGCCAGCAGAGCATCTCATCCTTAAGCGCAAGGAGGGTACGAAAGTGCGTTCGGATTTGCTTCAGATTTTATCCCGTACTTTGAGGCAGAATAAGGACTTACAATCAATTTCTGCCAGCCGGCGGAAATTGGCTTGGGCAAAAGGCCGGGAAATTGATCCAAGCTTGTGTCCTCGCTCACCGTTCCGGTACTCCTTTCCCCCTTCTCTTGCCGACTGCTTTTTGAAGGGTATCTGAACTGTGCGTACGGATTCGCACATGTGCCTTGAGCACAAGTCGTTTCGGCGATGAACTATAAAACGATTGAGGATGTGCCGATCAAAAGCAGACGAGTTCTCGTTCGTGCGGACTTTAACGTGCCGCTGGATGCGAAAGGGAATGTTGCTGACGAAACGCGGCTTCTCAAAACACTTCCTACCATCCGGAGCTTAATCACACGCAAAGGACGTGTCATTTTAATGTCCCATCTGGGCCGCCCGGAAGGGAAAAAGAGTCCGAAATTCAGTCTAAAAGCGGTCGCAGATCGACTGTCAAAGCTCTTGAAAAAACCCGTCAAATTTGTACCGGATTGCATAGGTGCCGGAGTAAAAAAGGTGACGGCAAAAATGAAACCAGGCGATGTCGCACTGCTCGAAAATCTGAGATTTCATCCGGAAGAAGAACAGAACGATGTAAAATTTGCAAAAGCGCTTTCTTCTCTGGGCGATCTCTACGTCAACGATGCTTTTGGTGCAGCCCATCGAGCCCACGCTTCTACAGTTGGGATCACTCGATTTTTGCCGGCAGTTGCCGGTTTACTGCTTGCAAAGGAAATTGGCTACTTCGACCGCGTCCTTGAAAATCCAAAGCGACCTTTTGTGGCCATTTTAGGCGGCGCGAAAGTGACCGATAAAATAAAGGTCATTGAAAATTTGTTGCTGAAGGTGGACTGTCTGGTGATCGGCGGTGCGATGGCCTATACCTTTCTCAAAGCGCGGGGCTATCGAATCGGCAATTCAAAATTTGACGAAGAAGGGTTCGAAACTGCGAAACGTTTGCTCGAACATGTAAAGCAGAAAAATTTGCAACTCATCTTGCCTCAGGACCACGTCATTGCAGAAACGGTCACGGTAGATTCCAAGTCAGACACTTCGGATGTGAACATCCCTGATGGATGGATCGGTGTCGATATCGGTCCCAAAACGACCGAACGCTTCCGCACCATCGTCGGGAAGGCAAGGACAGTAGTTTGGAACGGACCGCTCGGCGTTTTTGAGATTGAGGCTTTCTCAAACGGAACCCGTCAAATCGCGAAAGCCTTGGCGGCGCTTAAAGAAACGACGACGGTCATTGGCGGCGGCGAAACAGCAGCTGCGGTTGCGAAACTTGGTCTTGATTCCCAAATGTCTCACGTCTCCACCGGAGGGGGTGCGTCACTAGAGTATCTAGAAGGGAAAAAGCTTCCAGGAATCGAAGCCCTCTGCACAAGCAAAGAAGTTCAGGTGTGATATGAAACGTCCGTTGATTGTTGGCAATTGGAAAATGCATAAGACGATACGGGAGGCGACGACCCTCGTCAATATCATCAAGGCAGGTGTTCACAAAATGACGGACTGTGACGTCGTCGTCTGTCCGCCGTTTACGGCCCTTGCTGCTGTTGCAATGCTCCTCGAAGGCAGCAAGATTGAGTTGGGCGCTCAAGATATGTACAGCGAACCAGAAGGTGCCTTCACAGGCGAAATTTCCCCGCTCATGTTGAAAGACGTAAGCTGCCGTTACGTCATTTTAGGTCATTCAGAACGTCGTCAGACGTTCGGTGAAACAAATGAACGGATCCACACCAAAGTGGCAGCCGCGCTCAAATACAATTTACTCCCGATCCTGTGCGTTGGAGAAACGCTTCAAGAACGTGAAGCACGTAAAGCGTTTGAAGTGGTGAAAGAACAATTTGACCATTGCCTTGGAAATCTCATCGCTCAGGAAATGGAACGTGTTGTCCTCGCTTACGAACCGGTTTGGGCAATAGGAACTGGTCGAACCGCAACGCCCGACCAAGCTGAGCAGATGCATTCCTATCTTCGCCGGCTCTTGAACGAAAAATATAGTTCCACAATCGCAGAACGCGTTAAGATTCTCTATGGTGGAAGTGTCAAGCCAGACAACATGGCCCAGCTCATGGCAAAACCTAACGTGGAGGGTGCCTTGGTCGGAGGTGCTTCGATCAAGGCCGAGTCTTTCATCCAGATCGTCGCCCATGCACGAACGACCAACATGCCGACCGCATTCAAACGGTAGGGAAGGGAAGCTTTAAATGATGATTGTTCTTGTCCTTCTTCATATCTTCGTCTGCTTGTTTCTCGTTGTCGTCATCCTTTTGCAAGCGGGCCGCGGCCAAGGCTTAAGCTGGGGCGTTTTTGGCGGATCGCCTCAGTCAATCCTTGGCACCAAGACCACAAGTTTTCTCACGCGGCTCACGACCGCTTGCGCAATCATATTTTTATTCACCTGTATTGGTCTAAACATCGTCGAGACGCATAAGTCTCGATCTTTGTTTGCCCCCAAGAAGCCGCTCACCCAGGTAGACTTCCAAAAAATTAAAGACGCATTAGAGAAAGCGAAAGACGCGGAGCCCGCTCAAGATGCAGAACCGAAATCGGCCACCGATCATGGAGAAGCGCCGGATGAAAAAGCGCCTGCACTTCCGCCTCAAGCGGATCCATCTTAAGCGAAAGCTCTCTCTCCACGTACCACCTTTGAAGGACCTACTACCTCTGCAACGGTTCACGAATAGAGAAACATGTTTTCACTGTCCCCTATGTGGCCGGATCGCGCTCGAGTACCCCCGCCTTTTGCTATGACCAATGTTGAAGAGAAAAAGCAACCACAAAAGCGATTGGAACCGAGATCCGCACAATTTGTACGGGGCATCGGCCCTCGAAGGTTCGAAGCCCTAAACCGGATCGGGGTCCACACGGTCAAAAATCTTTGTTATTTTTTCCCCAGACGCTATGAGGACCGGACGCGCTTCGAGTCCGTTGCTAATTTGAAACCAGGAATGGAAGTTACGCTCCGGGGCGAGATCTTGGCACAGGGCGTAAAACCACTAAAAAAATTTGCCATCTTTGAAATGGTGGTCGGCGATTCGACCGGCACGATTCAAGCGGTTTGGTTCAACCAGCCTTATCTCAAGAACCAGTTCCGAGTCGGAGATCAAGTCATCCTTAGTGGCAAGGTCGAGTGCTACCACAATCAGGTTCAACTCAATTCACCTGAATACGAACGCATCGAACGCGCCGAAGACGACCCGATTCACGTCGGGCGAATCATTCCGATTTATCCTTTGACGGAAGGCCTTGTTCAACGGTCACTACGGCAAGCCATGAAGGAAGTAATAGATCGTCATGTACCGAACGAGATCGAGGAATTCCTGCCGGAAGAAATCCGCAGCAGAAATTCGCTCTTGGACCTAACGACCGCACTCCGAACGATGCATTTTCCAGAGGATTGGCGGTCGCTTGAGCAGGCACAGAAACGAATCATCTTTGATGAATTTTTCACTTTTGAGTTGATGTTACTTTCAAAAATTCGTGGGATCCGATCGCGAGAAAAAAGTATGCCCTTTGAAAAAAATTCTGCCCTGCTTTCTAATTTTCGCAAAGCCCTTCCGTTTGAGCTGACAAACGATCAGGAGCAGGCCGTTAAAGAAATTACAGACAGCGTCTCACAAACCATTCCGATGAACCGGCTGCTGCAAGGTGAGGTGGGGTCCGGAAAAACCGTTGTTGCAGCAGCCATGCTCTATCTCGCTGCTCAAAACAGATTGCAGTCCGCACTGGTAGCACCGACGGAAATCTTAGCCGAGCAGCATTTTGGTAAATTGAAACCGTTCTTTGAATCTCTGGGCGTTCAAACGGCCTTGCTCACAGGAAGCGTAGAAGAAAACGAGCGCAGCCGAGTGTACGAGCAAGCGCAAGCGGGTGCGCCAACCGTCTTCATCGGAACTCATGCACTGCTTCAAGAGGAGGTGCAGTTTCAACGATTGGGCCTAGTCGTCATTGACGAGCAACATCGCTTTGGCGTCGCGCAGCGGGCCAAACTCCTCCTGAGACGTCCCCGCCCACACCTCTTAGTGATGACGGCAACGCCAATCCCACGCACATTAGGCTTGACGCTGTATGGTGATTTAGACATGACGATCCTTCGCCAACTTCCGAAAGGGAGAAAACAAATTAAAACGTACTGGATTGATCGGGACAAAGAGGAGGATGTGCTCAAACACATTCGAAATTCGGTGGCTGAGAAAGACGAGCAGGCATACATCTTATTTCCGATCATCGAAGAAACAGAACGTTCGGACTTGCAAGCAGCAACGCAAGAATTCGAACGGTTGCAGAAGGGAATCTTCCGCGGCATCCCGCTGGGTCTCGTACACGGTCGTCTGGCAAAAAAAGAGCGTGACAATGTCATGACCCGATTTCACAGCGGCGAAATCAAAGTCCTCGTTGCCACATCGGTAGTGGAAGTTGGGATCGACAATCCCAATGTGACCTACATGGTCATCGAAAATGCAGAACGTTTCGGTCTCTCCCAACTCCACCAGATGCGCGGTCGAATCGGTCGTGGAACGAAAGAGTCGATGTGTTTTCTTTTTGGAAATCCAACCACGGAGGACGGAAAAAAGCGTTTGCGGATCTTGACGAAAACCAACGACGGTTTTACGATCGCCGAAGAAGACCTTGCACTTCGCGGGCCGGGCGATTTTTTTGGAACGCGACAGACGGGCTTACCGTACTTTCGCGTTGCAAGCTTGACGCGTGACGTCTCGCTCCTTCTGGCCGCGCGAAATGAGGCGGCTCAATTTTTAGAACGTGACCCTGACTTTTCGCAACCTGAACACAACTTGCTCGCAGCGGAAATCGCACAGCGGTGCACGCAATTTACACCCTAATGCGAATCATCGGCGGATCTCTTGCGCGACGCCTCTTACGATTCCCAAAGACCTTCCAGACGCGGCCGATGACAGACCGTGCCAAAGAAACTCTTTTTAACGTGCTCGGCAGTGCTCCCGAAGCTGCATCTGTCCTGGACCTTTATGCGGGGAGCGGTAGCCTTGGGATCGAATCTTTAAGCCGCGGTGCCCGACATGTCTATTTCGTCGATTCCGAAAAAATAGCAACCCTCTGTATTGAACGGAACCTGACAGCGCTGGGCCTTGAATCAATCGCCCATGTGATCAAAATGCCGGCCGCGAGGGCCTTAGACATGCTTGAAAAACGACACGAAAAGTTCGATCTTATTTTTTCCGATCCTCCTCATAACAAAGGACTTACCAAAAAAACGTTGCGCCTCTTAGACCGTTCTGATACACTACGCGCGCGTGGAACTGTTGTGGTCGGTCACTCGAACAAGGAAAACCTTCCCGAAGACCTTCAAACCCTTTGTGTTTATCGAAGTATCAAAATCGGCCAGGCGTTTATCAGCTTTCTGGGGAAAAAATGAAAAAGAAAAGACGCGCACTGTATCCGGGGAGCTTTGATCCAGTCACCTACGGCCATTTGGATTTGATTGACCGGGCACTGGAGCTCTTCGACGAAGTTCACGTGGCGGTTGCCGTTAATACGGATAAAAGACCGTTATTTTCAGCGCAAGAGCGAGTCAATTTTATCAAGCGGACGATCGGAAAAAAAAGAGGGATGTCCGTGGGGGCGTTTACTGGTTTGATCGTCGATTATGCACGTCAGTTGAACGTGGGCACGATCATACGAGGCGTACGAGCGACTTCCGACTTTGAGTATGAATTTCAAATGGCGCTCACGAATCGAAAACTTTCAGGCCATATTGACACGCTCTTTTTGATGCCGTCGGAAAAACATTTCTATCTATCGTCACGGCTGATCAAGGAAATTGCGCGGTGGGGAGGCGACGTGTCGGATTTCGTCCCGCCGTTTGTCAGACGCGCCTTGGTGAGGCAGTGGTCGTAGAAGCGGGAACGCAATGATTATCAAAATAAAAGACCTGAAAAAAAAAGAGCTCACGCCGTTAGCCGCAACGTACGACGCACAGACACTCGATCTAGAATTTGAGGATCTTCATTACCGGAAAAAAATTTCGCTCGCTGGGTCTGCCGAACTGACCGAACAATCGCTTCACTTTTATGGGAGCTTGGAGAGCGAAGTCGAGCAGATTTGTAACCGATGTCTTAAGCCGGTCGCGAGTGACGTGCAAGAGCCTTTTGATTTCACCTATGAGATCCGAGACAAGAAAATGATCGACTCGACCATGGATATTCGAGATGTTCTCATTTTAACCCATCCAGATCAATTTTTGTGCACAGCGGACTGCCGTGGGATATGTCTTTACTGTGGCGCCAATTTAAATCATGAATCATGCAGGTGCAAAGCAAAGGACAGTAAAAAGGAAACGCCGCAAACCTGGAAACCGTTAAAAAAATTATTCGAGAGGATAAACGAATAATGGCAAATCCAAAACGAAGACACTCTAACGCGCGAACAGGCTCACGCCGCGCCCACGATTTTTTGAAGCCGCGGTCGCTTACGCGCTGTTCGAACTGTAAGCGGTTGATCCTACCACATCGAATCTGCCCTCACTGCGGCTTCTATCGAAACCGTCAGGTAGTGACGATGAAAGTAAAAACAAAAGATGAGGCAGGAGGAAAACCGTGACCCCCTTGGCAACCACGCAAAAAAAAACGAATACGAATGCGCGACCAAGCAAAGCCAATCCGTTGAGGGAGAGTCTGATACCATGATTCGAATCGCAGTGGATGGCATGGGTGGGGACTTCGCCCCACAGCTCGTCGTAGCAGGGGTTGTCGCTGCTGCAAATGCATTCGACGACCTAGAACTTACGATTACGGGTCGTGAACAAGCGATCAAACGGGAACTGTACCGACACAAAGTCACCGGAGGCAAGATTTCGGTTCGTGAAGCATCTCAAGTCATTGGGATGAATGATTCACCTGTTCAATCGATCAAAAAGAAAAAAGATTCTTCGCTCACCGTCGCCGTCCAGCTCTTGAAACAAAAGGAAGTGGATGCGGTCGTCACAGCTGGAAATACAGGGGCTGCTGTCGCAGCGTCGCAACTGATGTTGGGTTTGCTTCCCGGCATCAAACGGCCAGGGATCGCGGTGACGATTCCGTCGCTCCGCGGCATCTCTGTCGCGATCGATGTTGGTGCTAATATTGATCCGTCGCCGGAACATCTCCTTCAATACGCCATCATGGCAGAAACTTATTCCCGCCACATTCTTCGCAAGAAAAAACCATCGGTCGGGCTGTTGAATATTGGCGAAGAAGAACACAAGGGAACTGAGGTTCTCAAAGAAACGTATCAACTATTACGGGACTCAGGTCTTAACTTCGTCGGCAACATTGAAGGACGTGACTTTTTTACGGGTAAGTGCGATTGCGTGATTTGTGACGGGTTCGCCGGAAATGTCGTTTTAAAAATGACAGAAAGTATTTTGGAAATGCTCATCACACTCATTGCGAAAGAAATGCAAAAAAACGCGCTTGCCCGGCTCGGTGCATTTCTGTGTAAACCTGCGTTTGAATCGATCCGTAAAGAAACCAATTACGAAGAAGCAGGCG
>MHFT01000068.1 GCA_001804315.1 Omnitrophica bacterium RIFCSPLOWO2_12_FULL_50_11
ACTTGCAGGAGGGGCTGTTTTTGGCACGGTGCGGGGGACGCTTTATAATGCGGTCGCATCCAATTTGGGAGCCTCCCTTGCCTTCTTTGCGGCACGTTACCTGGGGCGTGCGGGATTAACCGAGGAAGAAGCGAAGAAGGAATATGGTGAAAAGAATATTCAGGTGTTCAAGTTTCAATTTGAAGATGTGGATCGAGCGGTGATCAAAGGGGAAGGCCACGGCCTCATTAAGCTGGTTTGTGATAAGAAAAATCAAATTCTGGGTGCCCATCTTCTGGGTCCGAATGCGGGCGAGTTGCTTCACGAATTGGTTCTCGCAATGAAAGCAAGAATCCCGATCACTCAAATTTCCCAGACGATCCATGTTTATCCAACACTTTCGCAAGCGGTGAAACGTTCTTGTGATCTATACTACAGAGAAAAGTTGTTTAGCGGTTGGTTTCCTAAATTAGCGAAGAGGCTGATTCGATTGGCTTGACATGAAAAGGATAGCTCTCGTCCTCGTCGTCGTGGCTTTCGTGAGTGGTTGTTCAGGATTAAGCCGAGTGCCTAAGGCTGTGTCTGAGGAAAGGATTGTGGAAGATTCAACCGGAAAATATCGCGTCATCGTCTGTCCCCATTGCGGGAAACAGATCAAGATCCCCTTTTAATCGAGGAGGTGGGAGATGGAGCTCGCAAGCAAGGAAGGAAAGGCAACTAGGACAACAACGGTTACGATGCCGTGTCAGCTTGGTCTTCATGCCCGCACGGCGGCCCGGTTCATCTTATTTGCTAGGCGATTTAGCTCTGACATCCGAATCCGTAAGGGAAGGCTCGCAGTGGATGGGAAAAGCATTCTGGGACTTCTCCTTTTGGGAGCCACCTGGAAATCAAAGCTAATCATCGCGGTGGAGGGAGAAGACGCAGACGGTGCGATTCAGGGCATCGAAGCCTATTTTCTTATGCGAGAAAATTGTGCGGATGACGTTATTGAGACGTTGAGCGGTGAGGAAGATGTTTGAATTCCCGAAAGATTTTCTTTGGGGAGCCGACACTTCCTCCCATCAGGTGGAGGGAGAAAATACCCATAATGACTGGTGGCAGTGGGAGCAGAATGGAAAAGTCAAGGAACGATCCGGCAAGGCCTGCGACCATTGGAACAGGTTTCGTGAGGATTTTGAAATTGCAAAATCGCTACACCACAACGCTCACCGGTTTTCGCTTGAATGGAGCCGGATCGAGCCGGAGGAGGGAAAGTTTAATGACCAAACGCTTTCACATTATCGTGAAGTGATTCAGTCGCTCGAAGCAAATGGCTTGGAGCCTGTCATTACGCTTCATCATTTTACTCTTCCTCTTTGGCTTGCCAAACAGGGCGGATGGCTTTCAAACAAGACCCCGGATCTGTTCGCCCGGTATGTCCATAAAGCGGTTGAGACCCTGGGCGATGGTGTCCGTTACTGGATTACTTTAAACGAACCTGTGGCCTATGTTTTCAAAGGATACTTTATGGGCGAATGGCCTCCCGGAGAAAAGTCCTATGAAAAAACATTGCAGGTGCTCGGCCATCTCCTTAAGGGGCACGTCCTTGCTTATGACCAAATTAAAGAAATCAATCAACGCTTGAAACGTTCGCCAAGCCAAGTTGGGATCGCCAAACATGTGCTGATCTTTACGCCGTGTTCCGAACGCTCATGGAAAGACCGGCTGTCGGTCCGGACGCGCAATCTCATGTTCAATCATCTGTTTGTGAAGGCCTTGATCCGTGGACGGGTTCTTTATCCTGGCCTTTTCCACATCCGCCTGCCTAAAGCAAAGACGCTTGATTTCATCGGCCTCAATTACTACACCCGGGATTTCGTTCATAACGAGGGCTTCACAATCCCGGCGATTTTCGGCGATATCTGCACCTTAAAACACCATCGCGAGGTAGGCAAAAGAAATTTCCTGTCCTGGGAAATTTATCCTAAAGGCCTCTATCGGCTAGCCAAGGAGTTTTCTCAATACGGCTTGCCGCTTCTTGTCACAGAGAACGGCGTTTGTATAGAGAAGGACGGGGAACGTTTTGAGTTTGTCGTAAGTCATTTAAGACAACTGGCCAAAGCCATCAAGGAGGGAGCCAAGGTTATCGGATATCTTTACTGGTCCCTGCTTGACAATTACGAGTGGGCGGAAGGGTATGGTCCGCGATTTGGTCTTGTGGAGGTGGATTACACAACTCAGTCCCGCAGAGTCAGGGAATCCGGAAAGCAGTTTGCGGAGATTTGCCGCTCAGGCCGGATTCCCGGTGAGGATTTATGAAGATCGCAAGCATTTATAAAAATCCAATTTTTGTTCTGGGAGCGGCGATTCTCCTCACGCAAACAGCCGTTGCATGGCTTAGCCGGTTCTTTGTTTATGGAGCGGGACATGTTGAGCGGCCGATTATCCTGTTTCTGGTTCTGGAATTCGTATCGTTTGCTTTTTATTTCGCCGCCATAGAATGGGTGAGAAGACTCCCGGGCGAACCCGGCGGTCAACATAAAACGATTTTCTGGATCATTCTTATTGGTATTCTCTCGAGGCTTGTGTTTTTGCCTTCCAGCCTCATTCAGGAGACCGATCCCTACCGTTACATCTGGGATGGCCAGACGGTTCTAAGCGGCGAAAATCCTTATGAGCATTCTCCCGAGGAGGCCTTTCACAACCGGCTTGCGCCTGCCCGCAATGTGACGCCTGAAGTTTATGAAACATTTGGGGAAATTAATCATTCCGGCGTCAAAACGATTTATCCTCCGTTTGCCCAATATCTTTATGCGCTGTCGCAGTGGTTTACTCCCTGGAGTCTTGCGGGATGGAAGCTCATGATTCTTCTTGCGGAAATTGGAATTTTTGTCCTGATGCTTGGAATGTTAGGGAAAATGGGGATGAGGAAAGAATGGCTGACTCTTTACGCCTGGTGTCCGCTTGTCATAAAACAATTTTCCAATAGCCTGCACCTGGATGTATTCGCCCTTCTATTTCTTTCGCTGATGGTATGGGTTTTTGTTTATGAGCGATTCCGGCTTGGATTTTTAGCGTTGGCATTAGCTACAGCGGTTAAATTATTTCCTCTTATTTTACTGCCTCTGGCTTTCATCTGGACTTGGAGAATCAATCGAAAACAGGCGTTTCAAGGCCTTGCCATCTTTTCTTTTACTTTCCTTCTTTTTTATGTCCCGTTTCTCACGGCGGGCCGTTCGCTCTTTGAAGGGTTGACCCGGTTTGCAGGCGAGTGGCGGGTGAACTAAAGTATTTTCGGTCTAATCCGTCACGGGATGATTCAGGCGACAACTTTGGACTCATTTCAAACGGAGTTTGTAAGCAGAATGATTGCGTTTGCTCTCATGACCGCTTGTCTGACTGGTGCAGTGATCTGGCTCGGCCGGAAACAGAATGTCTCGGATTGTTTTCGCGCCTGCCTTTTTATGATTGCGGCCCTTTTCTTTTTGGCGCCGGCCGGAAATCCCTGGTATTTCACCTGGGTATTTCCTTTTCTTTATTTTCAACCCCTTCGCTCTCTTTTGATCTTTTCAGGACTTGTGTTTCTTTATTATCTGGATTTCCATTTTTCTTATTGGTCTGAATCTCATCTTTTTGCTTGGGTGAAATGGATTGAATACGCAATATTTTATTCGATTTTAACCGTGGAGTTGTTGTGGAAAATAACCCAAAAATCTCGATCATTTTACCGTTGGCAAACGAGCGAGACCTTGTCAGCGGCACGTTAAATCATCTCCTTTCGCTGGGAGCGGATGAGGTGATTGCCGTAGACGGCTCGTCCCAAGACGGCACGGATGAAATCATCCGGCGTGAGTTCCCTAGCGTACGGCTTTTCCAGACCGCCTGTGCCGACCGTGCATTGCAGATGAATACGGGAGCTTTTGAAGCGCAAGGGGATATTTTCCTTTTCGTTCATGTCGATATGAGGCTGCCATCGGGTGCCATCCATGAAGTTAGAAATCAAATACGCCTTGGCTTTGTGGGCGGAGGATTCATCAAGAGATATGAACCCGCCAATTTTCTTTTGAAGCTGTATGCTTTTTGTCTGAACCGTTTTTACTTTTCCTGGATGCGCTGCCTGGCGGGAACGAATGCCATTTTTGTCAGGAGAGAGGCCTTCGAATCACTGCATGGATTCCCCGAAGTTCCGCTGCTTGAAGATTTGATTTTTTCGGATTGCATGAAAAAAAGGGGGAAGATAGCCATCATCAGGAAGTCGGTGGTTGTTTCCTCAAGGCGGTATCTGAAGCGCGGGATCATCCGTCAGATCCTGCAAAACGGCAGGGTTTTCGTGGGCTATAAGCTTTTTCATGAACGTCTGGAGGATTTAAAAGAAAGGTATGTATCGCATCGCTATGGGACATGAGCAGATCTTATATTTCGTGAAATACCCGGAACCGGGAAAAGTCAAAACCCGGCTTGCTAAGGCTCTTGGATCCAATGCAGCTGCCAAGGCCTACCGAGGTCTTGCGGAAAGCATTTTTCACTCTCTATCGAACGGCAATTCAAAAAGTAAGGGGTTTGAGACGGTTGTTTTCTTTGACCCTCCGGAAAAGGAGCGGCAAGTCAAAGAATGGCTCCCCGGCGCAGCCGCTTATCGCTCCCAGAAAGGTAAGGATCTGGGAGAACGGCTCATTCATGCCTTCAAGGAGGCTTTTCAGGATGGGGCGGAGCGCGTGCTTGCAGTGGGAAGCGATACCCTAGGATTCAAGCCCAAATTCGTCATGAAGGCCTTTGATGTTCTGAAAAATTATGACGTTGTGATCGGACCCGCAAAAGATGGTGGTTATTATCTGATTGGATTTTCAGGATTCCATACGATTCTTTTTCAGGATATTCCGTGGAGTACCGGAGATGTTTTGAAAACAACATTGGGATGGATTCGGGAGGAAGGTCTTTCTTATTCCCTTTTGCAGGAATTGGAAGACTTGGATGAAATCAATGAGCACACAACTTACGGTCCGTAAGTTGTTGTGCGAATTGATCCCCGCATGTTTTAAGCGGGGATCTGGATTCCCGCTTTCGCGGGAATGACAATCTATAAAACGAGGTGCTACTATGAATCACGAAAACAATGGAAATGCCTGCCCGCCGGCTGGCAGGCGGGGAAAACACAAATCTGTCATTGCGAGCGACCCTAAAGGGCTGCTACGCGGAGCGCACATTTTCGGAGAAGAACGTCAAGTTCTTCCCGAAAAGTACTCGCGCAAAAAGCGCGCAGTGAAGCAATCTCGGAGATTGCTTCGTCCGACCTCCGGTCGTCCTCGCAATGACGGTATGGAGCAAGCTGTACGGGATCGCTACGCACGAGGGGCGAAGGCTAAAGAAGAAGCTTTGTGCTGCCCCACAAGCTATGATCCCAAGTATCTCAGGGTGATTCCAAAAGAAATCCTGGAAAAGGATTACGGGTGCGGCGACCCTTCGCGTTATTTAAAAGAAGGCGATACGGTTCTGGATTTGGGTTCCGGAGGAGGAAAAATCTGTTACATCGCCTCACAGGTTGTTGGGCCCAAAGGCAGAGTCATCGGTGTGGACTTTAATCCCGCCATGCTTGAGCTTGCCCGAAAGTATCAGAAAGAAGCCGGCGACCGGATCGGCTGGCACAATGTGGAATTTGTGCGGGCCAGGATTCAAGACCTCCGGACGGATCTTGAGGCGTTGGAGGAAAGCCTGAAAAGAGAGCCCGTCCGTTCCATCGATGATTTATTCCAGGTTCAGGAGGCCCTGGAGAGATTGAAAGGAGTTCCTCTCATCGAAGATGAGTCTATCGATGTCATTGTCTCAAACTGTGTTTTGAATCTGGTCCGGTCCGAAGACAAGAAAACCTTGTTTCGCGAGATGCACCGGGTTTTGAAAAAAGGAGGGCGTGCGGCGATCTCCGATATCGTTTCGGATGAGTCCGTTCCTCAAAAACTTCAGGAGGATCCCAAACTCTGGAGCGGATGTATTTCCGGGGCGTTTCAGGAGAAGGAATTCTTCAAAGCCTTTGAAGAAGCCGGATTTTACGGAATCAAAATCGAGAAATTCGATGAACGGCCATGGCGGATCGTCCGGGGGATTGAATTTCGTTCCATGACAATCACGGCTTGCAAAGGGAAGGAAGGTCCTTGCTGGGAAGGAAATCAAGCCGTGATTTACAGGGGGCCCTGGAAACAAGTGGTGGATGATGACGGTCACGTCTTGAAGCGGGGTGTAAGAACCGCAGTTTGTGACAAGACCTTTCAGATCTACTCAAAAGCACCTTATCAAGATGAGTTCATTTTGGTGCCGCCGTCTAAGGATATTCCCCTTTCAAAAGCAAAGCATTTTGACTGCCATCGGCAAATGGAACGCGATCCTCGGGAGACCAAGGGAAAGAGATTCACGAAGCCTTCTGCGATGAAATCGGTTTGTATGGATGGAGGGGGGTGCTGCTAGCCTGGAGACGAACGACAAGTTCGTCCCTGGCAGTATCCGAACAAAGGAGAGGATGCTGATGATTTGGATAGGGATCATTGCAATTACGGTTTTGCTTGTCGCTTATGCCAATGGCGCGAATGACAATTTTAAAGGGGTGGCGACCTTATTTGGAAGCGGCACCACTGATTACCGGAAAGCCTTAAGCTGGGCGACGCTGACTACTTTTTCCGGCTCGGTCGCGGCATTCTTTTTCGCCGCGCGGCTTGTGAAGACATTTACAGGGAAAGGGCTTGTTCCTGATACCTTGATCGGCAATCCTGCTTTTCTTGCGGCCGTGGCTATTGGCGCAGGGTTGACCGTGCTCTTCGCGGCCCGTTTCGGCATTCCTATTTCAACCACCCATGGTCTTACAGGCGCTTTGGCCGGAGCAGGATTCGCCGCCATCGGAACTGAACTCGGATTCGGGACACTCGGAAAAAACTTTGTGATGCCGCTTATCGCGAGCCCTTTTGCGGCCATCGCGCTTACAACGATCCTTTATTTATTCATGCATAAGTCAAGAAAGGTTCTTGGCGTAACGCGCCAGACCTGTCTTTGCGTTGGGAAGAAGGTTATCCCTCTCAGAGATTGCCGCGTCGGCCCTTCGGGCCTCCTCGCAATGATGTCCCAGACGGGACTGCAAAAAACGCTGTCATTGCGAGGGAGCGAAGCGACCGAAGCAATCTCAAAGCTATCGTTTCCTGAAATATTCGTGGGCAATGAAGCAAGTTGCGAAGCCAGGGCCGTCGAAGCCTACGAAGGAAGAATATTGGGCATCAGCGCGCAGTTAGTTCTTGATTTTCTTCATTTCCTGAGTGCTGGCGCTGTAAGTTTTGCCCGTGGCCTTAATGATACACCTAAGATTGTGGCATTGCTTCTTGCGACAGGTGCGCTTGGGCCCAGATGGAATATTGGACTGGTCGCTCTTGCAATGGCGATTGGCGGAATTTTAGGCGCCCGTAAAGTTGCGGAAACGGTTTCACACAAAATTACTTATATGAATCACGGGCAGGGATTTACGGCCAATCTGGTGACGGCCATACTTGTGATCTTTGCCTCACAGTGGGGAATGCCGGTTTCCACAACGCATGTCTCATGTGGAGCCTTGTTTGGTCTTGGACTGGTCAATGGAAAGGCGAGGTGGAATGTCATCGGTTCGATTTTAGGCGCATGGGTTTTGACCTTGCCGGTTGCAGCGATTTTGTCGGCAACCAGTTATTTTATTTTAATGTCATTGCGAGGAGCGTAGCGACGAAGCAATCTCAGAGATTGCTTCACTGCGCGCTTTTTGCGCGAGTACTTTTCGGGAAGAACTTGGCGTTCTTCTCCGAAAATGTGCGCTCCGCGTAGCAGCCCTTTAGGGTCGCTCGCAATGACGGAGAAAAAAATGAATCTCTTTGAAAAAAAAATTCATTCTAACGGTTTTAGGTTAACCAAAGGCCCTATTGAAATTTTGCAGGTTAATCTCGGCAAACTCTGCAATATGACCTGTGTGCACTGTCATGTCGAAGCTGGCCCTACGAAAACGAGGGAAAACATGGACCTGAGAACCACCGAAGCGGTTGCGGCTTATATGAAAAACTCAGGCATTATCCCACCACCTCGATTTGGCCCAGAGGGCCAATCTGTCTCCGGCAGATATCGAGGTGGTGGGATTAAAACGCTTGATCTTACGGGCGGTGCTCCCGAAATGAACCCCCATTTCCGCTATCTTGCAACCGAAGCCCGGCAACTCGGGATCCACGTCATAGACCGTTGTAATCTGACCGTGCTTTTCCTTCCGGGTCAGGAAAATTTGGGGCAGTTTTTGGCTGATCACAATGTGGAAATCATTGCCTCGCTTCCATGTTATTTAAAGGAAAACGTGGATAGGCAGCGCGGCAGGGGAACATTCGATAAATCCATCAAAGGTCTTCAGCTGCTGAACCGACTGGGTTATGGGAAAGAAGAAAGCGGCCTTGCCTTGAATTTGGTTTACAACCCCGTTGGTCCGCATCTGCCGCCTGACCAGCATGAGCTTGAAAAGGATTATAAGAAACGGCTCAAGGAAGATTGGGGGATCGCGTTTAATCGTCTCTACACCATTACCAATATGCCCATAACCCGGTATGCAAAATATCTCAGAGCGTTGAATCAATACGAGGCTTATGTAGAACTTTTGATCAACAGTTTCAATCCTGCGACTCTTGAGGGCCTCATGTGCCGTAATACGCTGAGTGTCGGCTGGGACGGCAGGCTTTATGACTGTGATTTTAATCAAATGCTCGGCATGCAGCTGCGAAACGGAAAGCCGATGACGATTTTCGATGTTTATATCTGGAATCTGGAAGGACGGCGTATCGAGACTGGAAACCACTGCTTTGGTTGCACCGCAGGCTGCGGATCGAGTTGTCAAGGAGCGTTAGAAAATAAAAGTGAAAAGGTTAGAAGGTAGGCAATGAAAATTTCTATCATTATCCCCGCTTTTAACGAAGAAAAAACCATTCACGCGACACTTGCGAATCTTCTTACTTTTCATAAACCCGATGACGTGATCGTGGTGGATGGAGGATCAACCGACCAAACCATTTCGCTTGCATCGGAATGGGTTCCGGTGATCCGATCTCAAAAGGGCCGTGCGCATCAAATGAATGCCGGAGCTCGTCGCGCAAAGGGGGACATTCTTCTGTTCCTGCATGCCGACACGCTGCTTCCTCCTCAAGGGCTGAATCATATAAAACGGGCGATCCTACAAGGCCACCAAGCGGGGAGGTTTCGCATGCGCTTTGACGACCGCCGCTGGCTCCTCAGAATTTATGAAACCTATACCCGGTTCCAGTTTTTTTCTTACGGCGACCAGGGATTTTTCGTGCATCGGGATCTTTTTGAAAAGCTCAAAGGATTCCGGGAGGACGCTCCTTTTGAAGACATTGATTTTTATAAACGTCTTCGCCGGTTAACGCGGCCCGTGATTATTAAGAATCCGGTGACGACTTCGGCACGGAGGTTTTGCGGTGTCGGATGCCTGAGGCAAAAATTCATTAATATTACGCTTGTCGCTCTCTACTATGTAGGGTTTAATGTGTTTAATCTTAAGCAAAGGTTGTATCCAGAGGTTCGATGAAGCTTTGGATTGAAATCATTAGCTTGGGTTTGGTTTTCTGGCTGGAAGGGGTTTTCCCTCTTTTTCAGGGAAGAAGAGAGCGCTTCCATCATGCACGCCGCAACTTGGGGATGGGCATTTTAAATGGACTGGTCATCTCACTCGGATTCGCCGCGGGCACTTTAAAAACGATTCAGATCGCAGAAAATAACTCCTGGGGTCTTTTGCATCAAATCCATTGGAATCCTTTTGCGGAAGGCATCGCTGCCTTTATCCTTTTCGATCTTTGGATGTATGTGTGGCACCGGGCAAATCACCGAATTCCGTTTTTATGGCGATTTCATAGAACGCATCATTCGGACCTGGATCTGGACTCTACAAGCGCCCTTCGCTTTCATACCGGCGAAATTATTTTGTCGTCGCTTCTCAGGCTGATTGTTATTCCTCTCATCGGAATGCAGTTTATCCATCTTTTTATCTATGAACTTTGCTTGCAGCCAGTGATCATCTTTCATCATTCCAATGTGGCGCTTCCGGAGAAAATCGACCGGATTTTCCGGGCAGTCATTGTGACGCCTAATATGCATAGGGTGCATCATTCACAAATCAGGGACGAGACCGATTCCAATTATTCAAGTATTTTTTCCTTTTGGGATCGTATGATCCGTTCATTCCGTAAAAGGAAGGACGCTCGAACCATCGTTTACGGCCTCCCGTATTTGCAGGAAAAGGAATGGCAGTCCTTGTTGGGAATGCTGCGGACGCCCTTCGCAAACGTGCAGAAAAAGGTGACGGAATGATCCCATCACCTGCTTGTAAAGAGCGCGCTTCATCAGTCTCGAAAGCCTATGTCTATCTTCTCCGAAGTAAGGCGACAGGAAAGTTTTATGTCGGATGGACAACGGAAATGAAAAGGCGCTTTGGAGAGCACAAATCGGGAAAGAGCCAGTATACAAAGTCAAGGG
>MHFT01000069.1:0-4148 GCA_001804315.1 Omnitrophica bacterium RIFCSPLOWO2_12_FULL_50_11
AAACCCCGCTCTCTTTCTTCACCCCTTTCATGACCCCCAACCCCTGCTTTTCCTAATTCTTCAACCAACTGATAAAACTGATCTTCAAAAAAACTCAACCTCTGGAGGTGGATACCATGTACCCATGCAGTACAGGGTCGGCTCTTTCAGCCCTCGCACTGCAAGCATGTTTTTGTTAGAATAACGGCTCATCCCCCACCACTTTAAGGTTTGTCCTCTCTGACATTCCTTAAAGTGGTGGGGGACTGGCGCACTTTTTGATGACACATTCCGAGAAAGAAAACGCTTCCAATCTCAAAAAACTTCCTTTGCATACCGAACACGAGGTGTCGGGAGCTCGATTTGGGGCATTCGGCGAGTGGTGGGTTCCGTTGTACTTCACGAGTGTCATTGACGAGCACGAAACGGTGCGGCGCGGCGTGGGTGTCTTTGACATTTCCCACATGGGAGAATTTTACGTAGATGGACCGGACGCCCGAAGGGTCGTCAATCGGTGGATCACGAATGATGTTGAAAAACTCAAGCCGGGCCGCGCGCTTTACAGTCCCGTGTGCCGTGAATCGGGTGGCATCGTGGATGATGTCCTTGTCTACGAATGCGCGCCGGATCAGTATTTGATTGTGGTCAATGCAGCAAATATTGAGAAAGATTTCGACTGGTTCCAATCCCGCCTCGACGGACGCGCAGCCGTCCAAAATGTGAGCGAACAGTTTGCGCTTCTTGCGGTTCAAGGGCCGAGAAGCCGCGGCGTTGTCGGCAAACTTTTCGACGTTGATTTAAGCGAGATTTCTTACTATCATTTCACAAAGTTCAAATCGTCCTACGGTGAAATCATTCTCGCCGAGACAGGATACACGGGCGAAGTGGGCTTTGAAATTTTTTGTCCTGTCGGTCAAGCCCCGCGGCTTTGGCATTCCTTGTTTCAAGTCGGAAGGGGGCACGGCCTAAAGCCTATTGGATTTGGTGCGCGCGACACGCTTCGGCTGGAATCATGTTTTTTGCTTTACGGTCACGACATGACGGATCAATCCACACCCCTGGAAGCCGGAATTGGTTGGACCGTGGCGTGGGGGAAGAAAGATTTCGTTGGAAAGGACGCACTCGTTCGTCAAAAGCATGAGGGAATCCAAAGAAAGCTTGTCGGATTTGAGGTCAAAGACCGTGCGATTGCACGTGAGGGCTCAAGGATTCACAGGGACGGGCGCGAGGTCGGGATCGTGACGAGCGGGACGTATTCGCCGACTTTAGCAAAGTCGATCGGCCTGGGGTACCTTCCGGCTGAAAGCGCACGCATTGGCCAGACACTTGAAATTAAGATTCGTGGAAAGCTTGTGAAAGCCGAAATCGTGAAAATGCCGTTTTACAAAAGGGAGAAAATTGCATGAATTTTCCATCGGAATTGAAGTACACGAAGACACACGAATGGATTCGGAAAGAGGAACGGACTTATACGGTGGGCATTACGGACTACGCGCAGCACGAGATTTCGGACGTGGTTTTTGTCGAGCTGCCAAGGGTGGGTGAGACGGTTGAGCAAGGAAAGACGGTGAGCATTGTCGAATCGGTAAAAGCTGCTTTCGACATTTACGCACCAGTTTCGGGAACGATTAAGGCGATCAATACGCTGTTGGAATCGGATCCGGCAATTGTGAACAAGGACCCCTATCAAAAAGGTTGGTTTTTTGAGATCGTGCCGACAAAACCGGAAGAGTCCGAGTCTTTGCTTAGGAAAGATGAGTACGAACAAATGATCCGCCACGGAGCGGAGAGATGATCGGGCGCATTGACCTTGATACAATAATCCGAACGTCATTGCAAGGCAGCGGTCAAAACGTTGACCCAGCAGTTGCAGGAGCACCGTCATTGCGCGGATGCGGTCCAGACGATGCCGAAGCAATCTCTGAACGCAGATTGCTTCCGCCACACTACCGGCGGACAAGTCGGCAACGCTTTTGTTCACTGCCTCGCAATGATGACCGAATGAAGTAGGCGGCACCCGATGATCGAGATTGTTCGACAATCAGGCGTCTATCGGGTATATTAAAACTGGTGAGTCCGACTATTTTTCGCTATAAAAAGTACCGTTTTTTCTTCTTTTCGCGTGAAGAGTCTCGGATGCACGTCCACGTAATGAGCGCTGACGGAGAAGCCAAATTTTGGATCGAGCCGGTTGTTGCTTTGGCTGGAAATTATGGTCTGAAAGCAATGGAGCTCAAAAAGGTGCATAAAATTGTTGAGGAACATCAAAATGAAATCAAAAAAGCATGGAAAAAGCACTTCGGGGGTTGAGGTTCTGAATATCAGCCCTAACGGTATTTGGCTGCTGGTTCAAGACCGCGAGTATTGCCTGTCCTATAAGGAATTCCCGTGGTTTAAGAAAGCCAGTGTTCAACAGGTTCAAAATATCAAGCTTTTGAACGGGCATCACCTGTATTGGAAAGATTTAGATGTAGATTTAGAGGTCGATTCGCTCGAGAATCTATCCGCGTACCCGTTGAAGTACGTAGCTTGACCCTTACCTAGATGTCGTATTTCCCATTAACTCAAGACGATCAGGCCGAAATGCTTGAGACGATTGGAGTGGAGCATTTCGGCCAGCTGTTGAAGGCGATTCCAGCCGAACTCGGAAATCCGAAGATTGAATTACCGCCGCCCTTGAGCGAAATTGAAGCGCAGAATTGGTTCGGTTCGCTCGCGCAATCAAATGCCACGTCAAAGACGCACCTTTCGTTCCTAGGCGCCGGCTGTTACGAACATTTTATACCATCCGTCGTGCACCACGTGACGAGCCGGAGTGAATTTTACACCTCCTACACGCCTTACCAGCCAGAAGCTTCTCAAGGAATGCTCCAAGCGCTCTTTGAGTACCAAAGTTTGATCTGTGAATTAACCGGAATGGATGTATCAAACGGTTCTCATTACGATGGAGCGACGGCTCTTGCCGAGTCAGTTTTGATGGCGCTCCACCACACAAATCGGAGAAAAGTTCTCATCGCCCGGTCCGTGCACCCTGAGTACCGAGCAGTGACAGATACGTACCTCGCGGGTACTCGTTTTGAAACAGCTGAGTTTCCGTATCGAATCAGTTTTGATTTCGATTTCGAAGTATTGAAACGCCAACTTACACCGGAGGTTGCATCGGTCGTAGTTCAAAGTCCAAACTTCTTTGGACTGGTAGAGGACTTGACGGGACTTGCGGAACTCGTTCATGCAAATGGCTCGCTTTTAATCTTGGTGGCCCATCCGCTTTCATTTGGCATTTACAAAACACCGGAGGAGTGGGGCGCCGATATCGTTTGTGGAGAAGGGCAACCGCTTGGCGTTCCTCCTAGTTTCGGCGGTCCTTGGCTTGGGTACCTGGCCACCACACGGGCACTTATGCGCCGCATTCCAGGGCGTCTTGTGGGGATCACAAAGGATGAATTTGGCCAGCGCGCGTATTGTTTAACTCTCCAGGCGCGCGAACAGCACATCCGGCGGGAAAGGGCGAGTTCCAACATTTGCACGAATCAAGCGCTTTGTGCCCTCACTGCCGCTGTGTATATGGCGAGTCTGGGAAAGAACGGAATTCGCCGAGTCGCAGAACTAAATTTGGAAAACGCACTTTACTTGCGTGGTGAAATTGGGAAGCTGAAAGGTGCGCGAGTGCTCACGTGTGGTCCTGTGTTTAACGAGTTCGTGGTTGAGTTTGAGAAGCCGGTCTTCGAAATCAATGATGCTCTGTGGGAACGGGGCGTGATCGGCGGACTTCAGCTTGATCGTTACTACGGCGAATTAAGAAACCAAATGCTCCTCTGCGCGACGGAAACGAAGAGCAAAGAGGACCTCGACCGATTTGTCCAGATGTTAAGAGAGGTGATGGGATGAGGACAGGCCTTACGCTTCTCGGCACGGGCGACACCAAGCTTTTATTTGAGAAAAGTAAGGAGGGAAAGGAAGCGGCGTTTCTTCCTGAGCGAAACTTTCCAACCCTAGATTTTGCCGATCAAATTCCGACTCACCTTCAGCGTAAGACAGCACTTCACTTTCCGGAAGTGTCCGAACCGGAACTCATCCGGTATTTCGTTAATTTGTCGAAGAGGAACTTCAGTGTCGATTCCCACTTCTACCCGCTCGGGAGCTGTACGATGAAGTACAATCCAAAAATC
>MHFT01000069.1:4195-11480 GCA_001804315.1 Omnitrophica bacterium RIFCSPLOWO2_12_FULL_50_11
CGAGGATGTAGCGGCATTGTCCGGTTTTGCGCACCTTCATCCGCTGCAACCGGAAGAGCAAGCGCAAGGAATCTTGCGAATCTTGTACGAGCTGGAAGCGTCACTCTGTCAATTGACCGGCATGGATCAATTTACGCTTCAGCCGGCTGCAGGTGCCCACGGAGAACTTTTGGGAATGATGTTGACGAGGGCGTATCACACTTCGCGGGGCGATTGGAAACGAAACGTGGTTCTTGTGCCGGATTCGAGCCACGGCACGAATCCCGCGTCCGCAGCCTTGTACGGCTACCAGGTGGTCGAGGTTCCTTCTAACGAACGGGGCCGCGTGGATTTCGACCGGCTTGAGTCTTTGGTGGATGAGCGTGTCGCATGTCTCATGCTCACGAATCCGAATACGCTTGGTCTGTTTGAGATGGATATTTTGAAAATTCGAGATTTGCTGCACTCAAAAGGTGCGCTTCTGTATTACGACGGCGCCAATTTAAACGCGCTTTTAGGGATCATCCGACCGGGAGACATGGGCTTTGACATCGTTCATTTAAATGTCCACAAGACCTTCGCCACACCACACGGCGGCGGGGGTCCGGGTGCTGGTCCAGTAGGAGTGCGAAAAGCGCTCGCACCGTTTCTTCCGAATCCGGTCATTGTGCGGAAGGGAGATCGTTTTACCTTGGATTACAACCGACCGAAATCAGTTGGAAAGATTAGATCTTTTTTTGGAAATACCGGAGTCTTAATTCGTGCGTACGTTTACATTCGAATGCTCGGCCTCGAGGGCCTGCGGAGGGCAAGCCACGATGCCGTGCTCGCGGCGAACTACCTCAGGAAAAAGTTAAGTGGTTCTTACTTGCATCCGCACGATGAACCCTGCATGCATGAATTTGTGCTTTCCGTACGCGAGGTGGCAGAAAATCACAAGGTTCATGCCGGTGACATTGGCAAGCGCCTCCTTGACTACGGTTTCCATGCGCCGACAGTTCAATTTCCATTGGTCGTCAAAGAAGCACTCATGATTGAGCCTACCGAAACGGAATCCAAAGAGACCCTGGACGCATTTGCTGATGCGATGCTTCGAATTTTAAAGGAATGTGAGGAAAGCCCGGAGGTGGTTCGTACGGCACCCCACGCGATGCCGATTGGCCGGCCGGATGAAGTCGAAGCAGCTCGGAAGCCGGTCTTAAGTTTCCGTGATTTGATACATGATCAGGAACAAAATTGGCGGTCATGATTCAAGCTCTTCGTGATGGTGAAGAAAAGTTTTTAGGAGTGATTCATGATGGTGCGCATGAGGGGATATGGAACATGGCCGTTGATGAATTCCTGTTTCGGAACCAAACCGAGGCAAGAAACCCGAACGCGATTCTACGTTTCTACCGGTTTTCGAAACCGGCGTTGACCGTCGGATACGGCGCGTGGCGTGCCTTACGGAGCGATTTGCAGTCGGGTCTTCGCCTCATCCGCCGGATCACAGGGGGTGGAATCGTCCGACACGAGTCAGATTTGGTTTACACTTTAGTCGCGCCGATCGCCATTCATCCTTCGCTCGGACGAGCTCAAAATGCTTATCCCTTTATTCACGAATTGTTGATGACAACGCTGTTTACATTTGGGATCTCCACAGAATGTTTCAAACCTTCTGGCAAACGGGAAACGAGTTCGTTTTGCTTTGAAGCTCCTGTGCCATTTGATGTCATGCTGGGCGACAAAAAAGTAGCAGGGGCAGGGCAGAAAAGGTCCAACAGCTATCTGTTGCATCAAGGCTCGATTGAATGGAGCACGCTCGTTGCGCACGCTCCGAATTTGTCTGAGGATCTATTTGTCAGACGATTTTCCACGTGCTTAGCACAACGATTCGATGTTCCAATTCGTGACCTTCCTTTTCCTGTCCAAGAAAGGGGTGACGCCAGTCGTGCCAATGGATACGCCAGAGCAACTGCTTGAGAAAATTCAGGCGTTGATCCAGCGAAACCCCAAATACAAATTTGAAGCTTACAGCTTCATCTTGGCTGCGCTTCATTACACGATGATGGGGATCAAGCCCCCACGGCACATTAGCGGTCGGGAATTTTGTGAAGGGATACGTCGTTACGCGGTGGATCAGTTCGGGCCGATGGCGCGCACGGTCTTGGAGTATTGGGGGATTCGCGAGACGCTTGATTTTGGTCACATCGTCTTTGCTTTGGTCGAGATCGGTTTAATGCGTAAGACCGAAGAGGATTCACTCGACGATTTTAAAGACAGCTACCCCTTTAACACTGCATTCGATACCAGAACAATATTTGACTGATGATCCCCCACCATTTTGAGGTTCGTTGCGTGGGGTCACTTCTAGAAGGGTGAGGGACGATCGTATTGTGATTACAGGAGGTGGGGATATTTCCCCATCATTCAGACGCATGAAACCACGTGGTGGGGGATGGCGAGCGAATTTGATCGGCTGATGCGGGACCTAAACCAGGAACAAAAAAAGGCGGTGCTCGCACCCGAAGGACCGTTGCTCGTTCTGGCGGGTGCTGGGAGCGGGAAAACGCGCGTTTTAACCCTGCGAATCGCGCACCTGATTTCAACTGGTGTACCGGCATTTAACGTTTTAGGTGTCACCTTCACAAACAAAGCCGCAGACGAGATGAAAGCGCGTGTGAGCCGGTTGCTCCATCAGGACGTTTGGATTTCCACATTTCATTCCGCTTGCCTCAAAATCCTGCGCACGGACGGTGAACGTGCGGGGCTGAAGCGGAATTTTACGATTTACGATGACCGGGACCAGCTCGTGTTGATCAAAGAATGTTTGATTGAACTCAAGAAAAGTGACCGGCAGATCAATCCAAAAGGTGTTCGCGAAGAAATTAAGCGCGCCAAAGATTTTCTTCTCACGCCAGTTCTCTACGCCCAACGCGTAAGCGATCCCTTTGAGCGTGTCGTGGCACAAGTCTACGAACGTTACGAGCGCAAACTTGCGAATTTCAACGGTTGTGACTTTGGAGGTCTCATTTTGAAAACCGTTTTTCTCTTTGACGAACACCGCAACGCATTAGCCACTTGGCAGGACAGGTTGAAACACATTTTAATTGACGAGTACCAAGATACGAATCACGCGCAATACCGGTTTACTCGCCATCTCGCAGATCGGTCTCAGAATATCATGGTCGTGGGCGATCCGGATCAATCCATTTACGCTTGGCGCGGCGCCGACATACGGAACATTCTAAATTTTGAGAACGATTATCCGAGCTGCCGTGTCATCAAACTCGAGCGCAATTATCGTTCCACAGCCAATGTTTTGGACGCTGCGAATGCCTTGATTGAGTGTAATCTGTCACGAAAGCCAAAATCCCTTTGGACGGAGCACGAAGAGGGCGAGAAAATTTCACTGTACGAGGCGAGAGATGAAAAAGATGAGGCCGAATTCATCGCACGGGAGGTACGGACGCTTGTTCGGGAAGGACGCACGCTGGCGGATTGCGTCGTTTTTTACAGGATGCATGCTCAGTCTCGCGTGATTGAAGAGGTTTTGAGAAAATATAAAATGCCCTACCAGATTGTCGGCGGGATTCGATTTTATGACCGGATGGAGATTAAGGACCTGATTGCGTACCTGCGTGCCGTCGCATATTCGGACGACCAACTGAGCTTGAAACGGATTATGAACGTTCCGAATCGCGGTATCGGTAAAAAGACGATGGAGGCGTTTGAAACATTCCAGCGCGCGCACAGCTGGAGGTGGGATGAAGCACTCAAGCAGGTCGAGCACATCCCCGGAATCGGCACGAAGGCCAGGGAATCGCTTCGAGCCTTTCGTGAAATGATGGCTTCGTTGCGGTCTCAAGCGTCTTCGATGCTCGTCAGTGAACTTTTAGAAGAAATTTTGAAGCGGACAGGGTATTTGAAGGTCCTCGAAGCCGAGCGAACGATTGAATCCAAGGTACGGATCGACAACATCCACGAGTTCTTTTCCGCCGCGCAGGACTTTGAAGAGAATTGGCAACCGACCGGACGAGAAGATGGGCGTGTAAGTCTCTTAGAAGCGTTCATTGAAAGCATCTCGCTCACCACAGATCTGGATCGCTGGGATCAAGGAAGCGCGAGTCTCACACTCATGACTCTTCATTGCGCGAAGGGTTTGGAGTTCGACGTCGTATACATGGTGGGCATGGAAGAGGAAGTATTTCCGCATGTGAACTCTTTCCGGCCAGATGTGCGCGATCTGGAAGAAGAGAGGCGTCTTTGTTACGTCGGCATGACGCGAGCAAAATCACGCCTCACATTCACCTACGCGGAGTCGCGTCGGCTGTACGGTTTCCGCCAACATAACTTGCCCTCTCGATTCTTGAATGAAATTCCGACGTCCCTGTACGAGACGATCACCCGCTTCTCTCCTGAATCTGACGAGGAAGAAACGCTCATCTTTGATTAAGTCATGAAGGGGCTGTTTCCTACTCGGAAGTACGTGTTTAGCGTCTCAACCACGTCGTCATTGCGAGGATGCGAACCAGAGCAAGGCCGAAGCAATCTCAGGGCGCGAGATTGCTTCGGCCATTGCTTGGATCGTTGGCCTCGCAATGACGGCAGGGGCAGTAACGCAAAACATATACCCTTGGAAAAAACCCCTTCTTATATGTGCTACAATTAAAACATGTCGGAACCAGCGAAAAATAAGTCGTATCAAAGAGCTAGGAATTGGCTCGTCCTTGCGAATTTGGTTCTCACGCTGTTCACGCTCTTAGCCGCGATCGGCCTGGGACTTACGGGCAGCTTCTACGCCTGGGCGGTGTGGTTTTCGTCGGCACGCTACAGCATTTTATTTTTCTATTTCCTTTTCTTTTTCCTGTATGCGGTTCTCGTTTCTTTTCCGCTCTCTGTGTATTCAGGTTTTATGCTTGAGCATCAGTACCAGCTTTCGAATCAGTGTTTTCACGCTTGGCTTTGGGAGTGGACGAAAAAGGAGCTCCTCTCATTTGTTCTCACGGCGCCGCTTGTGTTTGCCCTTTATGTACTCATCTGGAATTTTGAAACGTCTTGGTGGCTTCTTGCTTGGGCAGGCTACGCCCTTTTCAGCCTCGTGTTAGGTAAATTGTTTCCGATCCTGATCATTCCGCTTTTTTACAAGTACAGTCCCATCAGCGATGAATCACTCAGGGGAAGGATTGAATCTCTGGCCAGGCGCTACGGATTCGAGATCCAAAATGTGTTTTCGCTCAACTTGAGCAAGACAACAAAGAAAGCGAATGCGATGTTTACCGGCTTCGGTAAAACAAAGCGGGTGATTTTGGGGGATACCCTGCTCAGTTCATTTTCTCACGATGAGATCGAGACCGTCGTAGGCCACGAACTTGGCCATTGCAAACACAGGGACATCTGGAAGCAATTCGCGTTTGGGATGGTATTGTCTCTCGCCGGTTTCTGGCTCGCGTTTCAGTGGTTCGGCCAGCTGGCGGGTGAAATCGGGTACAGAGGTGCCGCGGATGTCCGCGCATTTCCGCTTTTGTGTCTGATCTTTTTCTTGTTTGGACTCGTGGCGAGTCCACTCACGAACGCGTTTTCGAGACGTGCTGAACGGCGGGCCGATTTATTTGCCTTGGAAGCAACGGACAAGCGTGCGGCGTTTGTTTCTGCCTTACAGAAATTGGGTGAAACCAATCTCGCAGATCCGGAGCCGCACCCGGTGATTGAATTTTTGCTCTACGATCATCCGGCCCTTGGGAAACGAATTGCGCAGGCTCGGCATTACCGTCAAAAAGTAGGTTCGAGATGAAGACAAAGCAAATCTTGATCGTATTTCTGATGACGGTCCTCGTACCGCTACCTTGCGTTCTACCTGCTGAGTCAGAGAACTTAACCGGATTGGTGAAAAAGGGCGAACTCTTGATGGCGCAAGGAGCCTACTCAGCAGCGATCGCTGTTTTGGAGAACGTGCTGAAACAAGATCCCGAAAATGTTCAGGCGTTGAATCAATTGCTTGAGTCTTACAACCGTTATAGCCAACATTTGATCGAGCAGAAGCGATTTGATCAAGTGCCAACCTACATCGAAAAATTAGAGCAAACGATTCAAAAACTGGATGCGATTCCGCTCCCTGAGTTTACGACGGCAGAGCTGGCTATTCGGTCTCGCGTGAGACGGGAAATGGCGACTGCCAAGTCTTTTTTGTTGGATGCGAAACACGTGAGGACGGAAGATCTTGTTGCGCTCAATACCGGCCGTGAATATTACAATGAAGCGGTCAAGCATTTTCGAAATCACGACTACAAGCTCGCCGAAGAAACGCTGTTGGAATCGGTTAAATACGACCAGACCAATCCGTACGCGTACGAGCTTTTGGGCCGTATCGCGAGCTTGAGACAAAACTTGGAGGCAGCAGAGCATTTTTACCGGAAAGCGTTTGCCTTGAATCCAGATCCGAGGCTGAGAGAGAGTTTTGAAAGAATTGTTCAAGAGAAAAACATCGATCAAACGCAACAGCAGTACGCGGATGAACATTTCATCATCCGCTACCGGCGGAAAGAGGAATGGGAAGGCGCTCAAATTCGGGCGTATTTGAGGGACGCATACCGAACAATTTCACAGGCATTTGGTTCTTATCCCAAGAGTAAAATCCCCGTCATCCTGTACGACCGCGAGGAATTCCAGTCGCTGAACGCAGACGTACCGCACTGGCTCGTGGCCATGTTTGACGGCAAAATCCGGCTCCCCGTATACGCACAGAATGCATCCGAAGTGGATGTGAAGCGGTTGGTCCATCATGAACTCGCACATGCTTTCATTCTCAATTTGAGCAAGATGAAATGCCCGATCTGGCTCAACGAAGGTATCGCCCAATACTTCGAGGATCAGGTTCGCCCAATTCCGATGCACACCTTAGAAAGAGCGGTCCAGCAGAACAAGTTGATTGAGGCCGACGATTTGCTGTTCAAAGAATTTTACAATTTGCCGTCACATGAACAGGTGAGTCTTTACTATTTGCAATCTTTTTCCATTACCAAGGAGCTTATCGGGAGGTACCAGCTGTTCCGGTTAAAGAAGCTGTTGATTGAAATTGGAAACGATGTGCCGTTTCAAGATGCCTTTGAGAAAGTGTACGGTCAGATATTTCGCGATTACTGGGCAGACTGGTATAAAACGGTCAAGGCAAGCCACAGTTAATGGGATCGGTTTGGGATCAGATTCCCCTAATCCACAACTACCGCGCGGTGCGTAATAAAGCGAGCATGCTCGGGTGCAAGACCGTATCTGCGTGATTAGCCCTTGTCTCCTCTCCCCCTTTTTTTTGGGGGGGGAGAGGATTAAG
>MHFT01000070.1 GCA_001804315.1 Omnitrophica bacterium RIFCSPLOWO2_12_FULL_50_11
TAAACAATTAGTTTAACAAGGATTAAATTTATTTGCAAGAGGGAAGCTCTGACCCAAGATTAGAGGTGTCCACTGACTTTTTCATGGCTCTCAGTTTATATTTTTCTACGGTACTGGCCAGGCTCAGTATTACCTGCCTGCTATGCCTTATTTTGAGCTAATGCAAAATTCCTGATTCTGATTACCCGCTCTATTGTCCCAGGGCATACAACCCGTCGCTGGACCCTATGTAAAGCACTCCTTCTCCACAGATGGCCGGGGAGGAATGGATGGGCCCGGGGGTGGGGAAACTCCACTTAAGCTCCCCCCACCTCCCTATGGTATAGAGCCTCCCGTCCCAGGACCCCACGTACACGTTGCCCTCGGGGTCCACCACCGGGGAGGAGGTGATGGTACTCCCCGCTTGGTATCTCCAGAGGAGGGCACCTTCCTTACTTATAGCGTAGAGATTACCGCCATTACAGCCAAAGTAAATGGCGCCATCCGCCCCTATGGCAGGGGAAGAGTCTATCCATTGCCCCACCTTTACCCTCCATTTCTCTTCACCAGAGGGACTAAGGGCGTAGAAGGTCCCGTTACTGGAGCCGACGTACACGGTGCCTCCATCGCCTATAGCCGGGGAAGAGGTGATTGCACCGCCTGTGTTGAACTTCCACCTTAGCGCCCCCCCAGGACTGAGGGCATAGAGATAGGCATCGTTGGAACCAAAATATATGGTGCCATCAGGGGCAACGGCTGGAGAGGCTTCTATATACTTCCTGGTAGTAAAGACCCACGTTACTCCCCCCACGTTATCCAGGGCGTAGAGGTTGTAGTTATCGGAGCCGACGTATAACCCGCCTCCGGGATTCAGGGCCGGAGAGGAGGAAATCCTCCCCGGTATCTGGGTGAGCCATTTTTGGGCGGGAGTGGCCCTGCCACTCTGATTACCCCGGGCGTCCAGGGCAAAGACCTTGCCCCCCCAGGAACAGCAGTATATGTCACCTCCGGGGGCGAGGGCAGGCGTGGAATATATCTTATCCCCTATAGAAAAACTCCACAGGAGGGTCCCCCGGGGGCTGACTGCATAGAATTTGCCATCCAGACAACCAAAATAGACCGTACCGTCTCGGCCTATCACAGGGGAGGAGTCTATGGGTTTGGGCGTCTTAAAATGCCATCTCAATACCCCTTTGGAAGGGCCTGAAAAAGGGCTAAGGCCCGTACGTCTCTGGTCGCGGTGGAAGAGGGGCCAGTACCCACCTGAGGTGAGGTCCTGCCCCAGGCAAGGTACGTGGTGTGGCAGGGCTACTCCCAACAAGAGTATTAATAATGCTACTATCTTGACCATGTTGCCGAAGCCCTGTAATATTAAAGCTCATGAAACGAGGCGCATCTATCGTCCTGTACATAGCCCTGATTTGCATAGGATACTATGGGGGAGAAGGTTTATGCAATACTGTAGGGGCGAATCCGCCGAAGACGGATGTTCGCCCACCATCGGGCAGACCCTGCACCGTCCCTTCGCTCCGCTCTAGGGCAGGTCTGGTGCAGGGCAGATACGTAGGTCTGCCCCTACAAGGTGGCAGGGCCACTCCTGGGAAAACCCCCCGTCTAACCGTCCCCGAGAGTCTTCATTCCTTTGGGCAGATATACCGTGGGGAGAGGGTCCGGCATCATTTTCTACTAAAAAACGCAGGGGAGGCAGAGTTGGAGATTAGAAAGGTCAGGACTTCCTGTGGGTGTACTGCGGCCGAACCCTCTCAGAAGGTAGTCCCCCCTGGAGGAGAGGCCTATGTGGAGGTAACCTTTGATTCTAAAAATTTCGTGGGAAGAGTAACCAAGACCGTGATGGTAGACACCAACGACCCATCAGAACCCACCCATACCCTAACCCTGGAGGCCTTCGTCCTGGAGGAGGTAGTGGCTGAACCCTCCAGATTAACGCTGGGCCAGATAAGACAAGGGGACGGCCGCAACCTCAAAGTAGAGGTAAAATCCCCTACTGGCATGGAACTCAAGGTATCTGAGGCCCAATCCTCTTCCGGGGCCTTGGAGATTACCTCCATAGAGAGACAGGCAGGTGGTCTCTATGCCATAAAATTAGAGGTAAAGAAAGATTCCCCTGCAGGCAGGTTTGGTGGAGACCTGGTAGTTCACACCAATAGCCCTAGACAGCCCATTATCACTATCCCCTTCTCCGGGGAGGTGGTTAGCGATGCCTCAGTCTTTCCCACTCAACTCTCTTTTGGACTGGTCAGGCGGGGCACAGAGGCGGTAAGACAGCTACTTATCACCTTCCACAACCCTGGGGTCAGGTTAGTCAGGGTTGAAGTGGCGGGGATACTCCCAACCGAAGCCCAATCCGCCTCAGGCGGAAATCCGCTTCAGACGGAAAGGGTTCAGGAGACAGGGCCACTCCCAGCCGAGGTCTTCAGCCTGCGTAGCGACCCGGGAGGGGAAGGTTCGTCCGCCTCAGGCGGAGCGAATTGCCGTATAGATGTAATCCTCAGCAAAGAGGCCCCAGTAGGCAGGTCTGAAGGGAGTCTGACGATACATACTACGAGTACATCCCAGCCGCTTATTACCATTCCCATCTCTGCTACTATAAAAGAATGATACCCTGTGCACTCCTGCTCCTCGCCCTCCTCTCTGCCCCATTACAGGCACAGTCCGCCTTAGGCGGATGCCTCCTCTTCAGTGGTGAGGAAAGGGGTTATCTGGAACCCTGTGGCTGTGCGAAGCCCCTACTGGGAGGTATAGCCAAGAGGCACACCTTCCTAAAATCCCTTTCTGGGCAGTGGTTATCAGTAAGCCTTGGCGACCTTGTTGGCGGGGACACCCTCGCCGCAGGCCATGTCAGGAGGCAGGATGAATTAAAGGCAGAAACCCTTACCCAGGCCCTAGAAATCATGAATTACTCCATACATAACCTGGGGGAGATGGACCTGGATATGGGATTGGATGTACTGGCCTACCTCTTCCCCCCAGGCTCAGTACCCCTGCTCTCCTCTAACGTTCAACCATCAAGCCCCCTCATTGAGGTTGCCCCCTATAAGGTACTGGAAGTAGTCTCTGGTGGAAAAACTCTTAGGGTCGGATTCCTCGGGGTCCTTTCCCCATCCCTGGTTGGGTCACCGCCCTCCGGCGTAGAAATAATTCCCCCCGCCGAGGCCCTTCCACCCCTGGTGAGGGAATTAAAGGACAAAGTAGACATCCTGGTACTCCTCTCCCACGCCCCCCTGGAAGAGTCCCTTGGGCTTGCCGGTAACTTCCCAGAGTTCCATCTGGTTGCCTCGGGGCATGGGGTGGACCATCCGATAGTAATTAAAAAAGATAATACCTGGGTCTTCACCCCCGGCATTAAGGGCAAACACCTGGTGCTGTATCACTACAATCCTGACAAGGGCTCAGGGGTAATGGAGACTGTAACCCTGGACGAGCGGCTTGAGGACTCAGCCCTCATGCTCAGCCTGCTTGATAACTACCAGGAGAGGCTCAAAGAGGAGAGACTCCTCTCCAGGGTAGAAAGATTCCCCCTCCCTGGACAGACCAGCTACGTTGGGAGTCGTGCATGTAGCCCCTGTCACCCTGCCGTATCCCAGCACTGGGGGAGTACCCTCCATGCCACTGCCTATGAGACACTGCTAAAGGCAGGGCGGGCCTCTGACCCCGAGTGCGTAGCCTGCCATGTGGTGGGCCTCAATTACGTGAGCGGCTTCCAGTCTCAGGACATAAGCCCTGACCTCACAGGCGTGGGCTGTGAGGGATGCCATGGGCCGGGCAGTCTCCATATTGCCAACGCCCGCAGTAGGGACAGACCTTCAGGTCTGTCCAACACGGACAGGTCTAAAGACCTGTCCCTACAGGATGGATACGGCAAGGTCTCCTCAGAGGGTTGCAAGGGGTGCCATGACCCCGAACACAGCCCCACGTTCCAGTTTGAACCCTTCTGGGAGAGGATAAGACACCCGGCGGAAGCCCCCAAGACCAGGGGGTAGGGGAAAGACTGTATTGCAAATTGTAAATTGGAAATTTCAAATTTAAAATTTACAATTTACAATCCTTTTAACAAGGTGGGGGGGGGGTCAAAAAAGATTGCTATTTCCTACTCCCTGGTCCTGGGGCAAAAGGGCCTATACTGGAATTTGAATTCCATCTAAAACTTTGTTATTATGGCGTTATCAATGACAAAAGACACCCTCCCCAAAGAGAGTAAAGTAAGCCCTGCCGCAATGGAGGCCCTTTATAGGGCCTTAGGGAAGGAAAACGTTATCACCCATATAGAGGACAGGGTCTGTTACTCTTACGACGCTACTGCTACCCGACAAAAGGCCATCCCGGACGTAATAATAAAGGCCGCCAGTACAGAGGAGGTCTCTGCTGTAATAAAGGTGGCAGATAAATTTATAATCCCCGTATATCCCTGCGGGGCACGCAGTGGGCTTTCGGGGGGCTCTGTCCCCTTGCACGGAGGCATAGTCCTGGATACTACCAGGATGAACCGTATCCTGGAGATAAATCCCAATGACCTTATGGCTACCGTAGAGCCTGGGGTGATTACAAAACGATTTCAGGATGAGGTGGCCAGGTACAAACTCTTTTATCCCCCGGACCCTGGCAGTGCCGAGTTCTCCACGTTAGGGGGAAACGTGGCCGAGTGCTCGGGTGGGATGGCCGGGCTTAAGTATGGGGTTACCAGGGACTACGTTCTCTCCCTGGAGGTGGTCTTGCCGGACGGCAGTGTAATAAATACTGGACGAAGGACCTTGAGGAGTGTGGCGGGCTATGACCTTACCAGGCTCTTCGTAGGCTCTGAGGGGACACTGGGCGTATTCACCAGGATTACGGTAAAACTCATCCCACTACCTGAGAGGGTGGAGACCCTGTTAGCCTACTTCAATGACCCCGAGGCGGCGGCGGATGCGGCTGATGGCATAATACTGGGCCAGGGGATAATCCCAAAGACCCTTGAGTTCGTGGACAGTATCTGCATCAACTCCATCAGGGGGTATGGAGGGGCAGAGATACCTGAAAAAGCCAATGCCTTCCTCCTAATAGACGTAGACGGTGAGGCGTCTCTGGTAGAAAAGGACGTGGCGGGCGTAGAAAAGGCATGTTGGGAGCATGGGGCCTTTCAGGTCACCATAGCTAAGACGGCGAAAGAGAGAGAGACCTTGTGGGCCGTCAGGAAATCCATCTCACCTGCCCTCTTCAAGGTAGCTGGGAGGAAGCTCAATGAAGACATCTGCGTCCCCAGGAGCAAGATAAAAGAGGTATTGCGAGAACTCTACTCCCTTGGGGAGAGATACTCCATCCATAGCGCCTGCTTTGGCCACATAGGCGATGGTAACGTCCACGTGAATTTCCTCTACGGGTACGGAGAGGAAGACGAAAAGAAGGTGGCGGAGATGGTGGAACAGATGCTAAGAAAGGTGGTCTCCGTAGGGGGGACAATAACGGGGGAGCACGGTATCGGCATTGCTAAGGCAGAGTTCTTACCTCTAGAAGTCCCCTCTCAAGAGCTCCAGCTGATGAAGGCTCTCAAGAAGTTCTTTGACCCCAAGGGCATAATGAACCCTGGGAAGATATTTGTCTCTTGATGACAGTAGGCAGTAGGGAGTAAACAGTAAACAATACCTACCCCCTACTCTCCGCCTGGGGGTAATTCTATCCTGAGTATATCTGTGATGGGGATGGGGGAAAGGGTAACGACCTCTTCGCCGAGGCCTGGACGGTCTTGGTCTCCCCTGATGGACTCCTCCAGGTATCTTTCTACCGCAGACCTGGTCAATTTCTTCCACCAGGAGGCCTTCGGCCAATGATTTTTGCATAGGCGGCTCTTCCCTTTCAAGGCCCTTTTAAGCTCCTTTTTGTCCTTCAGTAAAGGTGAGAGGTTCTGGAACTTTGAGAGGTCAGTACGTACGTATACAACTATCCCCGGCGGGCTGAGGTGGAGGTCACACATCCCCTGGCAGGAATAACGCACCCGGTCTATGGCTAACTCCGCCAGGTTTGCATCCTCGCATTGTCCTGCCCTCTCCCCGAAGGTCTCACAAAGCCACTGCAGGGCTTCTAACCTCCTTGTCTTTTTTCTGGCAAGATAGAGGGCATGGTAATAATTAAAGGTCAGCTTCAAAGGCCCTGGCTTTTCTCCATGCTCCAGCAGGATTATTTCTGCCTGTTCAGCCGTCCTCTTATCTCCCAGCTTTTTGGCCGAGGAGAGGACGTGCCTGGCAATGGCCATGAGGTTATCCTCCTCTTCCATCCCGGGGGTCAACCCATGTTCCTCAATCTTATGAACCAGATTGGAACTGGTGCCATAAAAGAGGATGGGTGGGTGGGGGTTCTCCTTCCAGGTTGTAAGCCAGCTGTATTCGGGGTCAAAGGTGTCAGACATAATTGATAGCGTTCAAACGACGAGTGAGTAGGGGCACGTTGTCCGCCTGAGGCGGATGCCCCTACATTGAAGGCCAGAGTTTTCCAGGGGTCTCATAGCAACGCTCAAACGTCAAATCAAGGTTCATTTGTCCTTTGGATTTGACGTCTGTCATCCTACCAATAGGGGCTACTTCCCCAGCTTTTCCTGCACTACCCTTAGGAGTGTCTCTTTGGAAAAGGGTTTTTCCAGGAAGACAAGCCTGGGGTCAATCTCACGGAGATTGGGGTAGTCCTTGGCAGAAAAACTGCTG
>MHFT01000071.1:0-4160 GCA_001804315.1 Omnitrophica bacterium RIFCSPLOWO2_12_FULL_50_11
CTCTTAACGGAATGAGAAGGTCTTGTGCCTCAAGCCTGAAATCTCCTCGATCAAGAAGGACGGGATCGGTGTCTCCTGATTCGTCTCCTTCTCCTCCTTCGGTATCAGGTGGAGGAGGATCTTGATCTGGATCGGTCTCTCCCTCACCTGGGCCTGTGACAACTCCTGAGGGAAGGGCACCGTCATGCGCCAATGAGACCGGTGGTAAAGCAGTCACAACCAGGAGTAGGGAAAGGATAGAACAAAGCAGGCGCTTCAGAGGGCTCACGGCTCCACCTGCACTTTAAGTGTTTGGACACCGATGTGGTCTTCGTAGTCCATTACATTGATCGTTAATCGATGCACTCCCTTGCCAAGCTTGGCGGTATCGAGGTAAAAAGTAAGGGGGCTTGTGGCTTCCTCCTGCTCGAAAAGAAATACGGAGTCCATAAAGAACATCACTTCAAACCGGTTGGCGACGAGATAATCCTTATCTTTGGGATCGAGGGTGATTCGAATCGGCACTTTACCTTTAAGGACAGGCGCCCCAGCACCACCATCACCTTTGTCCTCTCCCACCGAGGGGGATAACTTAGAAGACGGGAATTCCACTTCAAAGCGCGGCTCGTGGCAAAGCGGGCGCGGGTGAGCTGCATGGATATATTGTAGGCGGCCTTCACTGCGACGTGTCCGTAAGGGCGACGAAGCAATCACGGTCTGAGATTGCTTCGGCCCATCTTTGGGATGCTGGCCTCGCAATGACGACTCCTCGACGGTACTCCTCACAATCACCGAATTGTCGGGAAGGGCGAAGGCTGAGATATTAATCTGCGCTTCGGCTTGATCCGATAAATTAAAATGTCCACTTGGATCGAGGCCATCCCATGCCGTCTCTTTCTCGCCCGCTTCATAAGGCGTCCAATCCGCAAGCGTCCCTAAGAAGACACCTTCTTTTAAGCCAATTCGGATGCGGACGTAACATGCCTTTGGGAGGAGATAGGTAATCTTAGAACCTGGAATATCCCAAGCGAGCTTCTCCACAAACACTTCCTCGCCCCCTGTTGCAACCCGTAAATCATGAACGTACTGGGTCGTGCCTCTCGCTTCTAGGACATAGATGTAAACACCCGAAACCACCTGCTCACCTTTCTCGTCCCGGCCGTCCCAGGCAATTGAGTGAGTTCCCGGGCGAAGCTTTTCATCTGACGGGATTTCCCGAATCAATCGATTCGATTCGTCAAAGACCTTGACTCCTACGGATGCCACTTCTAAAAGCTCGAATTGAATCGTGGCTTGTTCCTCTCGGGCAAGATCGATTTCTTTCTCTGAGAGCACCACACGGCTGATCAGTGGCTCTTGGGGGAATACGGGAATGGTCGAAACAAGGAGAAACGCCGGAAAGAGAAAGAGCGCTTTCCTTACCTGCGCCATGCGGGCTCCCTTGCTTCCTCATCACCAAAAGTGAGCTGCTTCCATTCTTTTCCTTGAGGATCCATGAGCCAAATTTGTAAGTTGCCTTTTCGTTGAGAAGCAATGGCAAGGCGGTCTCCTTTGGGCGACCAGGTGGGAGAGGTTTCCATTCCAATGGGTTTGGTGATCTTCCTTTGATTCTTGCCATCCGAGTCCATCAGCCAAATGTCATAGTTTCCCATCAGGTTTGAAGCATAGGCGACCTTCGTTCCATCGGCCGAAAACTCAGGTGTGACGTCATAACTCTCATTCTCGGTCAGACGTTTCTTTTCTTTTCCGCCGGCCTGCCCGCCTTCTGTTTGGCGGGAGGACGGATCCGCCAGTTTTGCCTGCGGAGCGGCACTGCTTCGCTGTGTGGCGGACGACTCAAGGTTAAGAACCCAGATTTCGTGTGTCCCCCAACCCTTGCCGGCGACATACACCACTTTTGTCCCGTCCGGGGAAACATCGGGGCTGTACTGGAGGCCGGGGTCTTGGGTGAGAAGTGTTTTTCCTTTCGTATCAAAATCATAAAGCCAAAGGTTGCTTGTGTCTTTTACGTTCTCATCAAAACGGGTGAAGATGAGCTTCCTGCCATCAGGCGTAAATGAGGCGTCTCCAATCCTGCCAAGCCCAGGCAGAAGCTGGGCTTCTTCTTGCGCGGTGAGGTCATAAAGGAAAAGCTCATTGTCACTTGTGTGGTAGAGGATTTTATCTTCGCCGGGCTTCCACACGGGATTCCGCTTGTCCTTGAGTGAGGTGGTGCGCTGAATCAAATTGTCTCCGTTCGGCGCCACCGTCCAGATTTGCCAGTAGCCGTTCGTAAGGCGTGAAAACGCGATCGCGTCTTTGGAAACAGGAGCCTCAGCAAAAACAGATGTCACCTTGAGTACGACCGTCATTGCGAGGAGCGTAGCGACGAAGCAATCTCGGCACACAGATTGCTTCCGCCACGCTACCGGCGGACAAGTCGGCACCGAATGGACCGCTGTCTCGCAATGACGATTTGAAATCATCTCACCACCGTGACATTGCCGCGGCGGTAACTGGAATTGGTTTGGCTTGCGTGTTCAATGAAAAACTCTAAGGTGTAATGGCCCGGGACAGCCGTATAACCGCCATTGTCATTCGTTCCGTCCCAAGAGAATTCATAGCTGCCTTGAGGCTGAAGTTCGCGATCGGCCACATTCTTCACGTGGTTTCCATTGGGGTCTTTAATGTTTAGGGTGACCTGGGCGTTGGTGGGAAGTTCATACGTAATCTTTGAGAATTCGCCAAAGACGGGGACGATCACATATTGATTGGCAAGGAGGTGACTCACTTTAAGAGTTTCGTCTTTTGTGATGATCACATTCTCCGGAAGGCCTGATGGAACATATTGGAAGATCGAGTAACCGAAGCCCACAGGAATTAGATTTCCTCCTGAGTCGCGGCCGTCCCAGTAAATCGTGTGGTCTCCACTTGTGAAAGGTTCCGAGAGACCCAAATTATAAACCACTTGATTCGCCACAAAGACATCCAGACTTAAGCGGGCGGGCGCTGAAAGATTAAAGGTGACCGGAAGGAGGTCATTGGCGTAGGGGTTAAACTGGGTTGGATTGGATCCAAAAAAGCCTGAATCGATCACCGGAGGAATATACTTATCCACTCTCCCGGTTCCGTCTTGGGCTTCAATCGTAAAGTAATAGGCATTGGGTAAAGGGGCTAAGACTCCAGAATCGTTCTTCCCCTCCCAATTGTAGGAATGTGCTCCGGCTGACTGTGACTCACCGCTCGCAAAGGTCTTAACCACTGCATCCGTGGCTTCATCGAAAAGCTTAAAGGTGACGTTCGCCTGTCGATCGAGGGTATAACTAACATTTGACGTCCCGCCTGTTACAGGATTAATTTGAATGGGTGTCCGAGCGATATTCGTGATTTGGATGTTGTCAAAGGTAATGTGCCGGTCAAAGAGGGACTTATTCCCTGCGCGGTCTTCAGCAGTAAGCCTCAGTGTGTGAAGGCCGTTGGCGATCTTATAAATTTCATTCCAACTTCCTAGCAAACCCGATGATACGGCAGTGCCTTGCCTGAGAATCGTTGTAAAACTTGCTGGCGCGGAGCCCGCCCCATAGGAAAGCGAGTAACTCGTAAGGTCAAGGTCGCTTGCGGTCCCTGTCACATCGACTCGTTCCCCGATGAGCACCGCACTTTCAAGAGGTGACGTGATCGAGAGACTTGGATACGTGACGTCGATCCGAACCGAACCGGTCGCGGGGCCTGCCGCAGCACCCGTTACCGGATCCACAATATGAATGGCATACGAATAAGTCCCTTCTGGAACGGGCGTATTGGATTCACCTCTTCCATCCCAGGAAGCAGACATGCTAGAACCATTTCCAGAAAGGGTTCTCACAGTTTGACTGGAGGAATCCTTAAATGCCACGGTCCAGTTGACCGTGCCATTGAACTGAGCTGTAACTATGTTCGTATCTTTTATCCCATCTCCATTGGGAGAAAAGGGATCAGGAGTATCTGAAAAATTCATGATCGTGACGTTGTAAAGCTCGATGGGAATTGTGATGCTGCGCTCGTTATCGGCCTCATCCTGGATGAAAAGTCTAAGCGTATAAATCCCGTTGGATCGGTCTTGAGTATTCCAATTGGCGAGTGTGGGCGGTTGATTAAAGGAATCAGGAAGGGCTGGTTGGGAGCTTGATGTTAAATAGTTCCAGCTTGTGGGATTTGTCCCT
>MHFT01000071.1:4174-7034 GCA_001804315.1 Omnitrophica bacterium RIFCSPLOWO2_12_FULL_50_11
ATAGTTCCAGCTTGTGGGATTTGTCCCCGTACCATAAGAAAGAGACCAACTGTAAAAGTTAGGGTCATCGGCAAGTCCCTTCACTGCATAAGTGCCTCCAAATTTTTCATTCGAAACGGGTGCTGCGATCGAGCCGGTTGGTTGCACGGTATCTACACTGATAGTTCCTGAAGCGGGCGTCGCACTCGTGCCGGTCTTGGGATCGGCCGCGGAAATCATAAACGTATACGTTCCATCTGGAACCAAAGCGTTGCTTGCATCTTTTCCATCCCACGTCGCTTGGACGTTAGCACCCGCGCCCTGAAAAGTCCTCAGAACCGTTTCGCTTTGGTCTTTAAGCTCGACCGACCAATCGGCAGAAACTACAAGTGTTGCCGAAACTGTGGTTGTGTCTTTTTTGTTGTCACCGTTCGGTGAAAAAACAGGATTGGAAACTCGGGCGTTATTGATCGCAACATTGTAAACCCTATGATTGCTGTCAAACGTTTTTTGATTGCCGGCGTGATCACTCGCGGTAAGCCTCAGTAAATACAGCTGGTTGGAAAGCAGACGCGTGTCCCAGTTAAAAAGGGTCGGCGGATTGCCGGAATTATCCGGCAGAGCTGGAAACGAGTCTGACGTGAGATAATACCAATCGATGGTCAAAGCAATCATATAGATGGCGCAAACGATACGATCATCCACCGGACACGGAGGTATGTTCGCACTTCTAATAATCCCGTAGTCAAGTTGCCAACTTGAAAAATTTAAATCGTCTGCGGTTCCTTTGACAGATACAATGCCGCTGATTTCATAAACACTTGGTTCAAGAATAGAACTGCTCGGTAACGTATTGTCCACCTGAACCGTGCCAGAAACAGGCGATGCCGAAACATTCGTTTCAGGATCGGTCGCATTAATCATCCAAATATAGACGCCATCCGGTACCACTTGGCCGCTCACATTCGTCCCATTCCAGGGAACGAGTACGGAGTTGCCACTTGCAGAAAAAAGTTTTACCTGTTGATTGGACGCGTTCTTAATTTCAACTGTCCACGCCACATCACCAGTAAGCGAGGCGGTGATGGTCGTCGTATCTTTCCTTCCATCGCGATTGGGGGAGAAAAGCGTTTCCGAAACTTGTGCATTGTTGATCGCAACGTTATATAAACGGACGGGTATTCTTACATCGGCTGAATTCGCCGCGCCGTCAAAAGCAACAAGTCTCAATACATAGGAACCGTTTGTTCTTGCTTTCGTATTCCAGTTGTAAATCACAGGCGGCTGATTGAAAACATCTGGAACAAGCGGTGAATAGGTATCGCCTACCAGCGCTGTCCAGCTGGCGGGACTCGTTCCTTGTCCATAGTAAAGCAGCCAATAACTGAAATTGCTGTCATTTGTCAGTCCTTGGACTGCCGCCGTTCCTGAAAGCGTTGCATCCGCCACGGGCGATGGAATCGATACTGAAGGCGGCGTGTTGTCCACAGTGACGCTGCCTGAAACCGGAGTCGCTGAAACTGAAGTACCTGGATCAACTGCATTAATCGTCCACGTGTAAACGCCGTCCCCGACTACTTGATCAGATTCATCCCTTCCGTTCCAAAGCACGTTGATCGATGTGCCTGCCTGAAATGAATTAAATGTCCTCACAACTTGATTTGACGAATTCTTAAATGCAACATTCCAATCCACCCGTTCTGTCACCCATGCCGTAACAGCTGTAGTATCCTCACGCGCGTCTTCGTTGGGACTGAAGATGGTGTTACTCGCCTGAGCATTATTGATCGCGACGTTGTAAAGGGTGACTGGAAGACGGGTGTCTGAGCTGTTGCCTGCTTGATCAAAGACCTCAAGCCTTAAGGTATAAGGGCCACTTGCAAGGTGAGAAGTATCCCAACCAGTCAGGGTAGGTGGTGGATCGCCTATCGCCACACCTCCTGAGGCAAGATAAACCCAATCATAGTCAGAAGGATTCATTCCTCGCCCGTAGGAGAGGTACCAGTAGAAGGAGTTCGTGTCATTGACTAAACCTTGAATCGCGACTGTGCCTGTAAGGGTCGCTCCTGAAGCAGGACTTGTGAGCTGAGAGGTGTCAATCACGGTATCGACTCCAATGGGGCCGGATACTGGGGTAGCTGGAGAGCCTGTGGCGGGATCCGTGGCTGTAATCGTCCAGGTGTAGGTAGCGTCTGGGACTTTTCGGTTTGATTCATCTTGGCCATTCCAGAGAAAGGAAACGATAGAGGCACGAGCGGAGAAACTTCTCACCAGCTGGTTGCTTGAGTTTCTGATTTCAATCGTCCAATCACTGATGGTCGTGAGATCGGCTCTGATTTCAGTCGTATCCTGACTTCCATCTTGATTGGGGCTGAAGATCGTGTCGGTAGCAGAGGCATTGTTAATGGAAACGTTGTAGAGAGTGACTTGGATTCTTGTGTCTGAGCTGTTCCCTGCTTGATCAATGACTTGAAACCTTAAGGTGTAAGGCCCGCTTGCGAGTTTGGAGGTATCCCAATTAGCAAGGGTGGGAGGATTGCCTGAATCATCGAAGACTGCGGGTCGGTAACTTGCAGCGATTTGATTCCAGCTTGTGGGATCCGTTCCCTCGCCATAAGAAAGCTGCCAGGCGGTGGGGTACCAGAAGCTTCCGCTCAGATTTGCATCGTCTGCCAAACCTTTAATGGCTACTGAGCCTGAAAGGTTAGCTCCTGAAGTGGGTTCAAGGATTTGAGAGGTATCGATCACGGTGTCAACGTTGACCATTCCAGAAAAAGGATTGGCCTGGACTTGAGTCTTAGGATCCGTAGCATTCATGGTCCAGGTGTAGATTCCATCCGGGACTCGAGTTTTAGCTTCGTCCTCGCCATTCCAGGTGACA
>MHFT01000072.1 GCA_001804315.1 Omnitrophica bacterium RIFCSPLOWO2_12_FULL_50_11
CGGGCCCATTATGACTGGATGGGGTATATTGGAAACTTTATCGGTATCTTTTGGCTACTTCCCCTGCCATTTGCCGGCTACTGGTTGGCGATGGAGATCTACCGCTACAATCAGCAGATGGGAATCACCCTGATGGGAGGATTCCTCTCCTGGCTGTTCATCATCCAGGCCGTGCTGATCGGTGCCCTTTTCTTGGGAAGCAATTATTACTTCTGGCTGGGCCTGGCCTACCGGACGGAAGGGGCCGAGCGGTATAAGAAGCCCATCATGGTGATGCTCGTGCTGCTTTTAATCTGCTTTGGGATATGGATGACGCCCCACAGCTTGGTGGCCAGTCTTCAAGAAGCCCGGCAGATGGGCGGAACGCACCACCCCCTCTTGGGTGTTTTCGGCGTGATGTCGGCTAAGATGACGGTGTCTAACCTGATGATTCTGATCACATTTGCGAGCTTTCTGATGTACTGGCGTGCTAATAAGGTGGAGACCGTTCGTTGGGCAAAGGGAGCACGGCTGGCGCAAGCCGTCTTAATTATCGGCGCAGCCATCTACATCATCTGGGCGGGAGTCTACGGTTACTTTGTGCCGGCTATTGTTCGCATCTATGTGTTGTCGGTTTCACAGGTGGGAACGGTACTCGGCGTGCTGATCCTTGTGACGATCATCGCGGTGCTGTCGATGCGCAATGCCAGAGAATCCAAACCGCTGCAATGGGGCATGATGCCGGCGCGTGGCCAATACCTGCTGGTGATGAATGCGGTGATCGTGATTCTGACCATGAGTCTCATGGGGTATGCCCGTTCGGCTTCGCGGGTTCACTGGCATATCTATGGTGTATTGCAGGACACCTCTCCCCATGCTTATACCCCCGCCCTGGGACAGGCCTCTGTGCTTATTTCGACTTCCACCTTTCTGTTCTTCATTATGGTGGTCTTTCTCTTTTGGGTTATCTCCAGTACTATACGTCGCCCTGCCTTCTCAACACAGTACTTTTTCATGGTGCCATTTATCTTCTGGGTTGTCTCCCTTCCCGAAAAGCCCGCTGTACCGACTCATCAGATTTCGGAACGTCCCAAATTTTTTCGAAAGACGATGGCGACCGTTTGTGGGGTCCTGATCGCGTACACCTATCTTTCCCATCAAATACCGCAGCAGACCTCTCTTCCACCCAAGCAGGAAGAGTTCGACCCATCGCAGATCAAAACCCAGGCCGATTTAGTTAAGGCGGGGCAGAAGCTTTTCTTTGGCAAGGGTCAATGCGCTCTCTGTCATTCCATCGCACCCACCCATGGGTCACGCGCACCTGATCTCCAGGGGATCGGAGCAAAGCTCACGAGGGAATTCATCCACGAGTCCCTCACTCAGCCTCAAGCCTATCTCTATATGCAATATGATCAGGAGGGGGCCCCAAGGTCCTTTCCGGCGAAGATGCCGGCCATCAACAAGCCGCCCATCAGTCTTTCTGATCCCGAGTTGTTGTCTGTTATGGCCTTTGTTCAGAGCTTGGGAGGTAAAGTCACGATACAGCCCGAGGAAGTGAAGACCTTTATGACGACGATAACTGTTTCTACAGGAGAACCATAAAATGGAAATTGAATCCATAAAACCCTTGTTAGCCGTGGGCGTTTCTTTACTTGGGGCCGCGCTCATCGTGGCAACCCGCAAGTCTCCGAATATCCGTGAGGGGTGCTCGTTGGTGGCGGCGATTCTGAAGTTTCTCATCGTGGCAACGATGATCCCGTCCGTCCTGGCTGGCAAGACGCTCCACATGACCCTCTTTTCATTTCTTCCCGATGTTTCCATTGCCTTGCGGGTAGATGCCCTGGGGCTTTTATTTGCTACCACTGCTTCTTTTTTGTGGATTGTGACCACACTTTACTCCGTTGGCTATATGCGCTCTCTTAATGAACATGCCCAGACCCGCTACTATCTATGTTTTGCAATCACCATGTCGGCCACCATATCGGTGGCATTTTCGGCCAATTTGTTGACGCTGTACATTTTTTACGAACTTATCACCTTCTTTACCTATCCCTTGGTGGCACATAAAGAGACCGACAAGGTGTTTGCGGCAGGGAACAAGTATGTTTTTTATCTCTTGATGTCGGCGAAATTCTTTTTACTGGCCATCATCTTGACCTACGTATTTGCCGGCACCATGGATTTTCGTCCAAACGGAATCTTTACCTCTAAAGTCAACACAACTATACTGACCCTTACCTATTTTCTCTTTTTGGCCGGGATAAGTAAGGCGGCGATCATGCCGTTTCATGCCTGGCTGCCAGCAGCCATGGTGGCTCCCGTGCCTGTGAGCGCGCTGCTTCACGCGGTGGCGGTCGTGAACACGGGGGTCTTCTGCGTCCTACGCGTAATCTTTCATATTTTTGGGGTAGAGTTAATGAAGACGTTGAACCTGGGCGCAGTGACGGCCATCATCGCGTCCTTCACCATTATCGTTGCTTCAATCTATGCCTTCACACGGGATGACCTCAAAGAGCGACTGGCCTACTCCACGATCAGCCAGCTCTCGTATATCGTGCTCGGCGGGGCGCTCTTGACCTCCAGCGGCATGGCCGGCGGGATCATACACATTGTCAACCATGCGTTTTCTAAGATTACCCTCTTCTTCTGTGCGGGTTCGATATATGTGGCTTCGCACAAGACCAAAATCTCTGAAATGAGCGGCATCGGGCGGAAGATGCCCTGGACTATGACTGCTTTCGCGCTTGGAACGCTCAGTATGATTGGTGTGCCCCCCGCAGCCGGATTTCTGAGCAAGTGGTATCTGATGACCGGCTCCATCGAGGCAAAAGAACTCCCGTTTCTTTTTGTGTTATTGGCCAGTTCCCTTTTAAATGCTGGCTATTTTCTTCCTATTGTTCATAATGCCTTTTTTGGGGGATCCCAGAAGGAGGTGCTTCATCCGGTTCCACAGAGCGTGGGGGCGGCGGCAGCTGGATTTCACGAATCCCATCCCCATGAGGGGAGAGGGCAGCTGCAACCGATCCATGAACCCTCTTATTTGATTGTCATCCCCTTGCTCTTATGCGCTGTGATCTCTGTGATCTTGGGGATTTACCCCAATTTTCTGCTGGAATTAATTCGATTGGTGGTTCGATGAATCTTAAAAGATTTCTTGAAAGGTATTTTGAAGATCCCGATCTGCAGAAAAAGTTCAAGAGGATCTTCTATGCTGTTCTGGCCCTTCTGGTTGTTGTGGATTTCTTTGTCCATCGGGAGCATGTGACCTTCTTATGGGATACTATTCCTGGGTTTATGTCCCTCTACGGTTTTGTCGCCACTGTCTTGATGATTGTCGTCTCGAAGGCGATTGGCCATGCATGGCTGATGAAGTCGGAGGATTACTATGATTGAGTGGATTCATCCAGCGTTTTTCTTTTTTGTCGGGGCAGCGATTCTCCCCTTTGTGAAAGGGAGAGGTCGATCGGCCCTCCTCCTATCGATCCCGGTGCTCTCTTTTCTCTCTCTTCTTTTTGCTTCGCAAGGGATTCATGGGGCGATCCCCTTTATCGGCCAGAAGCTCATTTTCGGCCGTGTCGATAAGCTGAGCATGGTATTCGGCTACGCCTTTACGATCATAGCCTTTATCGGCATGGTCTACGCTTTACATGTCCAGGAGAGTGGAGAGCACATCGTAGCTTTGCTATATGCCGGAAGCGCCTTGGGGGTGATATTTGCCGGCGACCTTTTCTCCCTTTTTCTGTTCTGGGAGATCATGGCCTTCTCATCGGTCTTTTTGATCTGGTTTAAAGGGGGGGAATCATCTAATGCCGCCGGTATGCGATATCTTCTGGTGCATATCTTTGGCGGACTTTGCTTATTGGGCGGGATCGTTATTCATGCCTCCAGTGGTGGAACTGCCTTCTCATCTCTGCCTCATACCGGGCTGGGACCGACCCTGATTCTTATCGGTTTTCTTTTGAATGCGGCCGTACCGCCGCTGCATGCCTGGCTGGCGGATGCCTATCCGGAAGCGACCGTCACAGGCATTGTTTTCTTGAGCGTCTTTACCACCAAGACCGCCGTATATGTCTTGGTTCGGGGCTTTCCGGGGATGGAGATCCTCATCATCATGGGAGCCATCATGGCCGTTTATGGGATCGTGTATGCCATGCTTGAGAATGACACTCGGAGACTGCTGGCCTACCACATCATTAGCCAGGTCGGATACATGGTGGTTGGGGTCGGTATCGGGACCGACCTGGCGCTCAACGGCGCCGTGGCTTTTGCTTTTACAAATATTCTCTATAAGGCCTTATTGCTCATGGGGATGAGCTCGGTCCTTTTCATGACAGGAAAACGGAAAGCGACCGAGTTAGGAGGGCTGTATCGCACCATGCCCTGGACCTTTCTGTTGTTTATGATCGGAGGATTTTCTATCTCCGGGGTGCCGCTGTTCTCTGGATTTATCAGCAAATCGATGGTGGTTTCAGCCGCTGTGGAGACGCATCAATCATGGGCATTTTTGCTGCTCACACTCGCCTCTGCCGGTACGTTGCTCTCGACCACACTGAAACTTCCTTATGCGGTGTTTTTGGGTGAAGACAAGAAGATCCCTGCAACAGATCCTCCCGATAACATGCTCTATGGGATGGGATTGGCTGCCTTTATCTGCATCCTGCTGGGGCTTTGGCCGGACCTGCTCTATCGGCTGCTGCCGTACCCGGTTGAGTACCACCCTTACACCGGAGAGCATCTGGTCGGATCCCTGCAAATCCTGGGCTTTACCGCCTTGGGGTTTGTGCTTTTCTTGAATAAGATGCGTCCGGAGAATACGATCAGCCTTGATATCGACTGGTTTTACAGAAAGGCGACCGCTGGCTTCCTCTGGCTTGCGAATCGTTTATTAGGTGTTTCTTGATGCCCCGCGAGAGGAAGAGGTTTATCACGAAAGTGGTCGCCATGAGAAAAGAGGGCACAATGCGTTGCTATTGGATCTGTTTGGGCAGGTCATTCGATGAATCTTGAAAAATATTTGGAGCAGCATGATTAAAAAAACTTCTATTTTAATAAAAACAATTAGTTCTCTGATATTAATATATATTGGATTAAAACTTATAAAGCCCCCCCTTCCATTCAGCCTGCTCTTTATGTATATGACCATCTCTATATTGGGAGTACTTGTATGGGTAACATTATACGAAGATACGATGAAGGAGTTC
>MHFT01000073.1:0-3586 GCA_001804315.1 Omnitrophica bacterium RIFCSPLOWO2_12_FULL_50_11
TGCGTCCAAAGCGGTTTTCTCATCAATCCGCCAAATTGATGAGAAAACCGGACTAGTCGCTTGGCAATACTCGTGAACGCCGCACGTTCATACTCTCAACGGGTCGGGAAAGTGCGGGGTGAAGACGACTCTGATCGTAACAGGCGGAGACTCCCAAGCGCCCGCTGTTCCTCTGGACTCAGCCCAATCTCTTTGAAGAAGAAGCCGTTTCGCTCCACGTCAATCTCCGAGTCAAGCGAGGATTCCTGATCCTGGACGCCTAATTCCACCTCTTTTACTCGACGGAGCAAAACACCTTTCTTTCCACCCCCCTCAATGATCGCATAAGAAATGAGCGAAGCCTTAACCCTGTAAAAACGCAGATACCGAACAAACTCGGGCTGAAAACTCCTTGCGAATAGAACGAGCCGTACTTCAATCCCCGGCTGAAAGATGCGCGAGGCTCTCCCTTTAAAAAAGGCCTCGGCTTCCTCTTTAAACGAAAGGTAGGCTTGAAGGATCGCCTCTAATTGATCGGGGCCGGCCGTTTCCATTACGATTGCCTTTTCAAAAGAGCCGGAGCCGTCAAAAAAAGAAAATCCCGCACGGGCTTTTTCCTTCTCTGCTTCGGGCAAATTGAAAAGAAAAGATTCTGGAAAGACGGTTCCAATCGAACGAAAAAGAAACGATGCGATCTGAACAGGGGGCCATTCCTCTTTTTTCTCCCAAAATAGGTCGAAACTCTCTGGAGTCTGCACTGTCAGTCGTCGATTAGAAAAACGAAATATCTGTGACCGCCGGCTCCGAAAATTGAGCTCGTTTGAGGATTTGCTCTGAATCACAAAGCCCGTAGAAAGCAGGTGAGCGGGCGAGAAACCGCGGGATGATCACCCGCCCGTACTCCTCGAATAAACTCCAAGCCTCCGAATAGCTGAACCCTGCGCCATCCAAGAGCATACCGGCTGAGAGCCAAGGCACTTTTTCGGCAAGCCATTTAAGGGCCCGGTAAAGCTCGGTGAGGCTCGAACGGTCAGGCGGCGTAATCAAAACGATTTCGTCGAGCGTGTGAAAAAAAGAAGCACCTAAAAACTCCTCGCGCCCGGAGAGACTGAGCAAATGATTTACAGAGCCCTCGGGTTTCCCCATTTTTCTAAGGCCTCCCTCCCCAAAAACGTAGGCCAATTCGACTTCCGGGGAAAGCGAAAAAAGGGTGTATCCCGATGGTTCCTCAGAAGGAGGAGAATAAGGAAGCGAAGGAAAGTAAGAACGCAGTTCCAGCCAACTTTCCAAAGACCTCTTAAAACCAATGATACGAATTCGTCTTTCCCCAGACGCGTTTTTCACGAGACGTTGGGCGAAAGCAGCAGTGAAGACAAGATGACTCTTTCCTAAGTTGAACCAGATAAGCCCCATCACTCCTCTTTCGGCCAGGGCTTGGAGGATCAGCGCTTTATCTTCGGCCGGGCTTACGTGAACCCCACACTTTCTGGACGCCAATGACCTAGAAAGTGCGGGCTGAACGGAATCTTTTGGGTGAGCGGAAAGAAAGAAGTGAGCCACCTTTTTGATAGCGGGCATCTCGTCAGCCATATTTCTCAATTAGACCTCGATGATCGAGGCGATCCCTCCCTGAGGACATACGCCGAATCGAGGGTTTTTGAGGTCAATGGTTTTCTTCCCATCCACAAGGAACTTATACTGATAAGCCCCTTTTCTGAGGTGAAAGATTTTCATCCATACCCCCTGAGAGCCGGGAGGCGGGTTTAACCGAAGGGGTTTCCAGTCTGTAAACTCACCGATGATTTCAACATTCCGCGCCGTTGGCGCGAGGTAGCTAAACACCACTTCTGCTTCCTCCGCTTCACGAAGTGCCTCTACCTTGGAGCTATCCGATTGACCAACGGCTACATTTTCTTCGGCCTGCAATTTTGTCCCAGCGACTTCTTCTTCAGGAAGGGTCCGGATTTCTTCGTAGACACGATCGATAGAATCGACCTGCCTTTCCTTTACTGTTTCTTCCTCTACCCCCGCTTCTTGCACCCCTTCTCGCTCGAAACCTTCTCCTGATTCAACCCCTGCTGTTTTTTTCTCTGGAGATATAGGAATCGCTTCCTCAGGACTCTCAGCTCGCCCCACTTCTTGCTGCTTGTCCCTCTGAGGTAATTCTTGCGCTTTCCCAGCCATCAGCACAGCTTCTCGCTCGATCTCATCGACTAACGTTTTGGAAACTTCTTTAGCTTCTAGTTCCAACAGTTCCTTCGCAAGAGCCCTGTAATCTTTCGACCCCGCTGCATCCGGATCGAAAAGCGTAATCGGCTTTCCAGCTTCCACAGCCTGCTGGAGACGGTTATTTTTTCGAATATAGGTGGTATAAACCTTCCCAGCGAAATGACTTACGAATTTTTTCCAGACCTCCCGCGCAAGTATGGTTCGCGGATCCCACAGGGTTAGAAGGGCGCGCAGAGCAATTTGTTTGGAGAACGTATCCTCAACCAGACCCACTGTCTCAACTAATTTTTTCAAACCATGAAGCGAAAAAAAAGAAGGTTCCACGGGGACTAAGACGTCATCGGCGGCTCTGAGGGCGTTGAACGTCAGGAGTCCAATATTCGGAGGGCAATCGATCAAGACAAAATCAAAAAGTTGGCCGAGGGGCTGAAGTTTTCGATAGAGGACATCTTCACGACCTTCAACGCCAGCCCAACGCTGTTCAAAAGCGCTTAGGAAAATCTGAGAGGGGGCCAAGTCAAGGCGAGGGCAAACTCGAACAAGAACATCCTCGATTTCAAACGCTTTCCCTGGCTCTTCATTTAAAACGTTAGAGAGGCTTTTTTCTAATTTCTCAGGATCGATCCCCAATCCTAAGGTGCTGTGCGCTTGGGGATCGAGGTCAATCAAGAGGACGCTTTTTTCACATTCCGCAAGCGAGGCGGCGAGGTTAATCGCTGTGGTCGTCTTCCCGCACCCCCCTTTTTGATTTGCGATCGCAAATACCCTCAACTCTTTTTCCTTTCTGTTGTCATTGCGAAGGAGCACATTCGCTTCGCTCAGTGCAGGCTCCGCGACCGAAGCAATCTCACGACTATGGATTGCTTCGTCGCCCCTCCGGGGCTCCTCGCAATGACGATAACTGTCTCACCGTCTCCGAAATATTTCCCTCCTCTTGCTGTTCTATCTTCCCCACTTGTTTAAAATTAAAATCCAAATCCACTTCCCGGTGCGGGTCGATGTAGACTTCTCTTTCTATCACCGGCTCTTCCTCAGAAGAAGCGCCCTTCTTTTGTCGAAGGGAAGAGGAAACGCGTCTTGAAATCTCCTCAGCGAGGTTACCTACGAGAGTAGGATCTAAGGAGACTTTTTGTTCAATGGGCGGTTGTTTTGAGGGGGGCGAAGGCCTAGGCAAAGTCTGTCTCTGGATTTGCTTTTCTCTCGCAAAGAAACGAATCTCGCCAGTTTTTTCCCGGGTACCGATTTTTTCACAGGATTGGATCTTCAGATCGCTAGCCACTGCAATCAGGTAGATGTTCTGGTCGTAAACTTTTCTATAGGAATTGCTGAGATCGGGGCGTGGGTCAAGGAGCTCAGCTTGGACTTCCCAGCCTTCTCC
>MHFT01000073.1:3704-5621 GCA_001804315.1 Omnitrophica bacterium RIFCSPLOWO2_12_FULL_50_11
CTTGGACTTCCCAGCCTTCTCCGGAGGGCCTCGCATCGATCACAAAACCTTTTCTTCTCAGGTCGAACCGGAAAAAAGAAGTCGCTTCTTGAATGACTTCTTTAACATCCCCACCCATTTCCCCACCTTGTTTCTGCGCGTTATACCGCTATGGGAATCTTCCCTACCTCTTTGGCCTGCTCGATAAATTCCACCGCTTTTTTGCCGCGCTCCACTTCTTTCTCTCCATCGGTGATGGCAGCAATCAAGGCCCCTCGGACCACACTCTGCAAAGGGTGCGACGCAGGGCGGATCTCGCCAATGGCGATCGGGAATCTCAGTTTCCAAAGCTGCTTTGAAAAACGCTCGACAAAGCCTTTTGGCAAGGAAGTTCCTCCTGCGACGATTAAGGTAATTGGTTTTTTCAGGCGAGGCATCTTGTCTGATCGCTCCATTTCCTTTTTGATCCGGGCCAAGACGTAATCAATCAGGTTGTCGTAATAAATGGAAAGCGCCTTCTTAATTGAGGTCGTTTGATCCGAAGCGCTTAACTCAAATTCATTTTCCTTAATCGCGCAGACCCGGCTTGCCGTTTCACCGACAGCCACCGCAGCCTGCTGGTCAATCCAGTCTCCTCCTTTGGAAAGACTGAACGTGATAATGGGGACCGACATAAAACTTAAGCAGACATTCACCATTCCCGCCCCAAAGGAGATAGCAAGTCCCGTGAAGTTTTCTCCCCCCAATTCAGAGAAGACAATCGCCATCGCCTCGTTAATCGGCTTCGCGGCATATCCCGCCCGCTCGAGAATTCCTTTGATGACCTTCTCGTGATAGACCACGTCAAAACCGGCATCGAGAGGGGCTCCAGGAACCGAATAATAAACGATCTCTCCTTTCAGGCGTGGTGCGCCAATCAAGCTTTGAATGATCAGTTCAATCATTGGAAGGGCCTCTTTCTCGCGGGGGCTAATCACCCCGCAGGCCAAAGGCCGCCGGTACTCTTTGTTAAAGATATTCGCAAACTCAATGGCTTCATCTCCGATCACATAAAGGGTTTCGTCTTTCTGGACATAGTTGACACTAACTTTGTCGAGCATCCGCTTCGTAAAATCGCCCTGTTCGATATCGAAGAAAGCGTCTCGCTGCCTGTGGTAAACAATCTTCCCCCTCTCTCGCTCTGCCGAATAAATGAAAGCTGTCCCGACATCAAGGCCCTTCCCTTTTTCAACGCGTCCGCTTTCTCCGATTCGAGCGCTCATCTTGATCCTCCTCTTTCGTTTGTTTTCCCTAACTCGAGTTTGGCACTTTCCCGCAACATCCCTTCTCCCCCCTTGGGGGAGAAGGTTAGGTTGAGGGGGTAGAGTGGCCGTTTACCCTCACCCTGCCCTCTCCCCAGAAGGGAGAGGGGAAAAGTGCCAAACTCGACTTCCCTAATCCCCCACCACTTTTGAAATAATGTCTCATATAAGCTGCTCAAACCACCAAAATTAAAAGTGGCGGGGGACTAAAAAAAGTTCAAATACTAAATCGTTTCCCTACTGCCTATTTTGTCCTTCAATTCCATTAAGATGCCTTTGAAAAAGATCCGTGCCCGTTGAAGCCCCCGTTGGTACTGTTCCTTATCCTTCCAGGTCACACTGGGTCTGTTGAAAATCAAACCGTTTCGATGGTCCTCCGAAAAGGAAATTAATTCGTAGCGGTGAAGGTAGGAGCGCTCTAACTTTTCCTGGAGGAGACGGCGGTTTTGTTTGTGCCATTCTTTGAAGAGGGGGTGGGCGTGGCTCAGATATCGGATTTTTTCGATCTTGGTGATGCGTTCTTCGAGGAATCTAACTAAGGTGTGACACTCTGCTCGCGCTAGGGCTAGACCGTCTCCGCAAGCAGCCGGCACTGGGACATGTCCTTCGGCAGCCGGTGACGAATTCTTACCCCCCC
>MHFT01000073.1:5674-34590 GCA_001804315.1 Omnitrophica bacterium RIFCSPLOWO2_12_FULL_50_11
TCTCGCTGTGTGTAGCCATGCTGCTTGGTTCAACATTGCTGCCCCCTTTTCGTACAGTTCCCCTCGGCTGCAATTTCAACATATCGCATGTCCGGCTTGTTTTGCCATCTATAGATGAATGTTTTGGACAATATACCACTTAAATATGACATGTAAACAGGAAAAATTATTTGAGCCATCGGGGAGTTTTTTTAAGTAAGCCCGATGGCTCAATTATTTATCAGGGCTTTTGGTTTGTAGCGTCTCGTTCTTTGTGATCTCATATTCGTCGCCGCATCGGGGGCAAAACCGAAAATTCCCACAGACTAAAATCTCGCATTGCGGGCATTCGAAAGACCTCGTCCCGTAAATGGTATGGTTTGCCATCATCTTCTATCCCTTTGCCTCATTTCGATTCTGTAACCTTGTGCCTTGCGCCACTTTTGCCAGCTTCTCGAAAAATTTCTCACGAAATGGGTAAGCCAATATCGCTCGACGAACGACGTGGTCAAGAAAGGGTTCATTTCTTCCAGCGAGCCGCGCAAACTCCAAGGAAAGTTCCTCGAGGAGACCGCTGAATACGACCTGCGTCTGATAGACTCTTTTCAGAGTCTCCTCGAAGAGGAAGTCATCTTCAAACAGGGATTCAATGGTACGCTTTGGGCTGAGCAAAATGAGAGCCTCCGATTTTTAATTTTAAAAGTCCGGATCTTTCTGGGAGCTCTTCTGGCTCAGCTTTTGCGTGTTGATCGTCTAATGCGTAAAGAACTTAATAATAGAAATGAATCCACACGAACTGTGGAACAAAAGCCACACTCTCCTCTTTCAAGGAAGTAAAGGTCGGCCTCAACCGTGTTTCTTGATGTTCTCTCTCAGGTAGATTTTTTTTAATGGGGGTAAGAAAATCGAGAAGTTACCTTCGGCAGGTCGTGAATTGATCCCGCATTTTTTCCTGACTTCCGCAATAGAACACCCAAGCCGTCATTCCGGCGAAAGCCGGAATGACAGACTGTTTGGTATTGCTGACGGGACACCCAAATGTCATCCATTCTCTCCTAAAAATAATTGAGCCGTCGGGGAGTTTTTTTCAGATAAAGACGGCTCATCCCACCACCTATTCATGCGCCGAAGGCGCATTGGCCCTCTGGGCCAAGAATAGGTGGTGGGATCATCCTGAGGCCCGAAGGGCCGAAAGGATCTCATTGATGAGATCCCTCGCTTCGCTCGGGATGAGGGGTCGGGAAAACACCCCGACCCCTCAAATAATTGATTGTAGTGCAGCTTGCGGAAGTCAGGCGGCGGCCGAATCAAAGAAAAGTTCTGAATCCTTTGGGAGGTCACACTTCTTTAGCTTCGCTTGAACCTCTTTTAAGGCTCCCAAGAGGTCTTCTTCAGGATTGAGCGTGAGCCATTCTGATGTTTTCATCTTTCACCTCTTTGCACTTCAAGCAAATGAATTTTGGGCCGCGAACCATAAAGGTACTCGACGGAATCTGACATTGCTCACAGGCATAATCTGAAAAGTCTTTCAGCACAGGGTCCCAGTAAAACACCCGTTCCAGGTCCCCTGAGCGGCTTTTAAAACCAAAGACGCAGCGCATCCACGGCTGGTAGAGAATCAAGAGGTTGACGATCTCGGCGCGGACATCAAGCCGGTATTTTTCGACTGCATCTCTGATCTTCTTCTGTCGGTCTAGCGCTACAGCGGTCTTCCGTTTTCGAACCCGATCCAGGAGGCTGGGATCCCCTTCGGCCTTGGCCTCTTTTCTCCCGATTTCCCTAAAAAGCTCGTGGTAATAATCCCCGATTCTCAAAAGGTCGCGTTTGAGAAATTTCTCCTGAAAGGCTTTCATGTTTTCGAGTTCCGGAGAAATCCTCTTTCTCAAAAAAACAACCGCCCGCTCCGAGACGCGGTCCACATCCGGAAGACAAAAGGCGGCCACCCCTTCATACCGCCTCTCATGTTCGAAAAAGAGAAGGTCCCATTCGCGCAAAAGCCTCACCTCTTCAAGAAACGTGGTCAGGTTGACTGAAATCAGATAAAGCCGCTCGATTCGGTCATCGCTTAGAAACGAAACTTTAAATTGGAAACAGGCGCGGCCTGTTTCTTCCAAAGAACTGCTTTTAAGATAAGGTTTGGCATTCTCCCAATGAAATTTTCTTGCAAACTTCTCCTCGACATTTCGGGACTCGGCATGGAGGGGATTTAAATAGGCCCGGGCCAGAAGCCCTTTATTGGAAAGAACGTGAAGCAAACCTTCCAAGACAGGCGACCCCAAAGTGACTCTTTGGGTCTCATCTCTCTCGCTCGCCTCTAGGGGTGAGAACGAAAGCCGCAAAATATCCTGCCCCCGAAAATAAGAAACCAAATCATCCGCAACGAGCACGTCAAGACCCGCGGCCCCCCATTCTTCCACCACGCTGCCGAGCGCTTCAAAGGCCCTTTTTGAAAAATCCTTTAAATCGATAGGAGACTCAGACGGTTTCATAATCCGCGCCAAACAACACGTCGTCACACTTTCTGATTTGAAGATATTTTTCTTTTTCTTCCACGATCCGATTGCCCAAATGGCCGATTTTTAACTCCAATTCTTCCGTACTTGCGGCTTCCAGCCAAATGTCCATCAGGATTTCCTCGAAATCTTTTTCTTCCGTGAGCTCTCCCAAAATCGTCTCCGCCTCTCCGACCACGAGCTCAAAAAGATTAAGCTTTTCATCCAGGATCTTTAAGAGGTAATCCTCGACCGTCTCTTTGGCAGCAAAGTTGTAGATCAAAGTCTCCCCCGTTTGGCCAATTCGGTGAACCCGCCCGATCCGCTGCTCGATTTTCATAGGATTCCAAGGGAGGTCATAATTGATGACGGTACGGCAAAACTCAAGATTGGTCCCCTCTCCTCCTGAAGGAGTCGAGATGAGAATCCGGCCTTCGTTCTGAAACCGGCGGAGCGCTTCGACTTTTTCAGAAGGCGTGAGGCTGCCGTGAAAAAGAATAGGCTCGTACCCCTTTTCTCTTAGAAATTGATCAAGATGAGACTGTGTTTCTAAAAACTCCGTAAAAATTAAGCACTTCTCTCTCGTATGGGAAAGGGCGCGCTCTAATGCCAAAAGCTTGGAACTTTCTTCAAGACAGGCAACGGCCTTCTTAATTTCGAAAAGAAGATTCCGACAGGTTGAGTCAACTTCCGGGGCGATCTTTTGCAAGGTAAGAGAAACCGCCCGAAAGCTCGATCCGGCCTGGCGCTGTAAAAGAGAGAGAATCATCCGGCTGATCCCTTTTTGCCGGTGGACTCCCCGGATCCACTCCGAAAGCAAATGATAAAGCCTTCGCTCTTCGTCACTCAATTCGATGGAAATAGTTCTGGCGATTCGGCGCGGCAAGGGGACTTTGGCGCTCGCACGCGTATTGCGGATCATGACCTCACGGAGAAGAGAGCGAAGCGTCTCGGTATTCTTGGGTTTTCTTAAGCTGCCCCTCTCCACAAATTGACGCCGGAATTGGCTCGGAGTGCCCAGCTGTCCCGGATGAAGGATCGTCACAAGGTTATAAAGCTCCTCGAGGTCGTTTTGAATCGGGGTGGCCGATAAAAGAAGGAGGTATTTTTTCCTGATTTGACTCACAAATTTCCAGGCGATCGTCTCACGATTTCTCAGATGATGGGCCTCATCAACGATCACAAGATCGTATTCTTGATTCAGGATCGAGCTTTGATGGGGTTCGCGCCTGGCAAGGGATAAAGAGGCAATGACCTGTGGATGTGTCGTCCAAAATAGAGCCGAAGGCTCAAATCGATGGATCTCCTCAGTCGTAACAAACGCCAGATCAAATTTCTCCGCCATTTCATCCCGCCACTGTGACACCAGCGAAGGAACGACCAAGATCAAGACCTTGGAGACCATTCCCCTCATCACGTATTCTTTTAAAACCAGCCCTGCCTCAATCGTCTTTCCCAGTCCCACTTCATCGGCCAGAAGGGCACGGCCCCGCATTCTCCTAAGAACCATTCGGGCTGTACGGATTTGATGTTCATAGGAGTCAATCCGCGCCTGAGAGGGGGCCAGCAATTCATCAAAGCCCTCAAGGAATTTCAACCGCTCTGCCTCAAGGCGCAGCGCATGAAGATCCAAACCTTCAAATTTCCCGGCTTGATAGTATTCCCTCAAAAAGGGAGGCAGGGACTCAAAAGCAAAGGAAGCCGGCACCGAAGAAGGAAGATCCGTTCGTGCCCCAAAAGGCTCGTCCGAACCGGCCGGGGAAGAAGAGGCGCTTGTCGGAGGCGTCGAAACCTTGGCTTTCGCCTCTTGGTTGGATTGAAGACGTAAAAGTGCCTCTTCGATCCTCCCGTTCACTCGGTTTCGTTGGTTCCCTGAGATCTTGGGAGTCTTTTCAAAGAGTTCCTTCGCCTGCTTCAAATGCGTTCTGGCATCCTCCCATTTTTCTTCACGCGTCAGGATTTCGCAGATCCCCAACGGTGGTAAATAAAAATTCGGAGCAATTTGAGAGGCATCTCGGAAATGGCGCAGGGCGGCCCGAAACCGGCGCTCTTGGAGCAGCCGCTCCCCTTCTTCACAAAGTTTAAAGGCATGGGTCATTTTTTCTTCTTCGATTTTATGGTCGTAGCTTTCTCGGATGACGGAGACGACCTTCGAATCGAGCCGCCCAAGAGGAGGATTCAGAATGCGGGTTTTCTTTTCACCTGGATGATCCGAAGTATAAAAAAAGATGCGGTCTGAGGAGACCTTATAACGGCGCGCAAAATGTTTGATTCTCCGAGTTATATTCGAAACGATTTCCTCGGGATCGGGCGGAGAGAAAATTTCCTTATGAATCAGCTTTTTCTCATAAATTTCCTCCACCATCCCCTCTTTTTCCAAGGCGATTCGCATCTTCACATAATAAGCGCTCTTCTTCCCTTCTTCGTGGAGAAAGGCGACAACCTCCTTGAAATAATGATTCGAATAAACACTGACGGCCAAGGGACTCACAGAAAAACTCGGAGGCGGAAAAGGAGGCGGTATTTTCATAACAGTTTAAACCATCAAGTTTGACAGACAGAGACCCAAAATACTATAGGGTGCCCGTAGCGGTTATTACCACATTTATTACCACATTAATGCGGTATTCCCTATTTCACTCGCTGCCAGCGCACATAGCCACAAAATTTTTTCCCTTATGCAAAAGCAGTCAGCCAGACCTGGGTTGTGGCCGTTTTTTCTTGCTCAGTCTTCGGCTTGATAATGATCGCGACATCACTGTCCAGAGCATTCAATAATTCAAACAGATGGTCCAGGGAAAACATGCTGAGTTTGCCGTTCATGAGACAGGAAACTTTTGATTGCGGGATGCCCAGTAGTGCAGCTGCTTTCTTTTGCGTCAGGCCGCGCTCCTTGAGAATCTCAGCGATCCTGGACATGACTTGAGCCCGCACGAGCACCCTGTCAGGATGGGCAGCGCCAATATCGGAAAAGACATTACCGTTTCCTCTGTGGACTTTCTCATTTGAGTTCATTGTCATTCACCTCATTGATAATTGGCTTTGTAATCTTCTTCGGCGGTTTTCAGCCGCTGCTTCATCAGGTCTATTTCTTTCTGCGGCGCCTTAATCCCGTGTTTCGACTTCTTTTGAAAACAGTGCAAAACGTACACGGTCTTTGGGAACTTTACCGTATAAACAGCCCTGTAAGTATCGCCGTGAAAATTTTCGACGATTTCCAGCACTCCCGCTCCGCCGAATCCTTTGAGCGGCTTCGCTGCTGCCGGTTTCCCGCCTTTTTGGACCTCAAAGAGCGCGTATCCGATGTCCTCTTTGACTTCTTCGGGGAACTCCCGGATGTCTTTTCTTGACGATCTTACGAAATCGATCTTTTTGATCCCTGTTCCGTCACTCATAAATATACCATATTTGGTATAATTATCAACCTTTCTGATGAACTTTTTTGCTTCATCATGCGCGGAAATCGCAACTTATTATTATTCGCCGAGTTTGGCACTTTTCTCCTCTCCCCTCTGGGGAGAGGGCAGGGTGAGGGGTAAGCGGCCACTCTACCCCCTCAACCTAACCTTCTCCCCCAAGGGGGGGGAGAAGGGATGTTGCGAGAAAGTGCCAAACTCGAGTTGTATTCGTTACTACAAGTTACAATCTGATCTTATTAGCTTTAACTTTTTTCAAATCAAGAGCTTGCAACCATTTTGTATCAGGGCTATCGAATGAAGTACGTCGTACCATCTCCCACCGGAAGGTTAGATTGTAAATTGGCGACGGCGTATTGTAAAGGTTGCGGTTCCAAAATCAGATCGGGCAGAGCCGAGCGGCGTTAATCCGTGTACGGGACAGCGTGGCCGGCGTCGAGCAACAGCTGGTTGAGATAAATTTCGCGGCCGTCTTTTTCAAAATAGAGGTCCACGAGGTAGCGGTCCCATTTGTCCGGAGTCTTCGTCGTGGTAATCAGGACCTCACGGTAAGGCCTGCTCCCCCGTGACCCATCTTCTTTTTTAGATAGAGGTGTATCCACCGGCCTGTTTCCCAGAACATCCGGCTTTGGATTGCCTCAAGGACTTTGTGGGCGCGCGCACGGCCCGCCGCAAGTGTCCCACGTACCCGCTCAAGCAGGTCCTCATACGACCGCGGCCTGCCCGCCATTAACCCTTTGGCGGGTGAACCCGCCGGCGTTTTGGTGGCGGGAGGCGGCACTCTCGCGACCGACGTGCCGGCTTTCACGATTTCATTTCCAATCCCCTGCACGGGTAGTATTCCTCTCAGATTTCGTCTTTCTCGTCATAAAAAACGCAGCTTAAAGAGGCGGACTGATGAACGCCGCAGACACCGCACACATGTTCATAGATCGTGATAAAACGATCGCCGTATTTGCGGTATTCATGAGTTTCTTTCTTATCAATCACAAGAAAAGGTTCGGGAGTTTCCTCGCCGGAGGCCAGAAAAGTGCGGCGGCTGTCTTCACCGCAGAGCACATCTTCAAACGCACCGCAGCCGGCACAGCTTAAGATATCATCACGCCGGTGGCGCACGGCAACTCCTTTTGCCTCGGCTCGATCGATGACTTTCCTGACGTCTCTCAAAAGTTTCCGATAACCCGGATCGTTTTCGAGTTCAGAATCCCCGCTTTTGGGCGCGGCCCTTTTTGGTCCGAGCGGTCTCGGCTTCGGAGGCCGGCGTCCTATGCTTTTGTAAAAAACATTCTCACGCACGGCCTTTTCCAGTTCCCGCAAACTCAGCGCCTGATTTCTTGCCTTTTCCTCATACCAAAACCGTTCCGCAGGTTCATCGATGCTCAAAAGCACCCGATGATGCGGCCATCCGAGTTCCCAGGGCCCGCCCGCAACGGGCGTCACTTCCGTCTCAAGCTGTCTCATGTCCTCGTCCGTCAGCTTCAATTTGATGAGAGATTCAATGATTCTGCGATTGGGATCTTCTTCAGGACGAGCCTTCCTTTTTATCTTCTTTTTCAATCGCGCTGCCATGATTATTTATCCTGTTTCCCTTGCCGACCTGTCCTCTTGTTATTGTTTTTTATCTCCCGTGTCGTCTTCCTTACCATCGCCGACAATCCCTTCGGCAGGGCAAATTTTGAAAAGCGGGCATTTCCTGCGTCCGACAGCCAAGGCAATGGGACAAAGCGTCGTCGGTCACCTCCCGGGGTCCGGTTCATTTGAAGGTTCGGCGTGAGCCGCCTTCCCTGCGGCCCTTTTGAATCATTTTATGGGTCAGCTGCTCGGCCGAGGCGTCCACGAGGTCAGTGTTCGCGAGCCCGAGCCGCTTCAGGATCCTGTCCAGCGGCTGCGTCCCCCGCTTCCTCTTTTCGGCCCTCCAAGTTCTCTCCTACGTTTCCGGTTCAATGGGGCGGCGAAGGCTCTTTTTTTCGCTTTGCTGTTTTTTGATTTTAAGGATCTTTTCTTTGGCCCGCTTCGAGCGTTTGCGTTTCCGGCGTTTGATTTTGGCAACGCGCCGGGCTTCGCGGCTTTCCTCGCCTTTGGTTTTGGCTTCGAGCTTGTCCGCCAAAATCCGGCGCGCACGGTAGCGGTTCATGGCTTGGGACCGCTCTTGCCGGCATTTTACAACCACGCCGCTGGGCACGTGTTTCAGAATCACGCACGTGGAAACCTTGTTCACATTCTGGCCGCCGGGACCTCCGGAACGGACAAACGACTCTTCGAGGTCCGCTTCGCGGATGCCAAGGTGCTCCATGTCGTGCCGCAGGGCTTCATTTTTTTTCAGGGATACCGGGAACATGAAGGCTATTGTATTCGATTACAGCGAATGGATGAAGCAGAAGCTCTTTTCCTTCTAAGCTGCAGAACGAACATCAACGGACAATCCATGCCGTAACTGAGCTTTTTCAAAATGAGCCAAACCTCCTCCCCCTTTATCTGACCATTACCCATAAGTCCGAAATAAGGAGGGAGTAGGAGAGTAGAAATGGTGTTCTTCGAGATATTTAACTTGAGTTCTGCAAATTTTCTCTCCCTCTCCCTTTTCCGCCCCGCCACAAATCGCCGGCGGGCCGCCAAAGCCTTATGGCGACAAAAGACGCGGCGGAAAAGGGAGAGGGGAGATCGCTTTGTATGAAAACCGGTCAACTTGAAAATCTTTATTTGAGCATTTCATGCCGGAATTTTTCGGGTAAAGAGCTTTCAATCATTGGCTCTTTTCTTCCAGTGTGAGGGATCCAGCCTAACGTGCAAAACAGCCAAAACAATAATTCTTTCGTTATCAAGCACGTAGAAAATTCCAAAAGGAAACCGGCGGATAAGAGCCCGACGGATATCCTTAAGATTTTGGGATATCTTTCCGGAGACCTTGCCACAGAAAAAACAGCGGCATCAATGCAACGGATCCATTCTCTGCCTAAACCCGTTGCACGTTCCTCGTACCAGTCAAAGGCTTGATGAAGATCGGCCTCGGCTTGCGGTTGGAAAATAACTTGGCGGCTCAATTGGAGGACAAAATTCTCTTTTTAACATCGGCCCACGGTGAGCCATTAGCAGGGTTTTGATGGTAGGCTGCTAACCGATCATCTAACTCTTTTTTTTGCCCTTCCGTCAGACTCACACGCTCCGGTACATTCGCAATACTATCCCACACGTCTTCAACCAATTGGATGCGCTCAGAAACGCTTAACTTTAAAAGTTCCCCCACCAAAATTGCTTTACCCATAAGAATCCCTCCGTTTATCGATCAGCCCTTAAAAGTATACCATACCCCGGCTAGCCGAAACCCTGTCTTTTCCGGTGGGTGCAAGACCGTAGCTGTAGTCTTTTCCCCTCTCCCTCCTCCGCCAGAAGACGTGGCGGATCCGCCGCGCTGGGTGGCGGAAAAAAAGGGGGGAGAGGAAACAAATGGTAATCACGCAGATACGGTCTTGCACCATTTTCCGGTCTTGCACCAATAAGACTATTCGCTGTACGGAACGGCGTGGCCGGCGTCGAGCAACAGCTGGTTGAGATAAATTTCGCGGCCGTCCTTTTCAAAATAGAGGTCCACGAGGTAGCGGTCCCATTTGTCCGGAGTTTTGGTGGTCGTGATCAGGACCTCACGGTAAGGCCTGCTCCCCCGTGACCCATTTTCTTCCGGAAGGCGAAGAAGCTTTTCGACAAAATCCAGCGCCGCGCGACCTTCCGGTGTATTGATCTCGGGCGCGTCAATTCCACGGAGGCGGATTTTATCGTCACGGAAACCGCCGAATCCCTTGTCAATGAACAGCCAGTACGTATCCGCGTCCGGAAGATTCCGGACTTCGGCCTTGTACGTGTAAAGGTCGGCCGCCGTTGCCGAAGGTTTTTTTGTGAGCCGGTCAAGCAATGTTCCTTCTACAATGTCGCTGTCTTTGAAGTCACCTTCGTGCCCCGTCAATTCCCGGAAATCCCGGAAACCAAGATCCACGTATAAACGTCCGTTTCGTTCTACAATACGGTAGTGGCGAAGTTTTCCCTTCCGGGCGCGGAGAGTAAAAGTACCGGCTTCACGAGAAGATTTGCGGCCGTCCAACACCCCTTTTTGTCCGCGGATTCTTCGAGTGAGCTCACGCCTTGTCCATCCCTTCTCTTGGGCTTCAGACGCAAGAGCCCTCCTCTGATCTGGATTTTTCACGTTTAAAAGCTCGCGGTGCAATCCCACAGGCAATTTTCGGTACGTACCGAAAATTGTGTTATTTCGATACACCCTCAAAGCATCGTAAAGGTAGTCTTTATCATAGGATAGATCGTCTGCGAGCTTTGGAATGACCTTTTCTCCGTAAGGTGCCCGGCCGCCGGTTTTCTTTTCATATTTGAGATAGAGGTGTATCCACCGGCCTGTTTCCCAGAACATCCGGCTTTGGACTGCCTCAAGGACTTTGTGGGCGCGCGCACGGCCCGCCGCAAGTGTCCCACGTACCCGCTCAAGCAGGTCCTCATACGACCGCGGCGCTCGCCCTTTGCCGGCAAGAGCTCCCGTTTTCCTGATTCGCTTCTCAAGCACTTTCATCCCATCACCTCCTTTAAAAAATGCCGAGCATTTTTAAAGAAGCGGAGTTGAATCAAGGGGGAATCTCCGCTTCTTGGCAAACACTTGTTTGCTAAAGGAGGTGATGGGATCATTCCGAACCTTCCTTCTCCCCTAAAGCGTCCCTCAAAAGCTGGCTTTGCTTTTCAAAGGCTTCGCGCGGACTAGTTGGATTTGCCATCAAGGCGATTTCCTGAGCCAAAAGACGCGTGATATGAAGGGTCATAGTCAGTGCGCGCTGTTCCTCCCTTTTATAAAGCGGATGATCCCGATTAATGTAAATGACGCTGCTTTCGGTAAAGCACTCGGCAGAATCCCAGCCGAAACTGTCGATACAACAGGAAATCCCCATCTGGCCGAACTTGACTTTTTTGACGATCGCATTAGGCGTGAGGGATTGCACGGCAGGTTTCTTGGGTTTCGAATCGCGAACGGCGTCGGTGACCCCTTTCGTAGGCATCGCTTGAATCTGCTCTTTGACGATTTCCTCATTCACTTTTTTCCCGCGCTTTTTTCCAATCACTGCACTGCCGCCGACTCCGCCTTCTTCTCCCACTGGAATGGGCCCAAAGGGGGACAACTCCGGATGCCTCACAAGGGAATACCGGATTCGCTCAAGCGCATCCTTTAGCACCCGTGACGCCTTGCGGCCATACTTCTGTTCCGCGAGATGCGTCAGCGCCTTCCTGACTTCGGCCATGACTTTCGTCATCATATGCTCGAAGGCTTTATACTCGTCGGAATCCACGATAAATCCTGACCTGTCGCTCGTTACCGGCAAAAAGTCCGCGTGGATTTCCCCCCGAAGCCTCGTCATCGCGCGTCCCCAGGTTTCCATCCCAAAAAGTTCTCGTTTGACGGTTACCTTTTTAACCCTTATGTCGATTCCAAAATCGAGAGCCGAAGCGGAAGAAGCCGGAAGGATCACAAGCTCGCCGTGGATCACGCCAAAGGGGGTTCCTTCCAAAACCGGGATTTTCTGCCCCTGATAACGGCGTGGCAGGAGCGTAAACCCGTTCAAAACGACATCGAAATCAGGATCCATCAAAGGAACGCTTTCGATCAGCCGGCGCTCCACCTGGGCCCGGTCGAATTTTTTGGTCAGACGTGTGAGTGTCACAACGGTGCCGTCCCCTCGGTCAGGATCTTGAGGAAGGACGATCAAAGGCAGTTCCCACGAACTTTGGGATGCGTTCCACGCTTCCTTATCAAAAATGACGCGGGCTCGGAAATCGCCCTTTTGGGTATCCACTTCAAAGGTTTTGGCCGCAGTCAGGGCAGCGAATTTGCCAATCCCAAATTGGCCAATTCGGTCCCGCTGAAACTTTTCCGATTTATTTTTCACCAGTTTCTCTTGAGATCCGATCTTAAAATACTGTTTCAAGCCTTCAAAATCCATACCGCTCCCGTTATCTGAGACACCAATTTTGTCATCCGCAAGAGTGACGTCAACGTGGGTTGCATCGGCGTCGTAGGCGTTATTGACGAGCTCACGCACGAGCTCCACCGATTCGGCGTAAAGCTTCTCGCCGATCGTTACCAGATGCGCTTTATCAACAGTGACTTGGAGGGTGTTCACGCCGTTATGGCCTCCTCACCCGCGACCGCAACAAAGACTGTTCTTACTGTGCAATGGTTTCAAACGCGACGCGAAACTGTTCATGCTTACCCACTTCAAAATTTAGCTTCTCAAATCCCAGAATACGTCCGGATCTGTCCTTCATCAAGACGACTTCCTCTGCTGTTTCCTCACAGACATACTCTTTTTTGGGTTCGGCGAACCACACGGTTAGGGTGTTACCTTTGTAATCGTAAAAAACTTTTATTTGGGCCATACTTTTTCTCCTGCTTTGATAGAATCGGTCGGATAGGCAGTGATCAAAAACCCTTCGCGATTATTTCTCTTACTCACAGCACACACCCATCGGCCTTTTCTGTACGCCTTGTAAAAGAGATAAACGGATGAATCCGTTTTACTCTGGCGAATCTGTTCCGGATGTTGAAGAGTGTTTTTAACATCATTCTCATGCCCCGCCATTACTGGATGTTTGACACTTGTAATGAGCTTCCAATAGGAGCGGCTGACCTCTACCCGAAAGCGCAAGGGTGTCATCACCTCAAACAATAGGTCCTTAGCCTCGGGTTGTTTCATTGAGCTATGATAACACCATTTTCCTAGTCATACCATCTTGGACCAAACCTTAAACCTTGGACTAAACCTCGTTGTTGGCACTACTCCTGCTGCAAGCGAACGCGGATTTGCTCTTGGTCTCTTTGAAAGAGGACGCTGTCAGGAAGAATCTCGACGATGACGGCATCGTGAACGCGGTCGCCCACTTTTTTGACGTCTCCATCCACGAGTACCATTGGCGCCTCCGGATCATAAATGATGCCTTCGATTGCGAGCGGGATCACAGGCCGTATGTCCTTCCCGACGAACGGATTCCGACCGACTTCTGGTGACCGACTTTTATGCGCGATGCGTTCGACGGGCGCTTTCAACTTCGCCTCCGACGCGAACACGTCTTGCTCCGACTCTTTTTTCACAAAGAGCTCAGCTGTGAGCGTGAGATTAAGTTCTGGCTCATTCGGTTTTGTCGGAGCCAAAGAGAATTTTTCGACACGCACCAGTCCGTGTTCCAAATGGTCAAACTCGGACAAAAACATGGCAAGAGCTTCATAAGTTCCGGTAACTGTCATATCGATAGGCACGCGATCAAGAGAGGACAAAACCTCCTTCTCTTCCTCCAAATGCGGAACCTTCTGCTTTGGATTCATCGAGACGATGGTGACCCCGTGCCGTTTTGCAGCCTCATTCACCTCGCCGATCAAAACCGCGGCATTTTCCCCCGCGGGGAAACGGAGCCGCTCTTTCGTTAATTTTTCATTGAGTTGGGACCGGTTGATTTTTTCAAGGTGCCACACTTCAGACCGGTAACGGGCAAGCTGCTTCTCGACCTGTGCGAATTCGTCTTTTGCGCGATCGACACGAAGCGCCAAGAGGATCGTCAACGCAAGCGACAGGACCCCGATGACACCCGTCACGGTAAGCGGAATATAATGCCGATTGAGTCCCGTCATGACAGAAGACACCGGATCTCGAAATACGTGGCGTCCTCCCGCTGTTCTGTTCGGACGATGTTCACGTTCCTAAAAATGGGCCATTCCATTGCAAGGGCCAAATCTGAAACTGAAGCCTTGTCGCCAGTTCCATCAATTCTCCCCTTGACCACCAAAATGCCTTCGCCATACGTCACGGATTCCAGAACCGCCTCCGGCGGAAAACTGTGACTCAGTTCCTTAAAGAGCTCGAGCCACAACGGTTCTTTTTCCAAAATGGCAGACATGAGAATTTGAGCGCGCTCAAGTTTGCGCTCGAGTGAGCGAATATTTTGGGCCGCCTCGTATCCTGGTATCAAATTATCGACTTGAGCGCGGAGGTCCTGGCGCGCGTGGACGATCCTTCGGTAATTGAAGTCCAAGATCCATCCTACCGCAACGAGGAATAGGGCGCACGCAATCGCCACGACCTTGTACGAAAGTTTTCCAAGGACTCGTTTCATCCCCCTTGCCGCATGCCCCGCATAGGAGGCCGGCACATACGGATGATCCAGAACCGCAGCGATCAAGCGATAAAAGGGACTGAGATCTTTCACTCGAGCTTGTGACTGGATGGCAAGCTCGTTTTCCAATTGGATCTGCTGGGTCGGAATATCAAGTCTTTCTTCGAGGTACTCACACATCCCGCCAAGCCGGCTCGTCCCCCCTGTGAGAAAAACGTGCTCGACCACCCGCGCGGCGGCGAGGCCCGCGTCCCCGTGCTCCTCCGCATAGTAATGGAAGGAGCGCTTGAGCTCATCAATAAACCTTTCGAGTTCTGGCCGAATTAACGAATGCAATTTGGATGCCTCCACTTTAGCGGCGATCAAATGCTCGCCCATTGGATCGAACAACGATTCCGTCTGCTTCGCGCGTTCAGCCTCCTCGTGCGTCAGTGAAACCGTTCCCCGTTCGGTGACGAGTGATTGGGTAAGACACGTATTCACAACTTCCCCGCCGAACGAGATTTTTCTTAAAAAACTAAGCCGTCCTGCGGCATACAAAGCAATTTCTGTCATGGAATGACCGATGTCCACCACGGCAACGAGCGACGGCTTCGCTTGTAACAAGGTGCTTGCCAGACTTGAGATCGAAAAAATGCTTGAGACGAGGACGATCTCACGACATCCGACAGCAGAAAGGACTTTGGAATATCGATCCACGACCGACTTCGGAACTGCGCATACCCTACTTTGACACCGCAGTTGTTTTCCTATTTTTTCAGGTTCTGAAAGCCGGTAATCTAAAACGGCTTCCTCAACCGGAAAAGGCAGCTGATCCTTCATTTTCCATTTTAAGGTTCCTTCAAGTTCTTTCTTCGGCAGCTTCGGAAGCGTGAATTGTGCAAAGCAAGTCTGAGTGGTATTCACGACAAGGAGAACCGGCTCGCTTTTCACATCTTCACCCGCCAACATCTCAGAAGCCGCAGCCTTCCACAGCTCAGCTTGCTTCTCAGGATCTCGCTCAAGTGAAACGGGCACAAAACGGGCATCGACTAAGTCAAAGCGATTTGCGGACTGCGTCATCTTGACAAACTTGACGCCGCTTGAAGCAAATTCAATTGCGAGAAAGGACCGTGCCTGTGACTTTTTCATTGAAACTTCCGGTACCGCAGTTAGACTGATGCAGAGGTACCGGTACCATTTGTAAGAAAGATATCATCATCACTCGTACTCGTCAATTGCCCAGAATTATTGATCCCCGTGATATCAGCCGCAAGATCGGGGCCGTAGGAAAAGACAACGTAATACTTCCCATTAGGACTCGTATGGTAACCGTATTCCGTATCGGCCGGCTGAAAGGGATCGTAGAGGATCTGGCGCAAGACCCGCGGGCTGTCTTTGACCAAGTCACTCGTCTGCCAGTCGGAGCCTGAAGGATACGTATTATTGTTGTTTAAATAATAAGCGTTAATCGCCGTTTGTAGAGAACGTAAATCTCCGCGGGCGGGTTCAATTCCATATTGATCTGTGAAACCGCGCGTCCGAATGATAAAGATGCCCAGGAGAAAAGAAATCACAACCAAAACTACCAGCATTTCAAGAAAGGTTAAACCGCACGTGTTCAGCGTCCGGATGACTGCTCCCGCCTGCGCACCGGCGAGGCCAGCGTTATCCCTTCTCCCCCTCGGGGGGAGAAGGTTAGGATGAGGGGGATTTTCAAAGGTCCTCCCCCTCACCTTTGTCCTCTCCCCCTCCGGGGGAGAGGAGATGACATCGACGACAGACGTTAACCCGCGGGCACAGGGGTCAGAGTTACACCGCAACTTCATCCCAATCCTTTTGCGCTGTCACAGTCACCGTACCACCGCCCGAAAAATGGGGCGGGGGGTTTGCTTTGATATTCGAGTTGTAAGTGACCGTCACGTTTTCATTTTGTTTCATCTCAATATCACCGCCCGACACAAGTGCACCATCAATCGTATTGTCCTCAGCCTGATTCATCTCGATGGCGTCTAAAGCAAAAATGAGGCCGTTGATCGTGGAGCGCTCAAGCTGTTTGGCCTTGATTTTCCCATTCGAGACCAATGCCGGGTACGGCGATGCGGGGTTGATCGTCACGTTCTCCGCCTTTTCGAGTTTGATATCCCCCGTGGCAACGATCGTTCCGTTGACCGTAACGTTGTCCTGAATCGTCGCTTTGCCGTTCACATACCAAATGCCGCTGTATGTCTGCCCCTCTTCAAAGGTTTTATTGCCATTGACCGTGTAGGCAGCCTCGGCTTGATAGCCGTTCAAGTCCACCGTAGGCGTCGTGACCGACGAGTTCTCTGTAACGGTACCGTTAATGATCACATCACCGTGATTCTTTACTTGGCCGATCGCACTGATGTCCCCCGTAATCACTGTATCCAACGAGTCTTTGAAGTCGATATCATCTCCTGAATGCTGAACATAATCAAACGCCGGCAGTGTTCCTTCTGTCACCGCAAGGCTCTCCGTAAGCCTCCGGCTTTGTGCCTCGACCGTACCTGTTGATGTGAGGGTATAGGTACTGCCGCTTTTACTTACCGAAACCGTATAAGTTCCGTCTCCCAAATTTCCGTCTACCGAAGATGGGCTCATACGAAAGTCTGGGTCATTCTTGAGCTGGCGAATGGTATCTGCAAGCCCCGCTTCGGATAGCCAAAACGCTTTGGCCCCACGAGCCTGAAATGAAACGTTTCGAATGTCCGTCGTGAGCGATACGATGAGCCCCCCCACCCCTGCCGTCAGCGTGAGCATTAGGACCATCGTCAGGAGGAGAACAAAACCGCGCCCGTCATTGCGAGGATGCGAACCAGGCGAAGACGAAGCAATCTCAGGACGTAGATTGCTTCGGCATTGCTTTGGGACTCTGCCTCGCAATGACGGCTGCGGCGCATTGCTGCGGCCATGCTTTGGCTCGCTGCCCCGCAATGACAGTTCCCTACACATTCCGCGGCGTGACATTTCCACGCACCGTTAACCTATCGCCGCCTTCCTTTGCACCCAGCTTGATCACAGCATGGTTGCTCGTGCTCGTGATCGCTGTAGCTGCGGAAGGAGGTTCTAAACCGGTGACGATTACGTCGCCTGTGCCGTACGTAAACGCATCATCACCAATACCGGCACTCCCTGCCGGTGTCAGACTCGTTCGGTACAAATCATAGGCGGACTCATCGTAAGCAGGCACCCACACATCAGACGCATTGTAGAGATAATAAATGTAACTCGTGTCTCGACCGTTTTCATTTAAGGTAAACCGGAGCGCATGATTTGCTACCGAAAGTGCTCGCGCCTCACGGACATCGCGTGTGACGCGTTCAAGCGCAAAGTGGAGTTTTTCGTGGATGTCACTGCGGCCGCCGATCTGGTGCCAACCGCGCAGAGAAACAATGTAAAGGAAAACAATGGAACTAGAGATAAAAACGACAAGCGTGAGCGTAAATACAATTTCGAGGAGGGTGAGGGCTTTTCGTGATCGCATGCAATCTGTTCAGCTGTTCACCACGTAGGTGGTTAAGGACACGCTCATTTCGCCGCTCGGCGTGTCCCAATAGGATGTGACCACTATTTGTTTCAGATCCGTTTGGGGCGTCGTGACCGTCACGGCTTGCTCAAACTCAGGGTACCCGTTGATGTCCGCCCTTGCGCTGCCGGAAACGCTTGAATAGGCCGTATCTTTAATTTCCTCCATTTTCGCCTGCGCAAGCGCGAGCGCGAGCGTGTAATCTTCTACTTCGCCAACGCCGAAAATTCCGCGGTTCATCGCTTCCACGAGCGCGAACATGCCGATACTGACGAGAAATGCGGCAATCAGGACTTCCAGGATCGTAAAACCGCGGCACCCCCTAACCTTTGGTACCGGCATTATTGTTTCCTTACGAGGGGAGCTGGCCGTTTGTGGCGAAAATGTCGTCATCGGGGCCGCCCGTAACATCGCCGGATGTGCTCATCGAGCTGATATCCGCTGTCCGATCCGGCCCGACTGAATGGATGACATAGTAGCGGCTGTTCGTGTCGATTTTGTAAAGATAAGTCGAGCTTGCGGTAAAGGGGTCTACAAAATCCGTAACTTCTCCCACCAGCCGCGGCGTCGCACCCTCAAGCGCCGTTTGGATGTCCGTAAGATTGCCGCCCGCTGCCGCCGGTAAAGTCGGACTCGTATTCAAAAGGTAGGATTCAATCGCCGTTTGAAGCGTTTTGAGCTCACCTCGAGCTTTTGCTTTTCTCCCCTCATCCGTGACGCCGGCAAAGCGTGGAATCGCAATTCCCGCAATGAGGATAATTAACGTGATCACCACCAAGAGCTCTAGCAACGTAAAGCCGTGTTCTGAGTTTCGTGCAGTCATTTTGACAATTCTCCTACGATGGGTTTTTATTTTATCCGAAAAACTTGAGCATATCAAATATGGGCAGTAAAACCGAAACCATGATAAAGCCGACGATGACTCCCATCAACAGAATAAAAAAAGGCTCGAGCACGGACGTGAATCTCTTAAAACTTCTTTCCACAAGTTTGTCATAAAAATTGGCGGCTTTGAAGAGCATCTGATCAAGCTGCCCGGATTGCTCCCCTGTCGCCACCAGCTGAACGACGTCCGGCGGAAAGACAGCCCCTTTTGTTAAAGTCTCGGCCAATGCTTCACCTTCTTGAACGAAGCGGTAAACATTTGCGAGAGAGGCGCGCAACCATTCGTTCCGCGTCAGATGTCTCGCGAGCTCAAGAGTTTTCAGAATCGGAACACCGCTTGACAGCATCAGCGCCACGCTCCGGCTCCAGCGTGAAACCTCAACGCGCTTCACCAGGATCCCAATCACCGGAACGGAAAGCCAGAATCGATCCCACTGATACTTGCACGCTGTGATTCGCAATCCGAACCGAAGCCCCGTGGCAGCGGCCGCTAAAGCGATCAAAAGAAGTGCCCAATTCGATTTTACCCACAGACTCAAACCAAACGCCATCCGCGTCGGCAGCGGCAGCGGCACACCCGCTTTCGCGAACACCGTCGTCAGAGCCGGGATGAGCCAAACGATCATAAAAATGAGAACCCCGATGCTTGCAAACATCAGCACCACCGGATACGCAAGCGCGGAGCGCACTTGGTGACTCAGTTCCTCCCGCCGCTCACTGAGCTCGGCCACATAACGGAGGACCTCGCCTAAGTTCCCGCTCGTTTCGCCGACTTGGATCATCGTGCGATAAACAGCCGTAAAAATTTTTGGATGAGCGCCCAGGGCATCTGAAAGACTCTCACCGCCCTCAACCCGATTTGCCAAATCTCGTGACGTCCGACGAAGTGATCGATTGTCCGCCTGATCGGCCGCCGTGCGCAGCGCGGACAAAAGTGCCACACCGGCATCCAACATATTCCCAAGCTGAAAATAAAACATCGAAAGATCAGCGATGGAAATGCGCTTGCCAAAAAACTCCGCGCGGCCGATTCCCTTGAACGCGACGGCCGGTCTCACCGAAGTGACTAAATAGCCTTCGCTCATCAAGCGGTCCGCCACTGCTTTTTCGGACACCCCCTCCAATTTCCCTGTCCGCTTTTTCCCTTCCTGATCCCGAACTTGATATGCAAATGTCGGCATTGTGGGGTGCCCCTACGGTAAGCAGAGTACAGAAACCAGAGTACAAAAACCAGAATTAAGGCGCATTGATTAAACCCCAAATCATACGGGTAATTTCCCTACCCTCTAAACGAAGTGAAGCACACTAAGGTACTCAAGTTGAGCGCTTTTGACCCAAACCGTCATCCCCTCTCCCTTTTCCGCCAGAGGAAAAGGCGGATCCGCCGCGTCTTTTGTCGCCATAAGGCGTTGGCGACCCGCCGGCGATTTGTGGCGGGGCGGAAAAGGGAGAGGGAAAGGGTGAGGGTTTTGAAAGATCTCGGCCCATCAAACCCCCTCATCCTAACCTTCTCCCCCTTGTTAAGGGGGAGAAGGAATGTTGGGTTGGGTTAAATTCGGTCAACTTGAGTAAATTCTTTCGTCATTGGACATTGGTTATTTTCTCGAGTTTCTCATATCTCCTGCGTCACACGGAGGAGTTCCTCGATCGTCGTAATACCGGACGCAACTTTTTCCAGACCGTCACGGCGCAGGGTTTTCATACCGTCTCGGACCGCTTGTTCCTCAATTTGGCTGCTTGATGCCTTTTTCAAGATGAGACTTCGAAGTTCATCATCCGGAACTAGAAATTCAAAAATGCCAATTCGGCCGCGATAGCCGGATTTCTTGCAGCTCAGGCAGCCCCTCCCCCGATACCACGCGACGGTTCCGTCTCCTCCTGCTTCCTGACCCACGCCCTGCACCTTCTCGATCACGTCCCGATCCGGCTTGAACGATTCACGACACTGCTCACAAATCCTGCGGACAAGACGCTGGGCAATCACGCCCATCACAGTTGAAGAAACCAAAAAAGGTTCGACGCCCATATCCAGAAGACGCGTCACCGAAGAAGCGGCGTTGTTTGTGTGAAGCGTGGAAAACACCAAATGTCCCGTCAAAGCCGCTTGAATGGCAATCTCTGCCGTTTCCTTATCCCGGATTTCGCCGACCATGATCACATCTGGATCCTGCCTCAAAATCGACCGCAGGCCGTTGGCAAACGTGAGGTTCACTTTCCGGTTCACCTGAATCTGACGGATCAACGGGAGCTGGTATTCGACAGGGTCCTCAATGGTGACGATATTTTTGTCCGGGCTGTTCATCTGACTCAACGCAGCGTAAAGCGTGGTGGTCTTGCCGCTGCCCGTCGGACCCGTAATGAGCGCAATCCCATAAGGTTTCGTAATCATCAGCCTCAATTTCGACAAATCATTTTTTGACATCCCAAGCGCTTCAAGTGAAACAAAAGCGTTTTTAAGATTGAGCAGCCGCAGGACCACATTTTCTCCGTGAATGGTTGGCATGACCGAAACGCGTAAATCAATCTGCTGGCCTCCCGCTTCGACCTGTACGCGGCCGTCTTGGGGAATCCGGCTCTCCGAAATATCCAAATTGGTCATCACTTTGATGCGTGACACAACCGCCGAATGCGAATCTTTCGGATACTGATCGACCTCGCGCAAGACACCGTCTACGCGGTAGCGAACAATCACCTTATCCTTCTCCGGCGCGATGTGAATATCGCTCACACGTTCATGCTCCGCTTGTTCGATCATCGACTGAACGAGTTTAATAATCGGCGCTTCTTCGACCCGGATTTCCTCCCGATCTGCTTCGCCCTTCGGAACCTGCTTTCTTTGAGCCACCTGAGTCTCTTCTCGAAGCGTCTCGACCACATCGCGCATCGCACTTTTTATTCCGTAGTACTGTTCGATCGCATTCCGAAGCTCTGAGTCCGTTGCGAGCATCGGTTCCACGTCAAAACCGGTTCTTAGGCGCAGGTGGTCGAGCACGCTGAGATTTAAGGGATCACTGACTGCAATGACGAGGCGCTTGCCAATTTTGCGTAAAGGGAGGACTTGAAATTTCCGCACGAGCGGTTCCGGAACCAATTTCAGGATTTCTGGTTTGATCACTTGGTGTGTTACTTCCACTTCGGGAATATCGAATTTCCGGCTGAGAAACGAAGTGAAGCGCTTTTCATCAATCAGGCCAAGCCGCCTGAGCGCTCCCGTGAAGGATTCTCCTGTCCGCTTTGTTTCTGATTGGACTCGTGCCAGCTGCTCCGGTGTCACCAGACCGTCGAAGACGAGACTGTCGGCAAGGGAGGCAGCCGGTTTTTTCATGGGGCGAGACGAGGGTCGGCCACCATTTTGCTCAGGAGGACGCCTTCGGAGCGCCCATCTTCGGGAAATGTGGCGACGCGATAATCGACTTCAAGGAGAGACAGGGCTCCTGTCTCCCGCTGCTTGTCGATGAGAACGCCTGTCTGGAACGTTTGTTGAATCCGCTCCGCAATTCTAAAGGCATCTTCTTTCGCAGTTTGAGGGAGCACTGCTAAAATGCTCCGAACATCCCAAACTCCGGCTTTATCACTCGAGCGGCGAAAGTTTTCCTTGATCAACCGAACGAGATTTTGAACCATCGCACGCACTTTCTCTTCGCCCAAACTCCTCCGCATTTCATCGTAATTCGTAACGTAAAAGAGTAAGAGCGACAAGGCGGTCTCTCCCTCCACCGCCTCGTGGAGGCCGCTTGCGATGTATTCCTTGAGAACTTCGGTCGGCCGGTATTTCGGCAGGATAAAGGTAAAGGTGGTGCCGCGGCTAGGCTCGCTTGCGACCCAAATCCGGCCTTTGTGTCTCTGTACTATTTTCTGACAAATCGAAAGCCCAAGACCGGTACCCCTTTCACTCACCGGAGCCGGGCTGCCAAATTGCTGAAACGCGCCGAAGACGTACGGAATGTCCTCCTGCGATATGCCCCGCCCCGTATCCGAGACAGAACATTCGACTGCTTCTTCACGGTCTGCAACAGAGACCCGAATGGAACCTCTTTCCGTAAACTTGACTGCATTGCTCATCAAATTCGTAAGGACTTGAATGATGCGGTCCGGCTCCACAAAAACTTCCTCCATTTCCTCCGGTAGTAAGGTCTTCACGGTGAGGCCCATTTGCTCAGCTTGAAGCCGAAACTTGGATACAACCGCATTCACAAGCGTCCGGAAATCGACCAACTCCCTTTTGAGTTCAACCTTGCCCGCTTCAATCTTAGATGCGTCTAATAAGGCTTCGACGATTCGCGTGAGCCGATCGACTTCCTCTAAGGCCACCGTCAGCGCGTCTTCTTGACCGTTCGTGATTTTGCCGACAAGTCCGTCTTTAACTTGTGAGATGCTTTCTCGAATCGTCGTGAGCGGCGTGCGTAGTTTGTGGGATACCATTTGGACGTATTCATCGGTAGACTTCTCCGTCCGCATCCGCTCTGCTTGATACGATTGGAGAATCGAGATTTGCTTTTTTAGGAACTCAAGCTCTTGAAGAATTTTCTCCATTACGAGATAGCCTTTAAACACCTAACAAAACCGTCATCCTGAGGCAACGATCCCTACGAGGCCGAAGGATCCCGTTCAGGATTCTTCGACCTTGCTTTGTACCGCTGTCTCAGAATGACGTACCCTTTTGTTAGTGACTCTGCCTCTTTGTCATCATATCCTGTACCTGATTAGAATCGTCGTACGCCTCATCCCGTCAAATGTTCCGCCACCTTGGCCAGAAGCTTCTCGGGCTCAAACGGCTTCGTGAGGTAATCGTCTGCGCCGCAGTCCTCAAGGCCTGTCCGTTTGTCTTCCTCACCTGCCTTCGCAGTGAAAAGCACGATCGGGATTTTTTGATACCGCTCATCGTGCTTTAACGTAGAACAGACTTCGTAACCATCTACGCCGGGCATCATCAGATCAAGGAGGATGAGATCCGGTGCGTCCGACTTTGCTTTCCGGAGGGCGTCCGTGCCGTCTAAAGCTTCGATGACTTCAAAACCGTTCGCTCTCAACCTCGATCCGACCAGCTTGACAATGTGCGGTTCGTCATCCACCACTAAGATTTTTTTTGCCATATCCTTTTCCTCCTACGATCTCCTTGTTGATCACTGACTCAATCACAGCCAGGAAGTGATCCGCCTTGTACGGTTTCATCAGGATCGCGGATACTCCCGCTTCTTCGCACTGCGTCAAAAGATGTTTCTGCGGTGTCCCGGTAAGCATCATGATCGGAATCAAACGCGTTTCGTCTTGTGCCTTCAGTATTTCGCAGGCTTCGTGACCACTCAGAATAGGCATACTCATATCCAAAATAATGAGATCAGGCCGCCACGCCTTAGCCTGATCTACCGCTTCCCGGCCGTCCGTGACCGTCAGGACCTCGTAACCATTAGCTTCGAGCCTCGTCTTTGCCAAAAGCGCGAGATGCGGCTCGTCATCTGCAATCAATATCTTCTTTCTGGCCGTCATTCGTTCTTCTTGCGCTCCCTTCCCTCCAACACATTCACGCTGCCTTCGCGAGGATCTCTTCGGTTGCAGCGCCGTCTTCGGGGTAAGCGGCAACGCGCGCACTTATTTTTATTTTTCCGACCAACCCCCCTTGCGCTAAATACTCGTCGACCACCTGACGTATTCTTCCTGTCACGATCAGGGCGTCTTCTTTTCTGGTTCCCGGAAGAACAACCAGGAAACCTTCCGGCCCCTCGACTGCTATGTCTGCCTTCCGCCGCAGGCACTCGCGAACCAATTTTTTGAGCTCCTGAATCACCGTGCGGGCGGGCTCGCGCTGGATTCCAACTTCTTCACCGAAAGACGCCACGTGCAAAACGATAATCGATAAGAACGATTCTCGCTTGATCGCATCGCTTAACTCGCGGCCCACACATTCAGTCCACATTTTCAGGGCGCTCGATTTTGGCAACATAAAGGTGAATTTGGCGCCGTCGCCGGGCTCGCTCTGGGCCCAAATCTTTCCGCGGTGGAGTTCCACAATCCCCTTACAAATCGCAAGACCGAGCCCTGTCCCTTTTTCACCTGGACCTGCTGTCCGGCCGAACTGCTGAAACTTATCGAACACCCTAGGGAGATCCTCTCGAGCAATCCCCTTACCCGTATCCGATACGCTGCATTCAACCGCATTTTCCCGCTCGATGACAGCGATGTCGATCCGGCCTTTCTGCATAAATTTCAGGGCATTGCCGATGAGATTCCTAAACACCTGACCGACCTTATCACGATCGGCGTACAACTCAATACACTCCTTGGAGAACTGGGTGTTGATCTGAATGCCGTTGCCCAAAAGCTGTGAGGTAAAAGAAGCGATTGCGGTTTTGGCTACTCCTACGATGTCGATCAGCTCTTGTGTGAGTTGTAATTTCCCAGACTCTAACCTCGAGACATCCAAAAGGTCGCTCACAATATGGCTCAGCCGGTCAATGCCCTGCAGCGTAATGGCAAGACACTGCCGTTGGTCTTCGGTCGTCTCGCCCACGACGCCGTCCAGGATTTGACTCACGCCTTCGCGAATAATCGTCATCGGGGTTCGAAGTTCATGCGACACGGTTGAGACAAATTCCGATTTCAGGTTCTCGACCTCTTTCTCCTTGGTAATGTCATCCAGAATCAGCACCTTTTCGCTCCTCTTGCCCAGAGGGTCGCTGACGTCCGAGAGGTGGGCTCTCACAATCTTTGCGGTGCTGGTTTTAAAATTCTGAATCGGGATTTCTCGAGTGATCAAATGACCATCCGCCGGTGCGGCCAAATCAAATAATTCTTTCACCTCTGCTTGCATCACGGCGTCTTGGATCGTGTACCCGATCAGTTTTTCCACTTCAACACCCAGAATGGACGCGGCCGCAGGATTCGCCAGAGAGATTTTCTTCTCATCGTTCACGATTAAGACGCCGCTCGTCATACTTTTGAGCAGAGCTTCCAGCCGGCTGCGTTCCTTTGTAATCGCTTCTGGAATTTGATCACGAAAGGATTCACGCATTACCGTGACCTGTCGTTACAGCTTGTTTTGGAAGAGAGAAGGTAAATTTGGTACCTTTACCGCGTACGCTTTCGACCCAAATTTTTCCGCGCTGGGCTTCGACAATGGCCTTCGAAAGGGCGAGTTCAAGACCGCTCTCTGAATTCGAAGCTACGGAGCGATTGGCACCCCGATGAAACTTGGCAAATATCTGGGAAAGGTCTTCCTTGCAGATCCCATTGCTCGTATCAGAAACACTGCATTCCACGCTTGATTCTCGATTGACGACTGCAATCTCAATAGCGCCGTTCGAAGTGGTCTCTAGGGCGTGAGCGATTAAGTTTGAGACCGCTTGTATCGTTTTCATTCTGCTCCCACAGCAGTGGGCTCCACGATCGGGAAGATTCTCTTTGAGCACGATTCCTTTCCGCCGGGCACGCTCCTGAAAACCTTGGCTTGCCTGCTTGGCTAACGCCGCTAGGTCGACGTCTCCCTGCTCCAGCGGAAGCGTGCCCGCTTCAAGCTTCGTGATCGTCGAAAGATCGGTGAGAACACGACTCAATCGATCAATTCCTTGAAGCGAAATGTTGAGAAAGCTCTTCTGCTCCTCGGCGAGGGGCCCTTGAGTTCCGTCTAGGACTTGAACTACCCCTTCTCGAATAAAGGTAAGCGGGCTGCGAAGCTCGTGGGCGACGACGCTCGAAAATTCGCTCCTCGACCGGCGTATTTCGCTGCGTTCCCGTTCTATTTGCTTCCGCTCGATGGCGCAACGCAAAACGCGCGCCGCGATTTTTTCATCCGATCCGTCTTTGAGAAGATAGTCCTGGGCCCCTCTCGCCAATGCTTCCCTTGCATTGGTCTCAAGGCCGGGTGCCACGACAACGACGATCGGAAGATCGCCGGCCGCGGCACGGAGTTTTTCGAACGTCTCGAGCCCTTTTAAGTTGGGCGGGGTGAGACTGAATAACACAATGCCGGCAGGAGATTTCTTCAGGAATTCAAGAGCGGTTTCAAACGTCTCAGCCCACCTGACACGGAAGGGCAGGCCGTCTTCGGCAGAAAGGACTTTGGAGAGCTTATCCCTGTAGGTTGGATCAGGGTCAACAAGTAACGCGGTTATTTGATCCATTGTCTCGTGCGTTTGGTACCAAACATAGGGTACCAAACATTAAAGTTCATCCTCAGGCGGAAGGGCTTGGATAATCTCTTGGACGAGTTTGCTTCCACTAGAAGGCTTCACGACGTAAGAGGTTGCACCAATTATTTTCCCAACAACTCGGTCTACGAGTGCATCTTTTGCCGTGAACATGACAATCGGAATGTTTGCGATCTCGACGTCCTCATCCTCACGAATGGCTTTGCACACTTCTTCGCCCGGAAGTTTCGGCAGCATCAAATCCAAAACGATTAAGTCCGGCTTCCGAGACCGAGCGTGGTGCAGTCCCGTTTCGCCATCATGAGCCGTCAGCACGTCAAACCCGACACTCATCAGCCGCGACCGCACCAACGTACAGGTGTCCTGATCATCTTCAATGACCAAAATGGTTCTTTTTTCTTTGATATTGAGCGACGTAACCGCGCCACCCCTTTCCTCGTCTGTTGTGGTTTTTCCGACGCCCGATGTGCCTTTACTTCCCGCTCGTCATCTCACGAATGGTGCCCAGAAGCTCTTCGTGGTCAAAAGGCTTTGAAAAGATGGTGTGGGTGCCGACCTCTTGGCCCAGCATGAAGTCATCGACTTTGGTCTTGAGGCCGGTTAAAAAAATAACGGGAATGTGCTTCGTCTTTTCCGAGTCCTGGAGATGTGCGTACGTCTCGGCGCCGTCCATCTTGGGCATCACAACATCCAAAATAATGAGATCTGGCTTTGTCAGTTGAACTTTTCTCAAGCCTTCTTGGCCGTTGCCGGCGAGAACCACCTCATAACCATCCTCACGGAGATTTTCTCCGAGCACCTCCGCAAGCTGCGGTTCATCTTCAATGACGAGGATTCGCTTCACGGCGCAAAAACTCCTTCTTTTCCCAAGTATACACGATCTCGGCCAAAAGCACCAATTTCAGCACCCAACAGGAAGATGAGAATCTTAGGCAATTTAAAAAGTGAGCCCTCGCCGATCTTTTGCCTGTACAAATGAGGGCTCATTCCGAACCCCGAAGGGGTGAGGAATCTCGAGATCCCTCGCTTCGCTCGGGATGACGGGTCGGGAGACTCCCCGACCCGTCATTTAAAAAGTGACGATCACGATTGAGCGGTTCCGCCAGAGGAAGCGGAAGTTTCCTGTCTCTCTCGATAAGCAGGTACCGTGATCGTGAAGGTGGTGCCCAGATCGCGTTGTGAGTGGACTTTGACTTCCCCGCCGTGAAATCCAAGAACACATTGCCGTCACAATCTCCGATCCAACTGCCACAGCTCTTAGGAGCCACAAAGGATAAGGGCGCGTAAAGGAAGGCGAGAGGAGTGCCCGATCTTTTTGAATGATCTCACGGGCATTAAAACCGGCCCACGGATGTTTTAGGTAGGAGAAATTTAGAGCCGGGCTAGAAAACGCCGGACTTCGTCGTGACTTCCAGCAAGGAGGGCAGTGCATTTTCCACCTTCTCGGTGAATGACAACCCGGATCTTGGACTCAATCCCCGCCTCATAGTAGGGCCTCCTCAATTGTTTGTAGAAAAAAACGGGGAGCAATCTTTCTTGCAGCTTCCAAATCACAATTGGAGCCGTAGTAAAGCTCGATGACCTCCAGAATCCGCCCCACGATGGCAAGTCCCTCGGCCCCTACAGAGCGGAGGCTCCTTTCAAAGGAAGGCTGGCGGTATAAGATCAGGGCCACGGCCTTAGCGCTTTCCTTTTTTGAGACGGCGGATAAAGGCCTTGGTCACCCGGACCGCTTTCCCCTTTTCTTCCCGCACCAGTTTGTCCAATTTGGCGTACTCTTCCTCGGTAAAAACCTTCTCTTTGACCTCGACCGGAACCAGTTCAATCCGGTTGCGACGCAGCTCCACCTCAAAAAGCGAGCCCTTCCGAAGGCCTAGGGTCTCGGCAATCCGCTTGGGGATCGTAATCTGATGTTTCTCGGTCATCATGATGGTCATTTTCACTCACCTCCTCTTAAGAGAAAGATAGCACAAGTAAGGCTACCTTACAATAAGGAAGTTGGGCCAGGGTGCATCCCGTTCCATACAGGAACGCTATTCCGTCATTCTGAGGCTGCGAACCAGGCAAGGCCGAAGAATCCAGACGGGATCCTTCGGCAACGCTATGGTACGCTGCCTCAGGATGACGTTGAAGGTTACTGCATCAAGTCGTATACGCCCGTTGGGCCAATTTTTATAGCGCTTTACCTGTAAGCAGCTAAGCGGGCAAGGAAAATCACCAATTTCCGTACCCGATATGCAGATGAAAATTTTAGAAAATTTTAAAAGTGAGCCCTCGCCGATCTTTTGCCTGTACAAATGAGGGCTCATTCCGAACCCCGAAG
>MHFT01000074.1:0-17768 GCA_001804315.1 Omnitrophica bacterium RIFCSPLOWO2_12_FULL_50_11
CTCTTTACCTGCTTTGCCAAACTTTCAAAGATCAATGATAGTTGGGGAATGTCTGTGGCAGGGTTTGTGGCTATACTTTTTGGATCCTTTGCCGATGAGCAGTAAGAAGACCGGACTTGCTAGCAAAAAGGGAAAAACTTCTTGACAGTCATAGTGTTTAAGATCGACAATGCAACCTCGGGTTCGAAGGAAGAGGGCATCGCGTGTCTTGAGTTTCGTGATTTATTACGTGTAAGTCGAACATGGAGGCAAACGGTATGAAAGCAATTGATCGAGAGGACGAAGCGAAGATTTTAGGCTCAGCTGTAGGTGCATTGAGAAGAGTAATGTGCCTCGTAGTAGGTTCCATTTTCGTGGTTTCTCAGAGCGCTTTTGCCGATGTGTTTCTCGTTCCGAAACAAAAAAAGCTTTCAGAGCCATCTCCTACGGTGCAATCTGGAGTAAGTCCCTTGAGTCCCGGATCGTTGCTTGGAGGTACGGCAGGTTCTGGTTCAGACCGTGTGTGGCGGATCAAGCCCGGTTTTAAATTCGACTCGAGTTTTGACACAAATATTAACCGTGAGCGACCCGGCCGGAGGGACGAAGACATTATTTTGACTTACGCGCCTTCAATTAAGGTGATGCGACATGGCACGCGAGTAGGTGTGGAGGGGAACTACACCTTTGCTTTCCAGCAGTTTCTAAGGGATTCGGATCAGAGCCATTTTGACCATACTTTTGACGGCAGGATCAAGTATACGGGCAATCGATTGAATGCCACTCTCGGCGGAAACTCCGCATTTGTCGAGACGTATGCGTCGAGTGAGCAATCCGAACGTCGTAGCCTTTGGATCAATGGGGTAAGTCCTGAAATTGCCTATCGCTTGACTCCAAAATTGAGTGCCTCTGCCCTGTATCGAAATCATTACTTTGATTACAGGGATGTGACATTTAGCGACCTTAGTTATTGGAGTCATGATACCGGTGGCCGAATTTATTACCATGCAACGCCCAAACTAGATTTTTATACGGAGGGTGTTTGGACAGTCATTGATTATTGGCGGTCTGGTGTTTACGACGCCGATGGCTTTTCTGCGACAGGAGGTGCAGTCGGGCGGATGACCCCGAAATTGGTCGTGGACCTTGGAGCAGGATTTAAAGGGCACTTTTATGACAATTCAACAATCAATTCCTATAAGGATTGGATCGTACTTGGTTCTTTGGGATATCGGTTGTCGCCCAAGATCGACCTTTCCTTATACGGCAAACGCGATAAAAACGAGTCCGTGTACCGCAATGTCGGCTGGTTCAGATCACATGAGTTGGGTTTGGGCATCACGTACCGGATGCCGTATCGGACGACCTTTGGAATTAGCGGATCGATTCAAAACAATCGGTATTCTCGTGAGACAACGGAAGGGCCCGACACAAAGAAAAGGAGCGACTTTATTTATGCAGGGGGGTCGAGTCTTTCGTGGAGTCCGATTGAGTACGTGTCGCTTGCTGTCGGATATGGCATCCGCAAAAGGACCACGAATTTTGACGATTTATTTGGGTACCTTGCCCACTCCTTCGATGGCTCGGTTTCATGCTCGTTTGGTTGATGTGTCATTTGGCGTTTCTTAAGTCTTTTTTTCGCCGTGCGGTTCTCATTGTTGCTCTTGCGTTGTTCTCCTTCCCGACCGTTTTTACCCAACGCAGTTTCGCGCTGGAGGCGGATCTTGCTCAGCCCTACCAAATCCAACCCGGTGACCGTTTATCGATCTTGGTTTTTCGAGAGCAAGATCTTTCGGGCGTATACGAAGTGGATCTTGCCGGTCGGGTTATTTTTCCGTTAATCGGCGAAATCGAAGCTCGTGGTTTTTCGATCGAGGAATTTCGTGAGCGGCTTATGAGTCGCCTGAGGAAATACTTGGTTGATCCGCAGGTGAGTATTTCTCGAACGGAAGGCGCGATCAAATCCATTTCCGTTCTGGGGGAGGTGACTCAGCGCGGTACTTATGATTACGCGCCAGGCGCTACCCTGATGCGGCTTATTTCTGAGGCAGGAGGATTTGCCCCGACGGCCAACAAAAGGAGGATCAAAATCATTCGAATGGTGAATGGTGAAAAAACGGCAAAAATCGTGAACAGCGTAGATATTATTAATGGGAAGGAAGAGGATCCAAAGTTACAGCCCGGCGACATCATATTTGTTCCCGAATCTCTTTTCTAAACGGGGTTAAAAGAAAGGAAGTTTTATGGTGAACGTGCCTGAATCGGCTCTGGGTGGAATGCAGTTCGAATCTGAAAGGGAGAGCGACGAAGTCAATCTTGAGCTCTTGTGGAGGATTTTCCGCACACGCTCGTGGTTTATTTTTACCGTGGTCGCAATGGTTACCGTTTTGGCGTCGATCTATGCATTGCGGCTTCCAAATGTGTACACGGCGCGGACAAAGTTGCTCGTTCAAAAAGTGGATCCATCGCCGCTCCAAAATCCAGAGCTGATGAAGCCGACAACGGCTTATGGGGATACGTATTATCTTACGCGCATCGAGGTGATGAAAAGCCGGCCGATTCTCGCGCCGATCGCCGAGCGATTGAATCTTCCTGAGCATTATGGGGTAGAGACGACTGAGAACGCGGCGCAGATTCTACGGGGCAATTTAGACGCGCACCTTGTAAGGAATACGGAGGTGATTGAGGTGGCGCTTTCTGATCGAGATCCTAAAATGGCAGCGCGCATCGCGGATGCAGTGGCGGAACATTTTGCGAGGGAAACGTGGCGAGAACAACTTTTTATATCAGATCAGGTTTTGAAGTGGTTTCCTGAAGAAGGTAAGATCCTTGAAATGAATAGTCCGATTGGGCAGTTGAGAAGATTGGAAAACGACCCCATTGCATCGCTTCCAAGTGTCATGCAGGATCCGGTCATCGGCGGCATTGAACAGAAGCAAATGGGAGTAGACGAAGAGATGACGGTACTTTCAGCGCGTTACACGCCTGAGCATCCAAAGATGAAAGAATTGTTGACGCAGGCCGCTTACCTCCAAAGTGAGAAGAAAGCACGGATCGAAAAAATTATTAGTGCGTTGAAAGCTGGCTTGACGGGGGACTTCACGATCACCAATGTTAAGGTGATTGAACCCGCTGCGATCCCGAGCAGACCGTCAGGGCCGAAGCGTTCGATCATCGTTTTGGCAAGCGCAGCAGTAAGTTTTGCCGGCAGTTTGTTATTGGTCGTTTTCTTGCATCATCTTGATCAGAATATTAGCTCAGAGGAAGACGTACGCAAGATCCCGGCGACGTTTTTGGGGTATCTCCCCTTGATTTCAGGACTGAACGGTCGATCAAAAAATGGTGCCAAAAGCAATCTTTTACACCGTGCACTTTCGGATTCAAGATTAATCGATTCGATAACGAATATGCGGGCAGCTTTACTCTTTTCAATGCCGGCAGAACGGAGCAAGCGGATCATGTGCACGAGTGCCATCCCAGAAGAGGGGAAAACAACTGTTCTTGGGTTACTTGGTATCTCCCTGGCTCAAATCGGTGAGCGGATCCTACTGATTGATGCGGATATGCGCAATCCTTCTTTACATCAGGTCTTTGGACTTAAGAATGAATGCGGTTTGAGCAATTGTCTCATTGGCTCATCGCGGGCAAGGGACGTGATTCAAGTGGTTGAGGGTGTTCCAGGGCTTCATTTGATGACGGCTGGCGCAAGAACTCCGAACCCCCCTGTTTTGTTGGGCTCGGCAAGCATCGATCGCTTGATTCGAGAAATCGAACTTGATTATCATCGGATTATTTTTGATGTGCCGCCTTCTCTTCACATAGCCGACGGACTGATTCTCGCCGGCAAAGTTGACGGCACCGTTCTCGTCTTCCGCGCTGGAAAGGTGCACCAAAAAATAGGAAGAAGGATGAAAGAGAAGATCGATGCTGCAGGTGGGGTGATTATCGGAGGGGTCATTAACCGCGCTGATTTTAAGAGGTTGGACTCTACTTATTCCCGATACTATCGTCAATACACTAAGTATTACCATCGCCGCGATGGTTCAAAAACGGAGGAACTAAGCCGGCTGGAACCTGTTCATCAGTAGAAGTTGATTTTTTCGGCGTTGTCAATATTATCATACAACAATATGCGTTGTTCCAGTGTCTGAAAAGATATCCCGCTTTCCCTCCCTCCTGTAGGTCACATTTAAATGTGACCTACAGGAGGGAGGGAACTGGAGCAATGCATAACAATGAATGGCGGTAGTTGATTACAAGTGAAAGGAGAAAACAGACCATGACAATACGAAATTTAACATCGAAATGGTTCAGTGTACGTCTGACCATAACGCTTTTTGTTTTCTTATTCCTTGCTATTTCGGTGCTTCTGCCTCAACAGGCAGCTGCGCAGGAAGGCAGAGCGTTAACGGTCGAAAACGTGACGGGCGAAATCGAGGCAGTCTATACGTTCTGGGGCGTTCGAGAGGACGGAACGAAGTATGTGATCGCAACAGGAAAAGTGCATCAGGGCATGACATTACCGGCGCAATGCACTATTTCTGTTCCGGATGGTACCACAGTCGTCCTTGTCGATCCAGAAGATCCGTCTGTTCAAATCACGCTTGAGGGTCCGGTCGATTACAATGTGTGGTCGGGCGAACAGGTAGAATATTCTGGCGATGCCGATACGCCTGAGCTTCCTCCCGAAGTACCGGTAACGGATGTGGACATCGATCAAACAACAAGCCCGAATGCCTGACGCTTGAGCCATTGTCGGGTTGTCGATTCGGTCTCGTAGCCAAGCTTCATTTCGAAGGGCGAAACCAGCCATTGCAAAAGTGTGTCTCCATTTGCAGTGGTGGGTTATCGTTTTAGTCCTTTTTTTCTCCACAGTTGCGTTCGGCGGCGTCCACGCGCCAGCGGTCTATGTCGTCCGTCTTTTCATCTCTTTGAGCTTGATCCTTCAGGTCACTGTCTTTTTGTGCCAACATAACTATTTTGACGATTTTGATCCCGCTCTATTCTTCCCCCTCTCTGTGTTTGCGGTATTTCTAGCTCTGGTCTATTGTCAATACTTGTTCGGTGTCAACCTTCTTAAGCACTCGGCCGTCGGCACGGTAAATACTTCTGTTACTTATGATTCAATGGTCCAATTGATTACGTACCTCATTTTTTTCATGGTTTGCGTCAAGATTGCTTCGAAACGAGAAAACGTAGAAAGACTCGGTTCCTTGATTGCGGTGCTCGTTTTTGGAATCACTTTATTGGGTTTAATTCAGCAATCAGCACCGCAGGGCGGAATTTTATGGCGGAGCTTCTCATCATCGAAAGGAGTCTTTTTTGGCCCTTTTATCAATCAGAATCATTTCGGCGGCTTTTTGGCGCTCACGTTTCCGCTCTCTTTGGGAATCATGCATGATCGCTTTCACCGAATAAAAAGAGAGCATGATCACGAAGTGGACGAAGAAGCCTCATGGAGGATCTGGATCGCGCTTATGGATCGAGGGGTGGTGTTCCTTTTTTTCCTTACAACGCTAACTCTGGCCGCGTGTTTTATATCCATGGCGAGAGTCTCAGCCGTCGTTCTTTTGCTTTGTTGCGCTGCCTATTTCGTTCTGTATGCCAGAACCTTGCGGAATCGTAAATTTTATGTCACTTTGTTCGCGGTATTGGCATGCTCATTTTTATTGCTCTGGTGGATGGGAGGTGAGCTTGTAGTTCGTCAGTTTCACCTGGGTTCATTGAGCACTGCTTGGTATGACCGCATCGAAGTTTTTAAACGGTCGCTCCCCTTATTCTACCAATTTCCGTTGTTCGGTTCCGGTTTGGGTACTTTCTTTTTGGTTTCTCCAAAGGCTTTTTTGCCTCACATGAATTACGTCTCATGGCAGCATGCGCACAATGACTATTTGGAAATGTTGGTGGAGACAGGTGCCGGGGGTTTCTTGATGTTTATAGGTTCGATCCTATCTCTTTTATTGATTTCTTTTTTTCGAAAGCAAAAAAATCCTTCTTTGTGGAGCCGCTTGATGACGAATCAAGCGCTGATTGCCATTTTTTGTATCGCGGTTATGGAAACAGCAGATTTCCATTTGAAAGTTCCTGCTGTTGCTTTGCTCTTTACGTTCCAGCTGGCACTTTTGTTTCGAGCGAGTCATTTAGAGCGAAGCCGCGAGACCGATCCATTTGAAGGCGGATCGAAAATGAGTAGGAAGGTTCTCAAATGGGCGGTTCCAGTGCTCGGCCTAAGTCTGGCGGTTTTCCTAGCGCTTTATTCGACGCAAGACTATCTTGCAGGTCGCTTGGCTCAAGAAGACCGCAATCGTTTGTCGAACTTAAAAAAGGCGGTTGAATTGCGTCCCGCGCGTGCGGACTTGTGGTATGAACTTGGTAAGGAATACGATCGAGAATCCAGGGAGCCTCAACGTGGAGCAGCAAGCTCACTTACATTGCGGCAAGAAGCTGTGTCCGCTTTGCGAAAGGCTGCTCGTTTGAGCCCTAGTTATGCCCCTTATTGGTATCGCTTGGGCGTTTTAGAGTATCGGTTGGGATTCCAAAAAGAGGGCGTAACGTCTTTAGAAAGAGCCGTCCACTGGTCACCAGGAAAATTAAGAAATTCCATTTATTTGCTTGGAATTTACCTGAGAGAGAGTGAAAGGACAAATGAGGGAGAAGAACGATTAAAAACGCTCGCCAAAGCCCAGAAACTGTATGAGCAGTTGCAAGGACGGGAAGAAGTGCCAAGCGAGGGTGAGTACCGGAATTGGATGGGTGATTATTACTTTGATCGACTCAGACAACTAGGCGCTGAGTGGACCGGCCCGTAGAAGGATGTAGAAGAATGGCATAAGAAAAATGGATTCTGGCCTGCTCGCTACCCCCCTGATATAATTGAAGGGTCGGGCAGTTTCCCGACTCTTCATCCTGAGGCCCGAAGGGCCGAAGGATCTCGCAAGATCCTTCGCTCCGCTCAGGATGAGCCATCGGGCTCACTTAAAAAATCTCCAAGATGGCTCATACAATTGGATCACAGACAGTAGAAAAAATAGGGGGGATGACACGATTTGGAAGCCGAGCCCCCAACACGTTGAGCTCATTCATAGAGCGAGACGGCAGGAGAAGGCTTGAGGACCTGCCGAGTTGGAGGTAACTCATGTCGTGTAAGGAGGCAACAAAATGCAAGTGATTAAAGCTGTGCCTCGCCGAGCAGGCGACTACATCTATTCTGACGAGAACCTTCGAATCATTGACGAAACAACAGGAGAGAGCTACGATCTCCTCGTCAAAAGTGAGGAAGAAGAAGACCGGATCCAAACGGGAGGCAGAGTGGATCTGTACATTTCCGCGCATTTGATCGAGGACATGCGATGGGTAGATGACCATTGCGTTGTGCAGTTGAAGAAACCGATCGACGAGCAGGACCGGCTTGCCCGGTTGGAGCGACTAGAGCGCAAGTTGACCAGAAATTAGGGATCGTGTGAGCAACTGTGAAACGGAGTGAAAGAATGGAATCGTCGACGACGCTAAATTCGAAGGTAACGGTGCCTCCGCTACAAGTCGTTTTTGAAAAAGAGGCGAGAGAACGGATTTTAGCAGCATTGGATGACTGCCTGGCGAGTGGCTTAGTAGCGAGTGGCAAGAACGTTCAGGCCTTCGAGAACTGGTGGGCGAATGACTGCCGTACAAAGCACGGTATCGCTTGTTCCAGTGGCGGAGCGGCCTTGGAAATCATCATGAAGGCGCTCGATGTAAGAGGCAAAGACGTCTTGGTGCCGACCAATACATTTATTGCGACCGTGAATGCCGTGATCTTTGCAGGGGGCAATCCCATTTTTTTGGATGTGGACCCGAAAACAATGGGTGTCAATTTGGAAGAAATGAAGCGCAAGACCACGAACAACACCGTCGCGGCCGTTGTTGTTCATATTGGTGGAATCATGACACCTGAAATGCCAATGATCGCAGATTGGTGTCAGGAGCAACATATTTTGTTGATCGAAGATGCCGCGCACGCGCCGGGATCTGAAGTGGGCGGTAAAAGAGCAGGTCAATATGGGATCGCCGCTGCTTATTCATTCTTCGCTACGAAAGTTGTCACCTGTGGTGAAGGAGGAATGGTGGTAACCAACGATGATCGACTCGCCGACCGCTGTCGTTGCATTCAAGATTATGGGAAGAAGTCTCAATGGGAGAGTGAACACACGATTTTGAGTTCCAACTACCGTATGAGCGAGATCGACGCGATCATTGGGCTGGCGCATGCGCAGCGTTTGGAGGAATTCATTGCCTATCGTAAGACGATCGCGGATCGCTACACGGAAGCACTACGCGGCGTCCTTGAACTCGTGTTGCCAGCTGAGCGTAGCAGCTGGTACAAGTATATCGCATTCTTACCGGAGGAGATGGATCGAGCTAGGTTTCGGGGGACATTAAAAGAAATTGGGATCACTCTGCCAGGGGGTGTCTACGACCTTCCAATCCATTTACAGCCGGTATTCGAATCGTACCAGTTGCGTGGGACCCTGCCCGTGTCTGAGGACGTTTGCAGCCGCCACATTTGTTTACCCATCTTTAGCTCTATGACGAACGCTCAGGTGGAGTACACGATCTCATCGGTTCGATCGCTTGTTCAGCCATTTTAAATCTGAGTCATATAGGAGAAAGCAAAGATGGTACTCATCATAGCAGAAGCTGGTGAGAACCACTGCGGCGACATGGATATGGCTCACGAGCTCATCGAGGTTGCTGCAAGAGCACGAGCGGACTATGTCAAGTTTCAGCTCTACGATGCGTCTAAGGTAGCTGAGTCGGATCCAGAGAAAGAATGGTTTCAGAAGGTTCAGCTTTCGGACGAGCAATTTTTTGACCTTGTCGCATATGCTCGCAAACAGGGCATCCAACCTTTGGGTACGCCGTGGGATGTCGAGAAGGCCGAACTTATTTTTAGGGCTGGTATTCCTGACATGAAAGTAGCTTCGTTTCATGTGGTGGATCTTGAACTGCTGCGGTTTGTCAATGGACGCGCGCGCCGCGTTTTTTTGTCAACCGGGATGTCATCGATCGAAGAGATCGAAACAGCGGTGGACGCTTTGGAGCAGGTTCCAGAACTTTATGTGTTGCATTGCGTCTCTGAGTATCCATTGCCTCCTGAGCGGGTGAATCTGCGGGTGATGGGTGCTTTGAAGCAACGGTTTGGTAGACAGGCGAAGATTGGCTATTCAGACCACACGATTAGCATCATAGCTGCCGTAGCCGCCGTGGCGAATGGCGCCGAAGTGATTGAGAAGCACATTACGCTCGATAAGACGTTGCCAGGGACTGACCACATTTTTTCTGCTGATCCGGATGAATTGGTAGAGTTGGTAAAGCAGATCCGGATGGTGGAAACTCTGCTCGGTTCTTCCGAAAAGCATCTCACGCCCACCGAAGCAGAAAATCAGATCTTCATGCGGACCCGCTTCCGCCACGGAAGGCCGATCCCAATTGGAGAGTGACTGATGGAATATGTTGGATGCAACCTGTGTGAGCAGGACGAGACACGTCCTTGGGGTTTTAAAGACGGGTTGAACATCGTAGCGTGCAAAAAGTGCGGACTTGTTTACACCAATCCGCGTTTGGACCAACAGGAACTCGAAGCTTATTACAATCCGTCCTACTTTGACGATCGAACACAGGATGCTGATCCGCAGCGATACCGCATGTATCAGCTCGAGGTCGAAGATATGTCGCGTACGATTAAGATGAAGGGAAGATTTTTAGATGTTGGCTGCGCGAATGGAATTTTTTTGACGGTGCTGCCAAATACTTTTGAGAAATACGGAATTGAGTTTTCTGAAGAAGCGGTCGAAATGGGCCGACAAAAATTTGGCCTGAACATTCAAATAGGAAAACTAAGCGAAGTTTCCTATCAGGATCGTTACTTTGATACCATTCACATGAGAGCCGTCATCGAGCACATGGAGAGTCCTCGGGAGCAGTTAGAGGCCGCCAACCGGCTCCTCAAGCCTGACGGTTGGTTGATCGTAAGCACGACACCGAACATAGGCGGCCCGATTGGGTCTCTTTATCGAGAACGCGCTCGTCTTGTTTATCCAAAAGAGCACATTTACTATTTCACACGAGGAACGTTGTCACAGATGCTGAAGAAAACCGGATTTACTCCCATTCGTTGGGTTTATCCTTACTGGAGGACACCCTATGCGCGGGTCGCCAAAGACCTGGCCGATTTTGTTTTGAACTATTTAACTGGTAGAGACTCCCCACCATTTTGGCACAGTGTGATGACCGTTTATGCCAAAAAAGAAAGGGTGCCTTCAGACGGTGGAGAAAAGGTAACCGTTCAGCCCCGTCATCCTGAGCGGAGTAGCACTCAGAGTAAACTCCGCGAAGGATCTCGTTTTTCGAGATTCTTCGGCCGGAGCCTGCCCTGAGCCAGAGATCCTTCGCCCCTTCGGGGCTCAGGATGACGGCGAAGGGGCCTCAGAATGACGATACGTGGGTGGCTGAACGGTTACGAGAAAAGATAAAAAAATGAGCTACGTGGTCACCGGCGGGAGTGGTTTTATCGGCAGTCATGTGATTGATGCGTTAACGAATGCAGGGCATACCGTCACGAATTTGGATATACGTGAAGCCGAAACTTCTGCCCATCGATACGTGAAAGCAGATATTCGCGATTTGAAGGTGCTCACTGACATTTTCTCTCATCACGGCCGCGACGGCGTTTTTCACATTGCGGCGATCGCAGACGCTCGCGAAGCATTGCTGGATCCAATTAAAACGATGGAGGTCAATATCACTGGGACCGCTTGTGTGTTGGAAGCAGCGAGAAGGGCTCAAGTGGCAAGGGTAATTTTAGCGAGTACCGTGTGGTACTACAACGCAGCCAATCATACGCACGATCCTGAGCGGAGTGCAAAAGGAGAAGTTCGGTATCTCGATGAAAATGAGCCAATTTCGCCGCAGGGCGGTGGGCATATTTACACGACATCCAAAATCGCCTCTGAAGTGTTGTGCCATGATTTTCAGCGGCTCTATGGTCTTGATTTTACCATTCTGCGCTACGGCATTCCCTATGGACCCAAAATGTGGCCTGGACTCGTGCTGCGATCTTTTTTGGAGTGTGCGTCGTCTGGGATGCCGATACGGATTTTTGGAGATGGCAGCGCGGTGAGACGTTTCCTCTACGTCGAAGACCTAGCGAAAGCCCACGTCTTGGCGCTGAAGGAAGTTGCCAGAAATCAAATTTATAATCTCGAGGGAGAACGCGATGTTACCGTTAAAGAACTAGCTGAAACGCTCGCCAAGTTTGTTCCGAATTTGAAAGTTGAGCACGTGGTGGATGTCTCGCGCCGAGGCGAACTTAAGCTGCAAAGCGTTGCGATTTCGAATAAGAAAGCATGGAGAGAATTAGGATGGAGTCCAACGACTGAGCTTGAGGAGGGGGTCAGGCGAGTCGTGGAATGGTGGCACAAGAAGGAAACCATGGACGTGACATGTACAAAGTGACGGTCTTGATCGCCTCGTGTAATTACGGTTGTTACGTTGGGCGGGCGATTCAGAGCACGCTGAATCAAACTTTCAGTCGCCACGATTATGAAATCCTGGTGGTGGATGATGGATCGACGGATGATACGGGTGATCGTCTTCGGCAGTTTGAAGGTCAAATCCGTCTTTATCAGCAGCAGAACCTGGGACTTGCTCGTGCTTGCAACGCCGGAATCAAGTTGAGTCAAGGACGGTACTTGATCCGGCTCGACGCGGATGACGAGTTGGAGCCTGAGGCATTATTCGAAATGACTTCCGTTTTAGATCGAAATTGTGATGTGGAATTGGTGTGTGCCGACCGTTGGGAAATCGGTTCCGATGGTCATGAATCCCTTGTCGAAGTCGACCTGGGGAATATATTTAGTCTCATTGCTCCTGGCGTCATGTTCCGGACGCGGTGTCTCCACGACGTAGGCATGTACCGGCCTTTGTTCTGGGAGGAACATGATCTCATGATTCGTCTTTATGAGCGTTACAAACCAGCCTGCATTAAGAAGCCGCTCTATCGGTATTATCAACATAGCGGAAGTATGACTCAAGACCCTGAACGAAGACGGCAAGGGTGGATGGAGCTGGTGGAAATCTGGGGAGTTGACGAGCTAAGGAAATGGGGCTATTCGGAAGATTTAGAGGCAACTTGGTCTCAAATAGCAAGAAGAGATAAAGTAACGTTGAAATGATTCTCTTAGCGGTGGCTCAGGGTGTGGGAGGTGCGAACGCTCTTATTCCTGTGATCAGAATGCTTCGATGCGATCCAAACGTTCATGTTTCATGTTGTGTCTCGGGAAAAGCAGTGCAGGTGTTTCGAGAGGAAGGGATCGATCACGCCGCGGAATCGTTGCCTGAACGGAATGGGATTTATCTTACTGAGCTCGCGCGAACCGTTCTAGATCGGGTGTCCCCTGATGTGCTTCTCGTGGGAAACGCTTGGGGGCCGAGTTTGGACAAAGCGATACTCGCTCTTGCCAACGAGCGTAACATTCCCTCAGTGGTTGTTTTGGACATGTGGTCTGTTTATCGGGAGCGATTTGTCGATCCGCGCACGGGGCGGTTGAACCTTCCGAGCAAACTGGCTGTCATGGATCAGCTGGCATACCGGGAAGCAGAGTCTGCCGGCATACCAGAAGATCGTTTGGTCATTACCGGACAGCCGTATCTGGAATCCCTTCCGGCCAAGTTCGAGGAGGACACGGTCCGCAAGCAAGCCAGTGTCTTGAGGCAGAGCTGGCTCGGAGAAAGGCACGGAGAGGAAAATCGCCGCATCGTTTTATTTGCTTCTGAAGCTGTTGCCCGTGATCACGGACCAGAAACTGAGTCTTTTCGTGGTTACACCGAGGTTGAAGCTCTAGACGGTTTGATCGAAGCCGTTCAATTGGTTGAAGAGAAGACCGGTGATCATCTCGTTGTCGTCGTGAAGCTCCATCCTGACGAGCCGCTGGAATCGCTTTCGCTAACGGAACGAGCTAGAGAACGAGGGGTACGAACGGTAGCTGATCAGCGCCCATGGCCCTGTATCCTAGCAGCAGATGTAGTGGCCGGCATGGCCTCTATGTTTTTGATCGAATCTGTTTTTGCAGGTAAACCTACGATCAGTTTCCGCCCCGGTGTGTCCGAGAAAAATTCATTCGTGGGTGCTTGTGGCGGCATGGTTGCCCATACAGCGAACGTAGGAGATTTGGCATCGGTACTTGGCGCTTGCTTCATCGAAGGGCGAGGAGGAATCGATTCATGCGACCGTGAGAAACAGGGTCAAATCCTTTTCTCTCGACACAAAGGGGCTGCTTCTAAAATTGTCAAACTTCTTTTTGAACAAGCAACCCGAGAATTGAAGTGTCATTGACCATGACAGCGACAGCTTTGTACACACGTGAGGATCCAAACAAATCTTCCAAGATCGTGAGCCGTAAGGCAAGCGTCGACGACTTACTGGGCCAAGAATTAGGTGAGTCCTATGATGCGTATCGCGAGCGGTGGGAAGCAGCTGCTCGCTTCAATCAGCGTCCGAAATTTCCGATCATGATCGATTTTGAACTGAATTACTCTTGCAATCTTAAATGCCCGATGTGTACGTGGAGCACGGAGCAAACAGTGCCTGGAAAAAACTCGTGGATGGATTTTGACTTGTTCAAACGCATTGTCGAAGAAGGCGTTCCCAAAGGGTTAGCGTCCATCGGCTTGGACTGGATCAACGAGCCCACGATCCGTAAGGATCTGCCGAAGTTCATTAAATTTGCGCACGACGCGGGAGTCATCGATTCGATCGTCCATTCCAATGGCACGCTTTTGACATCGGTTTTTGCAGATGAACTGATCGAGTCTGGTCTCACACGAATGATGTTTTCGCTCGACGCGGTGAGCAAAGAGACGTACGAGAAGATTCGCATCGGTGCTGACTTTGACAAGGTCATCCGAAATGTTCACGACTTTATTGACCGGCGGCGTCGAAAGGGCAGACGACTTCCGCTTGTTTCTGTCAATTTTGTGCTCATGTCCATTAATGAAGACGAGTTGAATGCTTTCCTTGACTATTGGGAGCCTCATGTGGACTTCTTTGTAGTGCAACAGTATATGAACCCATTTGAAAATGAGACAGCGCAAGATGGACGACTTTTTGCGAGGAGTCGAGAGGTTGTGCCCGAGTTTAAGTGCCACCAGCCCTGGCAGCGAATGACCATTCGATACGATGGGCGCGTCCTGCCGTGCTGTTCATTTTATGCAGATCAACTTGTAGTGGGCGATGTCCGTCATCAGTCAGTAGAGGAAATATGGAATGGGATGGCGATGCGCCAGTTGCAAATGATGCACGCTCGTGGTGAGTATTTCAAAAATCCGGTGTGTTTGACATGCGCTCGCAATTCAGTGGTCAACCTGACCGATGAGGTACTCGCACAGAGCTGATTCCATGAAGATTGCCGCAACGGTCCAAGCTCGGATGGGATCTTCACGACTTCCGGGAAAGGTGCTTAAAACCATCATCGGCAAGCCGATGTTGGAACTCGAGATCGAGAGAATACGAATGAGCGCACTTATTGATGAGGTGATCGTGGCGACTTCTGTAGAGGAACGCGACGATCCGATTGAAAAATTGGCGCTTGAAACCGGAGTGAAGTGTTTCAGAGGCAGTGAGAATGACGTCCTTTCTCGAATTGCAGGAGCACTCAAGGCGTTTCGTGTGGACATCCACGCAGAGTTTATGGGTGACAATCCTATTCCGGATCCGCTTTTGGTGGATGCATTTATTGGCTATTACCTAAAGAACGTTGACACGTACGACTATGTGACGAATGCGCTCAAAACGACCTATCCTCCCGGCGCCGAGGTTTTCGTCTACTCTGCTTCCGTCTTGTACGATGCAGAGTCTAGGGCTACGGATCCATTTCTGCGCGAGCACGTGGCACCCAATATCTGCCGGCATCCTGAGCGATATCGGATTTGCAATCTTGAGGCACCGCCTTGGTTTCATTATCCAGATCTGCATTTGGAGGTTGACACCCAAGAGGATTTCGAAGTGATCTCAGCTATTTATGAGCATTTTTATCCGAGCAATCCTGGATTTTGCCTCGCTCAAGTGATCGATTTTATGAACGCCCACCCGGAGCTGGCGGCACTGAACCAGCAAACGGAGCGGCGCTGGAGAGTGTTCCGTAAGGATTAGAGATGTGAGCACGACCGTGTGGAAAGTAGGAATTGTAGGTTGCGGCAGGATTGCCGGTGCAAAGGATTTTCCCGCGTCCGACCGTCCCATTGATACTCATGCGCAAGCGTACCATCACCATCCACGTTTTGAACTCTTCGCTGCAGTGGATCCTGACGCCCAAGCGCTTGATCGGTTTCAACAGATCTGGAACATCCCGCATGGGTACGTGTCGTTAGAGGAAATGCTCCGCCGTGAACGATTGGATGTGATCAGCCTCTCGAGTCCGAATGAGTATCATTATGCTCAAGCGTTCCGGATTTTGACATCGCCTGCCAAACCCAAGTTGCTTTTAATTGAAAAACCGGTCTGCTTGAGATCCGAGGAACTGTCTTCCCTCATAGGGGTTGCAGCGCGTTCGGGTGTGACAGCCATTGTGAATCACATCCGCCGTTTCGATCCAGTCCATCGCCAAATAGCGAATATGATCCAGGAGAAAAGATTAGGTGATCTGATCGAAGGACGGGGTACTTATTACGGTGGGTGGCTCACCGTGGGCGTTCACTTTGTGGATATGCTTCAGATGTTTGCGGCCAGTGAACTCGAGGTGATCCGCGCGATCCGCTCCGGAAGCAGCAGGGATAACGACCACATCCTTGAAGTTGAATTACAGTCTGGAGACGCAAAAATCCGTCTCGAGGGATTTGACGAGACCCATTACCAGATATTCGATTTGGAGTTACGATTCACGGCGGGAAGGATCTGCCTTTCTAATTTTAGCGACAGAATTACGATTGAACAGGTTGAAGTCAACCAGAAAGGGGAAAGGGTACTTGTACCAGCTCTCGAATCTCAATTAAAGGGATTGGTTTCGCCTATGCGCCATGTGGTGGAGTCGATCGATCGACACTTGAGAGGGGAAAACGTATTGCGTGGCTTAGGGGTTGAACTACCCCAAGTTGTGCCGACGATGAACGTCATCTGGAAGGCCCTGGCTCTGGCTAACGGTAGAGGTACAAGGGATCCCAATGCTTCAGCGATCGGCAGCGATAGGGTGACGCATCACAGTGAAGACCTAGCCACAAAGAATGGTGGGCCGACTCGTACAAAACCTTGGTCTGACAATTTTACCTTGGGCGAAGAGGAGAAAAAGGTAGTGAATGAAGTGATGGAACGTGGTCATCTGTCTTTATTTGAAGGCTCCCATGCACCAGCACCTCCATTCAGTTTTTGGGGGGGCCTCTGGGTACGGAAATTGGAACAGGAATGGTGCCACTATTACGGTGTTCCATATGCAGTCAGTATGAATAGCGCTACTTCTGGGTTGTACGCTGCTATTGGTGCCCTTGGGCTGGGATATGGAGATGAGGTCATCGTTTCACCCTATTCCATGACTGCCGTTGGGGTTTGCCCCTTAATTTATGGAGCAATACCGATATTTGCTGATGTTCAGCTTGAGACCGGTTGTTTAGACCCTAAGTCGATTGAGGCTCATATTACGGATCGTACTCGTGCTGTTGTGGTTGTTCACCAGTTCGGAATCCCCGCGGATATGGATGCCGTCATGACCTTAGCAAGAAGACATGGTTTAAAGGTGATCGAAGACTGCGCTCAAGCGCATGGTGCGATGTATCGGGGAAAATATGTGGGCACGATTGGGGATATTGGCGTATTTAGTTTGAACGTCAACAAAACAATCCAGTCAGGCGAGGGCGGTGTTTGCGTGACCCACGACGAGGAGCTGCGTTATCGCCTCTCACTTATTCGCAATCATGGTGAAGCAGTAGTAGGCGAGGCGGGATATGACAATATTACCGATATCATTGGCTTCAATTACCGTTTGACTGAAATTACAGCTGCCATTGCTGTCGAACAGCTTAAGAAATTGGATTCCTTCAACAAGATTCGCATTCGTTATGCTTCGTATCTCAACGACGTCTTTTCGAAATATGACTGTCTGTCTCCCCTCGCGCAATATCCATACGGCCTTGATGCTAAAACCTGTCGCTCAACTTATTATCTTTACCCTTTACGGTATTTGCCAGAGGTGGCAGAAGTCGGGAGAAAGGAATTAATCGATAGGCTCGGCTCGGAAGGAGTTATCTTCTTCGGGGGTTATGTAAAACCCCTTTACTTGCACCCGCTTTATCAAAAAAAGGTGGCTTTTAAGCACGGCTATCCGTTTCGTGCGCCAGAAAACCAGTGTATTGTCACGAACTACCATCAGGGAGCATGTCCGAATGCTGAAAAGTTGTTCTTCGAACAGATGTTGGTAAACGAGCATGTTCGATGGCCGCACACGGAATCTGATATCGAAGACATTGCAAGAGCAATGTATAAGGTGCTTCAAGCAATTGGCAAGAAGGAATTTGTCGGATCGAGTTAGGGTTCAGTAAATGCATACGTGCTTAGCGTCAATCCCTTCCCCCCTTGTAGGGGAAGGTGAGGATGGGGGTAATCCCACCACCTGTATTTGGCCCGAATGGCCAATCCGCCTGCGGCGAATATACAGGTGGTGGGATAATCAAACAAACACCCCCCACCTTCTCACTTGGGATACATCCTCCCCCATCCGCCACAAAACGCGGCGGGATTCGTCCACAAAGCGTTTTGGGACGGATTCCGCCGA
>MHFT01000074.1:17792-23395 GCA_001804315.1 Omnitrophica bacterium RIFCSPLOWO2_12_FULL_50_11
TTCCGCCGACCCTTTGTGGCGAACAAGGGGGGAGGAAAAATCGCTAAACAGATACGTAAATGCATGTCTGTAAAGGACTGCGGTGAGGCTGTGGGAACGATGTCAGGAACGCTAAAGAATTCCGTCGCTCAGGAAGCTCCTACGAACTTGGAGCGGATCAAACCCGAAGAACTAAATCGAATTTGGGACGAGGTAACGTTAGAAGATATCGAATATCTTGCACGAGAATTTCCCGGGCGAGTTTGCGTTAACTGCGTTGCTTGCAGTTCTCCTGACTATCAAGCGGTCTACCAAAAATTGGGTTACACCTACAATCGTTGTCACTTTTGCGATTCGCTCTTTATTTCGCCACGCCTTCCGAAAGAAGGAATTGCTTACTTCTTTAGACATTCGAAATATACAAAATTTGCCGAGTCTGTCTATCAAACGGTGGCCGAGGAGAGAAAAAGAATTATCTTTGAGCCTCGGTGGAGGAAGCTTAAAGCAGCCCTGTTGGGCTTAAACGTTTCTTTTCCAATCGAAAATTTTTTGGAGGTCGGCGCCTCACTCGGCCTCTTTGCATCTGTGGTCATTGAACGTGGAGACGTGGTCAATTTTGATGCCATCGAGCCCTCCTCAGGCGCGCTTCAACACCTGAAGCGTGTAGGCATTCGGAATGTGTTTACGGGCATGGAAGAAGAGTATGTCGGAAAATTGGCGGCCATTTATGACATCGTTTTATGCAACAGCGCTATGGAAGTTACGTTTTCCCCGGAAGAGTTTATACGTAACTTGAAGACTTTTTTGAAACCTGGCGGTCTGCTCGTACTCAGTTCCCCCGGCGCTTCAGGAGTAGACTCGTTGTTGTTGCAAGAGGCACAGCAAAACGCCAATCCGCCTCATGGACAAAATTATATCTCGAACCAAGGCATGCAGCTTTTAGCTGAGCGTTGTGATCTTCAGTTGGTCGAGTTCGCGTCGATTGGTTCGCTAGACGTGGACATTGTGTTGGATCATGTTTCAAGCCGGAAGGATGTGGATCAAAGCCCATTTTTAAAAAATGCAGCGAAAATTCTTGGGAATGCTCAGTTCAGAGAGGGTTTACAAGCCTTATTGCAAAAGCATGGTCTCACGGGTGTTTACTTAGCGATCCTGAGGCTAGAATGATCACGCCCGTGGCCGTTCTGGAGGAAAAAGCAGAGGGAAGAATCATGACCTTGGAGAAGAAAAGATTGTTCTTGCTCCTTTTAGGTGAGGGAATGGGTTCCAACCTTGCCATTTCGTTGTTCTGTCAAGTGGTCAAGCCGATCGGACCACGATATCTCTTTCAGAAAGCTGCCAATAAAATTTTCAACGTCCCTTATCATTTGGGTGATCTCTACGACGATGCAGATGACGTAGCCCAAGATGTCTTACGAAGTACCAATAGTATGGAAGAATTGAAACTGTTTCTAAATGAAAAAACGGTGGCGGATCACGAATCTCACCTTTTTTTCCGTCCTGTATACCTGTCTTATCCTTATGAACCTGAAAAGTGGGATGGTCATGTTCGTTTGCTGGAATGGTTGGCTGGTGTTGAGGACCCCAATTTGGAAATCTACTGGGTGAGTTGGATTAGAAATCCCATGGATACGATCGGGACGCTTTTTGAAAAAGAACATCTTGAACGTGATGTGGGGAAAATCTCAGAGATTTGTTTTGCCCATTTCGAGGCCCTCGACCGATTAAAGAAAAGAATACCAACGAGCCGGATCGTCACGATTAAATATGAAGAGGTTACAAAAAATCCTCAAGAGACGATCAGGACGCTCGAGCGGTTTCTCGGACTACCCGAATGTAAAATTCAAACCGATCACATCCATCCTACGAGGGTGAATAAGTGGAAAGCGCATCAGGAACTTTATGATATTGCCGAGCTTCCGGTCGTCAGGGAAATATGTGAAAAAAATGGTTATCCCTATCAGTCATTTAAGCCTGGCGTTCTTTCGCGGTGGCACGGTACACTTCTTAACTTGCGTTATCGGTTTTCTGTGATCGCTACAGCGATACGCACGGCCGGCAATCCGAGCATGGTGAATCCCGTTTTTCTTAACAAAGCCGGGGCTTTGGCAATGAAACGCGGGGTGGGGACGTTGATTAGGCTTTTTTGGAAACGTAAATGGAAAGAATTGGAGAAAAGCAGCACCTCGTATACAAGGACGTATTACAAAGCTTTCCACCCTTCGTCTCGGAAGTTGAATCAGAGCGAAGATCCATGAGCTGAATTCTGCACTTTTCCTACTCTCCTCTCCCCCTTTTTCAGGGGGAGAGGATAAAGGTGAGGGGGTTGAATGACCGGTTTTATCCACCCTCACCCTAACCCTCTCCCTCCTTAAAAAGGAGGGAGAGGGGAGAAAAATTACAGAACTCAAGTCATGAGGTAGGGAGAGGTCGAATGTTTCTAGCAACCACCGCTTTGAGTGAGTTTTGGGACAAGAATCAGGAGATCCTTTTCTTAGGTTCGTGGTGTTGCCGATATGATCGGCAGAGGGATTGGCAGGGTTTAAAGTTCCGAGTGATGCCAACCATTTGGAATGACAGGAGACGATTCTACGAGGCTGCCCGGTACCTTGATGACTTCGGTGAGCGTATGATCATTTGCTTAACGGACTATCTGAATCATGTTCATGGACAGTCGTTTGGTAAGAGGTATTGGCGGATCTTGGTAGGGCCTTGGCTGTTCCGATACATGCACGCCGCTTACGACCGATACGCGCTACTCGAAGCGGCTTTTAAAGAAGATCCAGACTTGCAAACGATTTTGCTCGACCCCGGATCCTTTCGAGTGCCCTGGGACACCAGGGAGTTCATGAACCTTTATATCGATGATTTTTATAATCTTCAGATCTTTTCCCAACTGCTCATCGGCATGGGTTATCAATTTCCAGAACGCTTGTTACCAGCTCACTGGCGTCAAGTCGAATCGGAGACCGCTACTCCTAAAGAACAAATGAGGTTGAAACGCTGGATAACACGACCGTTGGATCGTGCTTGGGAAGCAATCAGTCGTGTGTTGTGGGGAAGATGCCCCGTGGCCTTATATAACATGCATTGTCCTCGATTCACGTTGTGGCCGCTTATTTACAAAATGGGATTCCGTGCTTTGCCGCTTCATTTGAACCGGGAATATTTGCATGCTTTACGTGTCGCACCCAGCTTAGACGAGCGCCGGAAAGGTTTGGGGAGGATTCCTTTCTCAGGAGAATTTGAGCGCCTCTTTGTCAGGTCGTTGCCTCAAGAGTTTCCGATTCTATACCTGGAAGGCCTTCAAACGGTGAGGTCGGCACTGCTCAAAAGATATCCTCGTGCGCCTCGCGTTCTTGTGTCCATCCTGCGTTGGTATACGGACGAAACATTCAAATTTTTGGCAGCGGAAGCAGCTGAGAAGGGGAGTCGAATTGTTGCCGTAGAACATGCGGGCGGATACGGATTTATGCGATTCCATCCAGAAAAACTTCATGAACAGCGCGTTGGAGATCCGTTTATTGCCTGTGGGTGGACTGATGAGAAGAGCGGAAACGCAAAGAACTTGCCGAGCATTTTTTCATCCCCACTTCTCGAGTCCCGCTCCCACGATTCCAAGCACAAGCCGTTGAAAACGATCTTGTTCATCACAACGATGCAGCCGCGATACCTGCATAAATTTCAATCTTGCCCGGTCGCAGGCCAATGGGAGGAGTACCTTGACTGGCAAATGCGTTTCCTAGCAGCCGTACCCGCTTGGCTTCGTTCGAGCATCCTCTTTCGGCCGTACATGGAGGACTATGGTTTCGGCGTTCGTGAGCGTCTTTTAAAACGCTTTGGCGACATCAAGTGGGACGATAGTGTGAAAATCGTGTTTCGGAGAAGGTTAAAAGACGCTCGGCTCACCGTTGTCGATTATGCAGGGAGTACGTTCGTGGAATCGCTGTCCAGCAATGTACCGACCGTATCGTATTGGAATTTTGAACGCTGGGAAGCCCCAGAGGAAGCTGAGTCCTATTTCGATGGATTGCGCGAGGCCGGCATCTTTTGGGATACGCCGGAGGAAGCAGCAGTGAAGGTGACAGCAATCTATGAGAATCCATGGAGATGGTGGGGAAGCGAGCCTGTCCAGCAAGCGCGCAGAAGGTTCCTCGACCGATTCGCTCTTGCTCGTGAGGATTGGTCAGACCAGTGGGCAAGCGCGCTAGAGCAAGTATTGGCGTTCAAGCAGAAAGGAGAACCTGAAAGCGCGTGTGTGTCCGAACCATTTGTTGCTTTGAAGTCTTAAAAATTAATGTCCTTACAAACGAAGGCAAGAGCGGTCGTGACGACTGAGAATCGGCAAGACGGCTCATCCGCCGGGCAGGTATTCATTATTGCCGAAATGGCTTCCTCCCACGAGGGGAATGCCGACCTGGCTCGAAAGATTATTGATGGTGCGGGGCGGGCGGCAGCCGATGCGGTTCAGTTTCAAATTTGGTCTTTCAGAGACATGGTGGTTCCAGATCATTTGGAGTATGACAAGCTTCAGAAGCTCGAGCTGCCCCGTTCAGATTGGACTGAGCTGGCGCGGTATACGCGTCAGTACTATCCCGACATGCAGATTGTCACCTGTGTGTATGAAGCCGGGAGCGTGGATTTTGCCGAAAGTCTCGAGGTCGATGCGTATAAGATACATTCTTCCGACCTGTCGAATCCGTATTTGGTAAAACGCGTTGCCGCCACCGGCAAACGTATTCATCTGAGCGTAGGGGCTTCGACCATGGACGAAATCGAAACGGCAATTAAGTGGATTAAAAGCGTATCTCTGTCAGAAATCTGGTTGATGTACGGCTATCAGAGATTTCCCACACGCACGGAAGACGTTCATTTGAATTACATGTTAAGTCTAAGGCACCGTTTCCAGTTACCTATAGGTTATCAAGATCATAGCGATGCTGAACGTGGTGCGGCGTTCTGGATACCTGCTTCGGTCATCGGTATGGGTGTGACGGTCCTCGAAAAACACATCACGCATGACCGATCGATGAAAGGGATTGACCATGAAGCAGCTTTGAACCCAGATGAATTCGCGCGTTTCGTAGCGATGGTGCGAGAGATTGAAATTGCCAAGGGCAGTTCCGCCGATCACGTTTTAACTCCAGAGGAGTTGCGATATCGCCAGTATGTTAAGAAAAGCATTGTGGCTAGCCGGCAGTTGCCACAAGGCAGCCGGGTGGTTGAAAGTGACCTCTTGTTCATGCGTGCCAACCACCTGGGTTTGCCTCCGGACCAAGCCCACTGTTTAATTGGACGCATAACGAAACGCGATATCGCTGCTTATGAGGTGCTTCGTTTGCGAGATGTTGAACGGAATGTGGCGATATTGATTAACGGCCGGCTCAAGTCGACGCGTTTACCGATGAAAGCAATCAGGCCAATTTCGGGCCGTCCCATGATTGCACACCTATTCGATCGACTCAGGCTGGCAAAACGTCCCCAAAAAATGATCCTGTGCACGTCCTGGTTGCCTCAAGATGATCCACTAGAGGAAATTGCGGCTCAATCCTCTGTAGATTGCTTTCGTGGGCATCCCGATGATGTCCTCCAACGCCTGACAGACGCAGCCGGCCGCAACGGCA
>MHFT01000074.1:23456-58965 GCA_001804315.1 Omnitrophica bacterium RIFCSPLOWO2_12_FULL_50_11
CTTGGTAGACTTTTGCGTTGAGCATGACTACGACTATGCCGATATCGAAGGATTGCCTTTTGGAACATTTTGCTACGCCCTTTCGTATGCTGCAATGGTTCGCGCCTGTCAAGTGAAGGCTGAGGTTGATACGGAAAACTGGTGTGGATACTTTACGGAAACCGGCTTATTCAACATGGGTACTTTACATGTGACTGACCCCGCGGTGCGAAGACCCGATTTGCGACTGACGGTAGATACGCCTGAGGATTTTGAAGTTGTAAGCATGATTTTTGACGCTTTATATGAGAAAGGAAAGGTATTCAGTTTGAAGGAAATCGTTGAGCTTTGCGACAAGAAGCCTGAAATAGTGAACGTGAATGCCCATGTGAAGCAAGCGCCAATGAAACCGATTCGGTTGAAGCCAAGTAGGTCGTTCGATATTCAGCGAGATCAAAGGCCGCCGAAAGTCATCTTCGAGCTTGGACTCAATCATTTAGGAGATGTGAAAAAAGCGTATCGCATGTTAGACGAGCTTTCAGCCGCAGGCGCTAAGTTTGTGACCTTACAAGCGATTTTCAATCACTCTCGATTTCGAGCGAATTCATTTCTTGCAAAGCAGATCGAAAAATATTGTCTGAATTATGAAGAAACGCTTTCCGTGATTCACCGTGGAATTGATGCTGGTCTACACGTGGGAATAGTCGCCGTAGATCCCGAAGATGTTTCACGCCTTTCTCAGGCTGTGGCGATCAGCTTTTTCAAGGTGCTCAGCGCTGATATCACATTTGAGCCGCTGATACGCAAAATTGCGTCGACGGCGCGCCCAATCTATCTTTCAACAGGGGCTTCGACACTCGAGGAGATCGAGAACGCAATTCAATGCGTGCGCGCAGTATCTCCCTGTGTGGATATCCGCCTCATTCATACCGTGCTGCATCATCCCACTCCATCCCATAGGCTCAATCTTCTCAATATCCCTGCTCTTGCTGAGTCACTTGGAGTTGCTGTCGCATATGGTCAGCACTCGGAAGATCTACAGGCCATTTATAGCGCCGTTGCTTTGGGCACCGAGTCTGTGTTCGTGTATGTGGCGGAAACAAAAGAGCCAGAGCTTCCTGACGGTCCTCATGCTGTGCTGTGCTCTGAAGTCGGTGATTTGCTCGACAGGATCATGAGTGTCCATTCGATGCTGGGGACGAGAAACCGCATCGTGTCTCAAGAAGAACTCGAGGCTCAAGAGGCGCTTCGGTGTTCCGTGGAGGAGACGGGGCCTGTTTCCGCTCAAGGAGTAGACATCTTGTGAGAACGGCACTTGTCGGAGGTTCAAGCAAAGGGTTGGGACTGGCATGCGCTCGTGCGCTTGCAGCTGAAAACTACAGGGTGGTGCTATGCGCGCGCAATCGAGACGTTCTCGAAAACGCTGCTCGTGACATCTGCACTGCCGAAGGAACAGAAGTAATTGCGATCCGTTGCGATCTGTCAAAACGTGAGTCGCTGGCAACTTTAAAGGATGAACTGACCAAACGGAACTTGCAGGTCGACATTTTGATTAATAACGTTGGTGGCCCACCACCAGGCGTAGTCACAGAATTGTCAGAGGCAGAGTGGGAATATGGTTTAGATCTTCTTTTTCGTTCCACGGTTCGTCTTTACAATATGTTTCTTCCAGGAATGCGCGAACGCAAATGGGGCAGGATCGTGAACATTCTCTCCACCACCGCTGTGGAACCTGTGTCGACGTTGGCCGTGTCGAGCGTATTGCGCGCTGCCATAGCTTCCTATGCCAAACTCGTGGCTTGGGAGGTCGCAAGAGACGGTGTCATTGTAAATAGCGTCATGCCGGGCGGTTTTCGGACGGCACGTGCGGAGGCATTAGCGCTCGATCTCGCGCGACGCCGAAGTGTTACCGTTGAACGTATTCGAAATGAGAAGACGGCAGACATTCCAATCCAGCGATTGCTTGAGCCTGAGGAGCTGGGTCATTTGATGACGTTTCTCGTTTCGGATGAAGCCGCAGCCATTGTAGGCGCGCTCATTCCTATCGACGGCGGTGTGCTGAAATCGTTGCAGGGGTGCGTGTGAATTCTATGGGAGGCCAGATTCAGATGGGCAGGTACCGAGTGGGTGAGCACCTGCCTTGTTTTGTGATTGCAGAGGCCGGTGTCAATCATAACGGTGATTTAGATATGGCGCGGGCGCTCGTAGATGTGGCGGTTCGAGCAGAAGCCAATGCCGTTAAGTTTCAAAGTTTCAAGGCATCGAAGTTGGCTACACCCTGTGCACCTAAAGCTGAATATCAATTGAGAACCACCGATGCTGAAGAGTCTCAGTATCAGATGCTGGAACATCTCGAACTTTCCCAGATGGCTCATCGGGCGCTCGTGGATTACTCGAGGGACAAAGGTATCCTTTTCATGTCAAGTCCTTTCGACGAGGAAAGTGCTGATCTTCTTGATGATTTGGGAGTGGACGTATTCAAAATTCCATCCGGCGAGATCACGAATCTTCCGTTTCTTGCGCATGTGGCCAGAAAGAAAAAGCCGATGATCGTTTCGACAGGGATGTCTTATTTGGACGAGGTCAATGATGCAGTCAAGGCGATTCGGAATGCAGGCTGTAAAGAACTCATCTTGTTGCACTGTGTATCGAGTTATCCTACTGATCCATCGGATGCGAATCTCCGAGTCATGGAGACGATGAGCAAGACGTTTCAAGTGCCTGTGGGTTTTTCGGATCACACTCCTGGAATTGAAGTGTCGCTCGCTGCCGTGGCACTCGGCGCTTGTGTGATTGAGAAACATTTCACCCTCGACACAACGTTGCCTGGTCCAGACCAAAGGATTTCTTTGGACCCTCACGAATTACAGGCGCTTATCTCTGGAATCAGGAAGGTAGAACAAGCGTTGGGTACCGGCGCGAAGGAACCCGCGCCGTCGGAGGCAAACACGCGTCTCGTCGCACGACGCAGTATTGTAGCTGCGCGTGATATCTTGCAAGGTAGCCTGCTGTCTTCCGACATGCTGACGACCCTGCGGCCGGCTACGGGTATTGCTCCGACCATGGCGGATCAGTTGGTAGGCCGCCGTGCAAAACGGTCACTCAAATCAGGGGAGTTAATCTTCTGGAGCGACGTAGAATGAGAACGATCGGTGTCGTGACGGTATCCCGCTCTGACTATGGGGCTTTTGTGCCTGTTTTAGAGCGAATCCGTGAGGATCCGGAGCTTCATTTGCACCTGATTGCGTCGGGGATGCATCTAGCTCCGGAATTCGGATTGACGGTAGGGTTAATTGAATCTGATGGTTTTGAGGTTGGTGATCGTGTCGAAATGCTGCTATCATCCGACACGCCGGAAGGGATTAGTAAGTCGATCGGCCTAGGCGTGATTGGGTTTGCGCAAGCCTTTTCCCATCTTCGTCCGGACATACTTTTGGTACTAGGTGACCGCTTTGAAACATGCGCGGCAGCCTTAGCTGCTCTTCCTTTTAATATTCCCATCGCTCAAATTCATGCCGGGGAGGAAACCCGAGGGGCAATGGATAATGTCTTGCGGCACTGCATTACCAGATTGAGCCACACACATTTCGTTTCGAATGAACTGTATGCCCAGCGCGTGATCGAGCTCGGCGAAGAAGCCTGGCGCGTCGTTGTATCAGGCGCACCCAGTCTTGACCATTTGGACTCAATTGAGCTATTAAGTGCCTCCCGGCTCGAACGCGAATACGGGATTCAATTGGATCGGCCGCCGCTTTTAGTCACATATCATCCCGTCACTTTGGAATATGAACAGACCGAATGGCAAGTGAACGAGTTATTGTGTGCTTTAGAAGCGTCGGGGTTGCCGGTGGTCTTTACATTACCTAACGCAGATACGCGAAGCCGAAGTGTAATTCGAATGGTCAAACAATTTGCTCAAGATCATGATTTCATACAGATCGTGGATAATTTCGGTTCGAAAGGTTACTTCAGCATGATGGCGCTCGCGCTAGCGATGGTGGGTAATTCTTCCAGCGGGATTGTAGAAGCCCCTTCGTTTAAGCTTCCTGTGGTGAACATTGGCACGCGGCAGGAAGGGCGGATGAAGGCGATCAATGTGATCGACGTTGGTTACCGTCGCGATCAGATTTTGGAAGGGATCCGAAAAGCCGTTGACCCGGAATTTCGCAAGCGTTTGACGAATTTAGAAAATCCTTACCGAAGCGGCCAAGCCGCTCGGAAAATTGTGAGCCACTTGAAGGCGATGACTTTGGATGAGCGGTTGATCAAAAAGCACTTCGCGGATTTGACGCTTCGTCGTGAGCCGGTTGCATCGAAGGACGGATGCAATTCATGAGCAACCTTGTCTGTGTCATTTTGGGCGGCGGTGGACATGCACAGGTGCTCATCGACAGCATTCAAGCTCAAGATGCGGCTGTCATCTACGGTGTTCTCGATCGAGATAGTTCTCTATGGGGGAAGGAGGTATTGGGCGTACCTATTGTTGGAGACGATCTCTTACTACCAGAAGTCGTGAGCCGCGGTGTGAACTGCTTTGCAGTAGGAATGGGTTCAACGGGCGACAATCACGCACGAAAGCGTTTGTTCGATCTCGGCGTGGCTTATCATCTGGCTCCTTTAACTGTCATTCATCCTCGTGCGGTTTGTTCAAAATGGGCTCGTGTGGGTGCGGGTTCGCAGCTTATGCCCGGCAGTATTGTTAACGCCGGAGCAACCGTGGGAATGAATGTGATCGTGAACACAGGTGCAATTGTGGAGCACGATTGCGTGCTCAGAGACCACGTGCACGTGGCGACCGGTGCACGGTTAGCCAGCACCGTGGAGGTTGGTCCCGGTGCTCATGTGGGCGCCGGTGCTGTCGTCAAGCAGTGTATTGTGATTGGTGAGGGCGCCGTTGTCGGCGCAGGCGCTGTCGTGGTTGAAGATGTTTCCGCTTTTACGGTGGTTGCAGGGGTGCCGGCGCGTCGGCTGCGTGAAGTCGAAACGCAATCACTTTTCTCGTGTGGAAATTCAGAAGGGTCGCGAAGTTGAATATTCGCATCATCCCGCGTCTGGATATCAAGGGACCAAATTTGGTGAAGGGGATTCACTTGGAAGGTTTACGCGTTTTGGGCAAACCTGAATGTTTTGCCCGCTATTATTACGAAAACGGGGCTGACGAACTTTTTTATATGGACGCGGTGGCAAGTTTGTACGGGCGAAATAGCTTGTTGGAAATTATTAAGAGAACCTCACAGGAGGTTTTTATTCCTCTCACGGTTGGCGGTGGTCTGAGAAGTGTGGACGACATTCGAACTGTCTTGCGCGCCGGAGCAGATAAGGTATCGATTAATACGCGAGCGATCCAGCGGCCCGAATTAATCCGTGAAGCTTCCAAAGCCTTTGGTTCATCGACGATCGTAGTATCGATTGAGGCGATCCGAAAACCGGACGGCACTTATGAGGCTTACACGGATTACGGCCGCCAAAGAACGGGTGTCGATGTGTTTGAATGGGTATTACGGGCAACGGAACTGGGAGCGGGAGAACTCGTAGTGACAAGCATTGATCGAGAAGGCACGGGGAAAGGATACGACGTGGAATTAACGCGGAGGATTGCCCAAGCGGTGCCTATCCCCGTCATTGCTCATGGTGGCGCAGGAGAACCTCGTCATCTTTATGAGGTCATCGTGGAAGGGAAAGCAGATGCTGTGAGCTTCGCATCGATCGTGCATTACCATTACATTAAGCACTCTAGCTATGACCACAAGGATTTTTTAGAAGAGGGCAATATTGAATTTTTGCGGCGGAGAACAGGATTTTCCAGGATTCACGATGCCTCGCTGCCGCAGATCAAGACGTATTTGGTTCAGCACGGCGTATTGTGTCGGAACGAAGCAACAGAGGCTGTACATGCGTGATCGAGAAGGCATCCACATCGCAATCGTGGACTATGGCTTGGGCAATCTCTTCAGCGTTAAGAATGCTTGCGAATTTTCTGGCATGGAGGCCACGATCACTTCGTCACGACACGAGATGCTAGAGGCAGATGCCATTCTTTTGCCCGGTGTAGGTGCTTTTGGCGATGCGATGGAGTCACTGGTGAAGTTGGATTTAATCGGTCCTCTCCGGGACGTTTTTCGATCCAATAAACCGTTGATTGGAATCTGCCTTGGTATGCAGCTCGTGATGAGTGAAAGTTTCGAGTTTGGAAAACATCAAGGCTTGGGCTTTATCGAAGGGCCGGTTGTGCGATTTGACAATCAGGGGACTTCGTCTGGTCGGCTCAAAGTTCCTCAGGTGGGGTGGAATCGTATTCTTAAAGCGAAAAATGGTCCTTCATGGTCGGGAACGCTTTTAGACGGATTACGGGACGGTGCCTATGTGTACTTTGTCCATTCTTTCTATGTCAAACCTTTGAATCCAGGTGTGATTTTATCCGTTTCAGAGTACGGGGGGATTGAGTTTTGTTCGAGTCTGAGATATCAAAATATTTATGCGTTTCAATTCCATCCTGAGCGAAGCGGCCCTCAAGGATTGAAGATTTATCAGAATCTGGGCCCTTTCATTAAAGGGCAGAAGGGCTTGACCCAGCATGCAAACGCTTGAAAAAAACGACACGTTTCTCAAAAGATCAGAGCAGAAATGAATCCTAAATTGTGCGTCACGCCTCGGGACACGATCCGTCAGGCAATTGCATACATGAATGAAAACGTGAAAGGTATTGTCTTAGTCGTGGCGCCTGACGGGCAACTTCTCGGAACGGTTACGGATGGGGACTTACGACGCGCATTTTTGAATGGTAGAAATTTGGAGACATTGGTGAGCGAGCTACTCGCCGATAAGCAGAAGTCTCCGCATCCGACGCCGGTGACAGCAAAGTGCAGAAGTGAACACTCCATTTTATTACAAATGATGCGGCACCATTGTGTTAACCACTTACCATTGCTGGACGATGACGGGCGTGTCGTGGACCTCGTGACGCTAAAAGATCTGATCCCCGGCCGCGCGACGCCACTAAAAGCTGTGATCATGGCAGGGGGATACGGCATGGGTTTGCGTCCTTTGACGGAGACTGTGCCTAAGCCCCTGTTGCTGGTAGGCGATCGTCCATTAATGGAACGGATTATCCAACAGTTGCACGAAACGGGGGTTCGACACGTGAGCATTACCACATACTATCTTGCCGAAAAGATCATGGAGTATTTTGGAGACGGGCGAGATTTTGGTGTCGAGCTCAGCTACCTCAATGAAGATAGCCCATTGGGTACCGCGGGTGGATTGGGTCTCATGCCGGATTTTAAGGGACCTTTGTTGGTTGTGAATGGTGACATTCTCACGGAAGTGAATTTCCGTGCAATGCTGGCGTATCACGAGGAGCATCAGGCGGTTCTCACCGTGGCGGTACATAAGTACGACATTGAGGTACCTTATGGGGTGGTCGAATCAGATGGACCCTTCGTTCGCAGTTTGGTCGAAAAACCGTCCAAAAGTTTCTTCGTGAACGCAGGAATCTATTTTTTGGAGCCAGCAGCACGTCGTTACATTCCTGTCGGGCAGCGGTTTGAAATGACCGACTTGATTCAGCGGTTGCTTCTCGAGGGGCAACCTGTCGTTAATTTTCCGATCCTTGAATCCTGGCTGGATATCGGACGTCAGGCAGCTTACGGCCGCGCACAGGAAATCGTCGGCAAAGGAGAAGTTCAAACTTGAACTGGAATGGGAAACAGGTGCTCGTAACGGGTGCCGGCGGTTTTATCGGTAGCCATCTCGTAGAGCGGTTGGTCGCTGCGGGGGCTTCTGTTCGAGCGTTCGTCCACTACAATGCGCTCGGTCGAGCAGGCTGGCTGGATCTGTCGCCCGTACGTGGGGACATTGAAATTGTTTCGGGTGATGTATGCGATTGGGATAGTGTGCGTAAGGCGATGCATGGCGTGGAGATTGTTTTCCACCTTGCCGCACTGATTGCCATACCTTATTCTTATGAGGTTCCATCAGCCTATGTGCGCACGAATATTCACGGCACACTTCACGTTCTACAGGCGGCACATGAATTAGGTGTCGAACGGCTGATCCATACTTCTACAAGCGAGGTCTACGGCACTGCACGCTACGTGCCTATGGACGAAAATCACCCTTTGCAGGGGCAGTCTCCCTATTCTGCAAGTAAAATTGGCGCTGATAAATTGGCGGAAGCATTTTACTATTCGTACCGCATTCCGGTTGTGATCGTGCGGCCCTTTAACACTTTTGGCCCACGTCAGTCCCTTCGCGCAATCGTTCCGACCATCATCGCTCAGTGTTTGACCAACGGCGCCGTGCGATTAGGGAACCTCTACCCCACTCGGGACCTGAATTATGTGGACGACATCGCCCGCGGATTTCTCAAGGCAGCGGAGTCACCTGAAGCAATTGGAAAAACGATCAATCTAGGTTCCGGGAAGGAAGTCAAGATCAGCGAATTGGTCCAATTGATCGCTGGATTTGTTGGTAGAAACATTAGGATCGAATCGGATGTTCAACGCGTACGTCCTAAAGAAAGTGAAGTCGAACGCTTACAAGCTGATAACACATTAGCTCGACAGATCTTAGGTTGGCAACCGTCCTCTGACTCGCTCGAAAAGGGGTTGCATCTCACGATTGATTGGATAAAAAGTCATCTTGAAGAATATCGGCTCCATGCTTACACGATCTGAGCTGAGTAAACAAGTCGAGGAACACGTGATTCCTCTTTGTGTGCCTGAGATTCGGGGTAACGAATGGACGTACGTGAAAGAATGTTTGGACACGAACTGGGTTTCCTCCGTTGGTCCTTTTGTTGACCGTTTCGAGCGGATGGTTGGAAACTATGTGGGGACGAAATACGCTGTTGCTACGATGAATGGCACCGCCGCACTGCATGTTGCGTTATTGGTCGCCGGCGTGCAACCTGACGATGAAGTGCTTGTATCCACATTATCGTTTATCGCTCCTGCCAATGCGATCCGCTACGTCGGCGCGTGGCCAGTTTTCGTTGATGCAGAGCCCGACTACTGGCAAATGGATCCTGAGAAAGTGAAGGAGTTCCTGGCAGAAGGCTGTCGGTGGCGGAATGGAGCGCTTTACAATCAACATACAGGACGGCGAATCAAGGCGATCTTGCCCGTGCACATTTTAGGTCATCCGTGTGACTTGGATCCGATCCTCGCGTGTGCGCGCAAATACAACTTGGTTGTCATCGAGGATGTTGCAGAGAGTCTAGGTGCCCGATACAAAGGGCGTAAGGTAGGTCAACTGGGCGATATCAGTTGCTTGAGTTTTAACGGAAATAAAATCGTGACTGCCGGAGGTGGCGGGATGGTTCTAACGGGGAATGAAGCGTGGGCTCGGCGGGCAAAGTATTTAACCGTTCAAGCTGAGGATGATGCGCTGTCGCGTATTCATCAGGAGATTGGTTACAACTATCGGTTGACGAACCTTCAAGCCGCAATTGGATGTGCTCAATTAGAACGGCTTGATGAATACATTGTGGCGAAGCGACAGATTGCTACTGCTTATCGGCGGGCGTTTGAACGCATTTCTAACATGATTGTACCACAAGAAGCACCGTGGGCATTTAGCATTTATTGGCTGTACACGGTTCTTATGGATGGCATAGAAGGCGAAGACCATAGCCGTAGAATTGCGAAATGTTTGTTAAGCTCTGGCATTCAAGCACGGTTGCTTTGGCAGCCGCTTCACTTGTCTCCTGCCCATCGCGGTGCATATGCATGCTCCTGTGATGTCGCCGAACGAATTTTTAACTCGGCACTCAGTTTGCCTAGCTCAGTAGGTCTGAGTGCAACAGATCAAGATCGTGTGATTCAACGTCTCCGAGAGATCGCTGAGAACGAATGGAAGGTCGTTTAATTGTGGCTGACGGTCCATTAACGATTTTGACCGATTTGTATTCGGATCCGGTTGCTGAAGAGCTTAAGGAACGTTGGCCGCGGCATCAACTAAATATTCGCTATCTAAGGAAACAAGAAGGAAAATGGTCCTCATCTGCTCATGATCCGTTGATGCAAGCGACCCTTTTAGATCCCGATGTTTCAGAAGTGCTCGTCGATGGTGGAATTAAATTTCGTTACGCCTTTTTGCAGCAGGGCTGGAAGCTCACGACGCATTTTTCTCGTGACGTGATCGGGAAAAGTTTTTGGATCCGCTTCATCGGTCGGGCCTCAAGCAGTCGGAGCGCTCAGGTATTTTATCTTCGGGAGTTTTACAAAAGGGTGAGTCCATGGATTTTTCTCTGTTTGTATGCGCGTCACTTGTCCACAGAAGCGTCTTGCAATGAAAAATCGACAATCGTTTTTCTCGCGCTTAACCCCTTTGACGACTGGATCGTGGATTGCCTTCGAGATGTTTACGCTTCGATCGTCGTCGGCCGTAGAAGCTCTGATGCAAAAGCGTTCCGAATAGCCAGTGTTGATCTCATCAAACGCTTTCAACGACGATGGAAGCGTTTACGATCAAAACATCTGAAAGCTGTTAAGGAGGAAACGGTATCTGCCAACGATCGGCCTGTCGCTGTTGAAGTTTGTTGGGGACTCCACGATCCAGAGGAAGCGCATTCCGACCTGTTCTGGTTGCCGCGATCAGGGATTACTGATGATCAAGTGATGGTTTATTTCGACCGCTCAGATCGTCCCCCTTCTGAAAAAGCGCTGGAGACCATCCGGAAGCGTGGCTGGCAGCCGTTTGTCTTGAGTCGTCAGCTTGAATCGAGGACGGATGCAGTCCGGATGAGCTTGTACGCATTGAAGGTGGTAGGATGGAGAATGCTCCTCATGGTTTTAGCGTATCCCCTTTGGGTACTGGAGCATCCCCTCAGACGCCGTACCTTCCGGTGGTGTTGGACGCGTACTTTGGCTTCATTGGTTCGGGTAACTTTTTGGCACCACATTTTCACAGGTTATCGTGTTCGGGTTCACAGCAACCACAGTGACCAAGCCTGTCTTCACCATGCAGTCCAAACGATTGCGCTGGAGTGGGGGGGAGGTATCAATCTTCACACGACTTTTTCCTTTGACTACGGTCCGAGCAAGATGAAAGGGGCGTATGCAACTCCTTTTGACGTCTTTTTTGCATGGGGTGCCTATATCGCTGGTATTGTTTCCACATGCGATTTGGCAGGGATCACAACCTTGATTACGTGTGGCTTTCCTTTTGACTACCTGTTTAAAGGCGCCGGGCGTCGGGCAGGCGGTGTCCGCCGTGAACTCGAAGCACGAGGTGCGCGGAGGATCATTAGTTTTTTCGATACCGCATTTAACAAAATGACGCAGTCGCCGCAAGGAGAAGCTCAGCATATTTACCAAGCCCTATTGACAGAGGTGACTAAAAATCGTGAGTTCGGTTTGGTACTAAAACCTAAGAATATTTGGGAAGAAGCCAAAGCAGCCATCCCTGAGGAGTTGCTTCAGCAAGCTTTAGCAACCGGGCGGTGTAAGTTACTCATCCGCCACTCCTACAGTGAGCCTCCCATTAGTCCTGCTGATGCTGCCCTTGCTTCGGATCTCGCAGTGGGTTGCCCCATCAGTTCTGCAGTGATTGAAGCCGTGTTGGCAGGAGTACCTGGGGTTCATATGGACCTCGCTAAGGAACCCGGCCACTGGTTCTACGAAGTGGATTCCGAGAAGTTTGTCTTTAATGACCTCGATCAAGCCATGGAGACCATCCGACGCTGGATCCGCAATCCAGCCGATGAACCCAAACTAGGTGACCATTCTCAGGTCTTGGATGGAATCGACCCCTTCCGAGACGGCAAAGCGGCCCAGCGCATTGGCCAATATATGGCTTGGCTCCTTGAAGGATTCAAGGAGGGCTTAAGCCGGGATGGTGTGGTCCGACAAGCGACCCACCGATATGCAGAAGAGTATGGTGCTCAACATGTGCGCCTCGCACCGAGGTTGTGTGCAAAAGGAATCCATCGACACAGGTATTCACCCCGCCCCACGGTGGGGCGGAGCAAAGCTGTGGAGCGGGGTGAATTTGGAGAATTGACTCAGAGGGTAGGCCATGCAAGTTCTCGGCAAAGTCCGCAGTTCAATTGACAGACAGTTAGAGCGGCAACCCAAAGAAGTTATTTTTTGTAAGAAGTGTGTTGTCTCCAACCAACGGCCGCGTATTCAATTTGACGGGAATGGAGTGTGCAGCGCTTGCCAATATGCCTACCAAAAGGAATATGTCATCGATTGGAAGGAGCGGGAGCGCGAATTGAGGGATTTGTGCGACAGATACCGGCGTCTGGACGGTCGTTACGACGTCGTCGTTCCTGCGAGTGGTGGCAAAGACAGTGGTACAGTGGCACACAAGCTGAAGCACCAGTATGGCATGCATCCACTCACAGTGACATGGGCTCCCTTTATTTATACACAGATCGGATGGCGGAATTACCAGAATTTTGTGAAATCGGGTTTCACAAACATCATGGGTGTGGCAAACGGTCATTTACATCGCAAATTAGCTCGGGTGGCATTTGAAGCGGTAGGTGACGTTTTCGTGCCGTTTATTTACGGGCAGACCTCGTATCCTTTTCACATTGCGCTTCAGTTTGACATCAAGCTCGTCTTTTTTGGAGAGAACTCCGAGGGTGAGTATGGCGGCGATCCTGGTACCTTGGGTCTCGTGGGAATGCCGGTCGAAAAGTGGGCCGATCAATATTACAAGGGTACGACTGTGGAGGATCTCATTGAATGGGGTCTCGAAACAGGCTTGCTGAGCAAAAGCGATTATGATGAGTCCGACTTGACGTTTTACAAGCCGCCGTCCGCGGAAGTTCTACGGGAGCGGGATATTCAGTGGCATTTTTTCGGATACTATCACAAATGGATTCCGCAGGAATGTTACTACTATGCGGCGGAACACAATGGTTTTCAAGCCAATCCGGATGGACGGTCGGAAGGCACGTACTCCAAGTATGCAAGTCTAGATGATTGTCTGGATGGTTTTCATTATTACATGGGTTTTATTAAATTTGGCATCGGTCGCGCGACTTCGGATGCAGCTCATGAAGTACGCGACGGGCATCTGACTCGCTCCGAGGCAGTACAACTCGTGCACCGTTACGACGGCGAGTTTCCTAAAAAGTATTTGCGTGAGTCTCTGGCTTATCTTGACATGACGGAAGAGAAGATGTGGGAAATCGTCGATCAGTACCGCCCGCCGCATCTTTGGCAAAAGGTGAACGGCGCACGGCAATTGAAATATAAGGTTTCCAATTTGTAGTGCCAGGTAGCAATTTGGCAATGGAGGAGAATCGCCGTCTTTGCGTGTGGACGGACGTATGGTCAGAGGCGCTAGCTAGAAAACTGTTGCGTTTGTGGCCGAACCGCACTTTGGACGTCTATTACCTCAAACGAGATGGGAATAATAGGCAGCGGGATGACGCCAGGTATCCGATTCGGGTTTTTCAGCTTGATCCTGATGTTTCTTCGATCTGGCTGCCTCAGGGGATCAAGTTCGACCATGCGCTGTGGAAGCACGTATGGGATCTAACGATGCTTTTCCGTCACACGACGCTTAAAGAAAGTATTTGGTCCCGATGGATCGGCTGGATCTACAGTTCTCGTTTAGCAGAAGTCTTGTATCTTCGCAATTTCCACCGCACGGTCGAACCTTGGGTTTTGCTGTGCCTTTATGCGCGATATCTGTGTGAAACGGGGCACAACGGGAAAACGAGGCCTATCGTGTTTCTCTCATCAAATTCTTTCGGGACGAGCGTCGCCCATTACTTGAAGACGATTTATGAGGATGTGGATTATTCTGAGCCTTCCTTTTCCGAGTTGCTTCTCAATCCGTGGCGGACCATTTTAACCGGGTCCGTTGTGTTGGCGCGTGATAAGGTCAGAGGAATGGTGAAAACGTTCAGGGCGCCAAAGCGAAAGCGAACTTCAACAAAGGAACAAGCGAAAGAGTGCGCGAACGGCAAACGATCCAATCATAAGAGGAGCGTTGCGGTCGAAGCACATTTAGGACTGGACTTTGAGAGAAGTCGTTCCGACCTTTTCTGGTTGCCGAAATCCGGCATTCCGAATGATCAGATTTTAGTTTATTTTGGGCGGTCACAGATGCCGCCTTCGAGTACGGCACTCGCGGCTGTTAAATCTCACGGTTGGGAATCTTATGTGTTGGATTTACCGAGAGACAGGCCTCCTGCCGAGAAGTTCGGTCCCTACGGGGTTCGTTGTCAGTGGTGGCGGGCATTCCTCATGTTGCTTGTCGCGCCGGTTTGGTTACTGGCAAAACCTGCAAGATCTCGCATGGTGCAATGGTGTTGGCAGGTGGCATCTACCTCTCTCGGAAAATCCGCATTTTGGTACAGTAGTCTCTTTTCCGATCATGAGGTTCGTCTTCACAGTAATTACAGTGATTGTATTGGATCCCAACATATGGACCAATCACTTGCGCTCGAGTGGCAAGGTGGACTGAATCTCCAAGTTCTGTTTTCGATCGACACACCTCCTCCGATTGCGAGATGCGCTTCAAGGTCGTCGCCGTATGACGTATGGTTCGTTTGGGGTTCCTACACGGCTCGTGGTTGTCAAGATTTTGACGTCTCCGGCATCACGACGTTCATTGCTTGCGGTTATCTGTTTGATTATCTGTTTGAAAGCGCCCGGCAAAAGGCTCTTGTATTGCGGCATGAACTCCAGGAGGCAGGGGCCCAAAGAATCATCAGTTTTTTTGACACGGGCTTCGGTAAGGTCAATTGTCCTGCGACTAGAGAGGATATGGAAGGTATTTACCAAGCCCTATTGACAGAGGTGACTAAAAATCGTGAGTTCGGTTTGGTACTAAAACCTAAGAATATTTGGGAAGAAGCCAAAGCAGCCATCCCTGAGGAGTTGCTCAAGCAAGCGTTGGCAACGGGCAGGTGTAAGTTACTCGTCCGCCACTCCTACAGTGAGCCTCCCATTAGTCCTGCTGATGCTGCCCTTGCTTCGGATCTCGCAGTGGGTTGCCCCATCAGTTCTGCAGTGATTGAAGCCGTGTTGGCAGGAGTACCTGGGGTTCATGTGGATGTGACACGTCAGCCCGGCCACTGGTTCTACGAAGTGGATTATGAGAAGTTTGTCTTTAATGACCTCGATCAAGCCATGGAAACCATCCGGCGCTGGATTCGGAGTCCAGCCGATGAACCCAAACTGGGTCACCACACTCAAGTCCTGGATGGAATTGACCCTTTCCGAGACGGCAAAGCAGCCCAGCGCATTGGTCAATATATGGCTTGGCTCCTTGAAGGATTTAACCAGGGCTTAAGTCGTGATGATGTGGTCCGGCAAGCAACCCACCGATATGCAGAAGAGTATGGTGCTCAATATGTGCGGCTTGCACCCAGATTGTGTCGAGTGAAACCATTGTGCGCTTAGCAAACCATCTTGTGAGAAATTGTGTGATCACAGTAAATCTGTCTTTCTCCTTCCGTGAGTCTAATTCGTGGAACCAATGAGATATCCTGATACAGAAAACCCCAGCCGTGCTCATTTCTTGCCTGATCCAGTACCATCGTTGGCCGCTCTCGTGCGCGTGCGTGAGCCAGGAAGCGAAACAAAGACGTTTATTGGCTTAGACCACAATGAACGTCTTGCACCATTTCCAGATTGGTTTGTGGAGCGAATACGCCAGTCTGTGGGCAGCGCTTTACTGACAAAGTATCCCGTTCAGGATGAGTTGCATCGTCGGCTTTGTCGCGAGTTCGAGCTTCGGGAGGAACAACTGCTCTTAACCCCAGGTTCCGACGCTGCCGTTAAAGCCGTTTATCAGGTCTATGTACGCCGGGGCGATCGGATTGTTATTCTAGATCCAACTTACGCGATGTATTCCGTCTACGCTCAAATGTTTGGGGGTGAGGCGATTCGGATCTCTTTCGATCGGGAGCTCCGAGTGGACACGGACTTCCTTTTAAGCCGTATCAGCACCGGCGTACGCCTCGTGATGCTGGCTAATCCGAACCAACCTACGGCGACGTTATTGGATGAGCAAATTCTTAAGCAAGTCATAGATCGAGCGCACGAGATAGGTGCGCTGGTGGCTGTTGATGAAGCTTACTATCCTTTTTCACATATGACTGTGCTTCCGTGGATCCGGGAAAAAGTGAATCTCGTCGTCATTCGAAGTTTTTCGAAGGCGGCAGGGCTGGCTGGCCTTCGCATCGGTTTCGTCGCAGGTCACGAGGAGGTGGTGCAAAACCTCTACAAAGTCCGTTCGATTTATGATGTGAATAGCATGGCGATCCTTTGTGCGGAACAAATATTATCTCATCCAGAAGTTGTCGACGATTACGTAGCACAAGTGGAAGAAGGTAAGCAGTTGTTGGCGGCGCGAGCGGCGCAGCTTGGACTGGTTGCCTTACCGACCCATACGAATTTTATCTTCCTACGGGTAGGACACCGGTGTGCCCCAGTTGAGTTGGTAGAGAGGCTGCGTGATCACCGGTACTTAGTTAAAACGGCTCCTGATCATCCTTGCTTGGTAGATTGTATTCGAGTTACGCTAGGGCCACCTGAGTTAATGGCGGCCTTCGCGGATATACTCGAAGAATTAATGAACACATAATGGCTATGATTTCTCAAGTCAAATCCGTTATCGATCCAGTGATCGAACACTTTTTCCGTAGTGGGCGCGACGGGAAGAGCAAGGGCTTGGGGCGATGGTTTGCTCGCGAACCTTATCGGTGGCCCCATCACGTTCTTTTTATTGCCGGTTTGCCGAAATCGGGAACGAATTGGATCGCTCAACTTCTCGCATCGGTGCCGGGATATCAATTGCGTTCCGCACATGATCCTCATGACTGTGTTTTGAAGCACGACATCTGCGATGGTATCTTGAGTCGCTTGCCGTGGCATTTGTACTCGGTACTGAAGTCGCACACAAAGTTTAACGTGGCAAATCTGTCCGTCATTGAAAAATATAATTTGCCGACTCTTGTGATGTATCGGGACTTGCGGGACCAGTGTGTTTCAAACTATTTTTACATTCTCCATCAACCGGGCCATCGGCATCATCGCTACTACAACGAAATCCCAAAAGAAGAAGGATTATGGCACTGCATCGAAACCAAGTTGGAAGGGTATAGATCATGGATCCAAGGGTGGTTACCCATATTGACCGAGCGTCCCGATCAGTTTCATGAGGTACGTTATGAGGATTTAAACCGTGAGCCGAATGCTGTTCTGACTCGAGTTCTCGATTTTTATCAAATTCGCCTCGATCCAAAAAAAATTGCAAGTATGGTGGATCATGTTGCTTCAAAAACGAAATATGATTTGTCCGCTAACCTTCGTGGGCGAAAAGGAACAGCTCGCAAAGGCATTGTCGGCGACTGGCGTCATCACTTTACGGATGAACAGGTCCGACGGTTCAAGGAGCTGTGCGGAGACTTTCTCATCCAGCTGGGGTACGAGAAAGACCTAAGCTGGGGCGTGTAAGAGGGAACGGAGGGGGGGGGATAACATGGCTGTCGCTGCTTTAATGTTAGGGCGTGGTGGAAGCAAAGGTTTTCCTGAAAAAAATCTCTCTATTGTTCTAGGACGTCCGCTCATGGCCTATCCACTTTTAGCGGCCCAAGCAAGTAAATATGTCAGCTACATTTATGTTTCCACAGACTCTGAGGCGATCATGGCAGCCGGTCGTCGTTATGGTGCGGAGATTATCGTGCGGCCGCCAGAGCTGTGCACGCCAGAAGCATTGGGTGAAGACGCGTTCGTTCACGGCTACCGCGTGATTCGTCATCGGCTTTCTGAAAACGGTGAAACGGTCGAGCTCATGGTATTGCTCTTGGCAAACGCGGCGACGGTTACAGGAAGATTAATTGACGAAGGAATTGAGAAGTTGCGGGCGGATCCAACCCTCGATTCGGCTGTTACGGTATCTCGATACAACATGTGGAGTCCTTTGAGAGCGCGCCGCTTGGCAGAGGATGGTTGCTTACATCCTTTTTTTCCATTCGGAGCGTTTGCTGAGTCAAAGACCCTGAGTTCTCATCGCGATTCGCAAGGCGATGTTTACTTTGCTGATATGGGTGTTTCAGTCGTCCGTCCGCGTTGCTTGGAAGATATAGCGAGTGGTTTACTCCCGCAAAAGTGGATGGGTCGTCGCATCGCTCCGATCCATTCTTGGGGAGGCTGCGACGTGGATTACGAGTGGCAGATAGCGGGTGTTGAATACTGGTTGCGCAAACAAGGTAGGGAAGCTCCTGTTGATGTGAACTGCGATGAGCCACGCACAAGCAGTCTACCGAAAGCATAATAGTTTTGTTGGGATCCTTGATAAGAATCCCGATGCGGCAATGCAGGCCCGCCGGCGAGTAGAAGGGCTCCGTGCACGACACGACTTGATGCAACCATTGTCTACAAAGGAACGCATGATTCTTGATCATGTCTTTACTGATTTATTTGAGGACGGTCCGCCTCATGGCGAGCCACGTTTTGCTCTGAGCACGCAGGTTGCAGCTGAGATTAACTCCTATCCCGATGATCGCGTGCTTCCGAGGTACTTGGTGCATCGGTATCGTTACGAGATTTACCCTCAGCGGTATGAACTGGACGGTTTCCCGCCCTATTTACAGATTGAACCAACGTCGGTCTGCAATTATCGTTGCGTTTTTTGCTTTCAGACGGATCGATACTTTACGAAAAAATCAAATGGATTTATGGGTCATATGAGCTTGAATCTATTTAAGCGTATTATTGATGAATCCGAAAAACGGGTGGAGTTTCTCTCGCTGTCATCTCGGGGCGAACCGTTGCTCTGTCGCGAGATCGAGGCGATGCTGGCGTACACACGCGGCAAGTTTTTGAACCTCAAGTTGAATACGAACGCATCACTCTTAGACGATCGAAAATGTCATGCCATCTTACAGAGTGGGGTGAAAACCGTCGTCTTTTCAGCAGATGAGGCAACAGAGCCTTTCTACAGCCGGCTCAGGGTTGGAGGTGAATTGAATCGGGTGCTTTCTAATGTAGAGCGTTTTCAACGGATCCGCAAGCAAGAGTATCCGAGTTCACAAATCATTACGCGAGTTGCGGGAGTGAAATTTCATGATGGGCAGGATCTCAACGCGATGAGCCGTGTTTGGAGCGATTTGGTCGATCAAATCGCATTTGTTACGTATAATCCTTGGGAAAACGTTTACGAGCGGCCGGTGAGTGAAATCCTGACACCTTGTTCTGATTTGTGGCGCAGGATGTTTATCTGGTGGGACGGAACCGTCAATCCATGTGATGTCGATTACAAATCCACGCTATCGGTCGGGCGGGTGCAAGACTGTTCCCTGAGTAATCTGTGGACTTCCGAGGCCTATCGCAATTTACGCGCCATTCACTTGAATAAGAAACGCAGCGCCAAATTGCCGTGCAAACGGTGTGTGGTCGTCTAGGATTGATACGATGGGAGAAGGTCACGGTCATTCGGAAGAAGCCGCGTTCGTGAACTGATTTTGTTCAGTTATGAAGCAAAAGTTATTCGATATGGCGATTGCTCCTTTGACGTGGATGTTTCGTAAGGCGAATGCGGCCAATGTAAGGTTTCTTCAAAGTGCAAATCCAGTCTTCACCATTCCCGTAGACGGCGGGTCCGTCCGGTTTTTTTGCCCCAACGATCTAACGTTCTGGCGGGCAAGAACCCTTTTAACCAAGGAACCAGATACGATTAGCTGGATCGACTCTTTTGCAAAGGACGACGTTCTGTATGACATTGGTGCGAATGTTGGCATCTACTCCGTATATGCCGCTGTGAGAGGATTGAAGGTGTTCGCGTTCGAACCGGAATCCCAAAACTACGCCGTGTTGAATCGGAACATTTATCTCAATAAGATCCAAGATCGTGTCATTGCCTACAACGTAGCGATCAGTGATGTAAAAGATACCGGATATTTGAATATCCGACAGCTGACAGCAGGGGCCTGCGCTGAATAATTTTGGGGAGAACGTGGATTACAACAAAAAAACGTTCGAGCCGGTTTTTAAACAAGCCGTCCTGTCATACCCACTCGATTTATTTATTGAAGAGTACCGTCTTCCATCTCCGACACATATTAAGATTGACGTGGATGGGTTAGAAAGGTTGATCGTATCAGGCATGTCTCGAACATTGGCTGCCGCGTCTTTAAAGAGTGTGTTGATTGAACTGAACACAAAATTGGATGAGGATATGGAGGTGGTGGATATCATGTCGGGTTATCGCTTTCAAGTGGTGAGCAGATTTCGCGCTCCTGAATTCGACTCTTCGGAGTATCGATACATTTACAACTTTATATTTCGGCGTGATTAGAGATGGCTAAGATTTTGGTTTCATCCGCGTCGTTTGATCTCGAGAACAATGCAGCGCTTATGTCGCTAAAAAAAAGCGGCTTCGAAATTCTGATGAATCCATACAGCCGCGTTCTTAGCGAAGATGAAGTGTTAGCACTTGTGCAAGATGGTGTGGTGGGCATGATCGCAGATTTGGAACCTCTAACCCGTCGCGTCCTCGCCGCATCCAAATGCTTGAAAGTGATCTCCCGCTTAGGAACAGGGCTGGACAATATTGATTTGAACGCAATCGAGGAGTATCAAATTCAAACGTACACGACCCCCGAAGCACCGGTCCAAGCAGTAGCCGAATTAACCCTTGCGCTCATTTTGTCTGTGCTGCGCCGCGTGACCGAGGCAGATCGAGATCTGAAGTCCGGTCGGTGGAAACCGCTGATGGGTCGACTCCTTTCTCACCGGAACGTCGGCGTGATTGGATATGGGCGTATCGGAAAACGTGTGGCTGAGTTGCTGCGTGCTTTTGGGGCAAAGGTGCTCGTGACCGACAAGCAACCAGTTGATACTGAAGGTGAGATTGAGTACTGTTCTTTTGAAGAAATCATTTCGAATTCTGACGTGCTCACGTTGCACGTGCCGTATGATTCATCAACCCACCGCCTGATCACGAGACAAGTGCTCGAGAAGATGAAAGGGGGGTCGATTCTCATCAATACGTCCAGGGGAAAAGTCGTCGATGAAGAAGCGCTCTACGAGGTGTTGGTATCCGGCCATTTGGCCGGCGCCGGACTGGATACCTTCGCCACAGAACCTTACTCCGGCCCGCTTATGTCGTTGTCTCAGGTTGTTTTAACACCTCATATGGGTTCATACGCCCTGGAAACGAGAAAACAAATGGAACGCGAAGCAGCAGAGAATTTGGTCAAAGGACTGATGGCTCCACGGGTGAAAGTAACCGCAGCATCCTAGGCTTTCTTTTAATTAGGGTTGCTTACAGAAAGGGCGTTGTGAAATGACTAAAACGTGTGCGATCGTTTGTGGGGGGAGTGGGTTCCTCGGGAGTCATGTGGCCGATGCGTTATCGGAAGCGGGATTTCGAGTAAAAATCTTTGATCTGAAACCGTCTCCTTATCTGAGAGATGATCAAGATATGATTGTGGGCGATTTAATGGATTTGCAGGATGTGGTTCGGGCGGCTGAAAATTGTCAGTATGTCTACAATTTCGTTGGGATCTCAAGTATCGAGGAAGCCAAGGACAGGCCGTTAGAGACGGTCAGACTCAATATTTTGGGAAATGTCCACGCCCTAGAAGCAGCACGGCAGTCGGGTGCGAAACGCTTCATCTATGCGAGCAGCGTTTATGTTTACTCTGAAGCGGGGTCCTTCTACCGAGTCGGAAAACAGGCGTCGGAGCGATTTGTGGAAGCGTACCACGAACGGTATGGTTTGGATTACACGATTTTGCGCTACGCTTCTCTTTACGGACGAAGATCCAATGAGCGCAATGGCATTTACCGACTTTTAAAGCAAGCCTTGGAACAGAAATCGATTACCTATGAAGGGAGCGCGGACGCGGTTCGCGAGTATATCCACGTGACGGATGCCGCGCGTCTGAGCGTTGAAATCTTGGAAGACAGTTATGCAAATCGCCACTTGATTCTAACCGGCCAGGAGCGATTGCCGGTTAAAAGCTTGATGAGGATGATCGCGGAGATGATTCCTGGCGGAGTGGAACTTCATTTTGGCAATAAAAAGGAGGATGGCCACTACGATGTGACCCCCTATGCGTTTCAACCGAAACTCGGTCATAAATTGATCTCCACGGATTATGTGGATTTGGGACAAGGACTTTTGGATTGCCTGAGCGATCTACATGAACGCCTGCATCTTGCTGAACCCCCTGACATCAAACAGTTTATCAGGACTAATGAAGTCGCTGAATGAGACATGGATATGACATTCACGTTTTGGTGTCTGAGCACGTGTAGAATCATGTAGAGAGATTATTGACCAAGGAAACTTTAAGCTCTCTCGTCCTCTGGCCGATCGCTTTTAGCAGCATGTCTTAGTGGGTGTGTGCCGCTTCATTTTCCTTGGTGTATCGATGATCTCGAGAAGCGTTCTAATGGCTAATACATACCGTCCATGAAGATTCTGGCTGTTTTTGATCGTTGCGTTCAATTAAGAGGTCTAAAGAAAATAGACATGAGGAATCACGGGAGCGTTGTAGATATTTTTTCTCTTACGTCCGATGCGTCACTCGTCGAACGGATGAAACGTGAATTAACAGAACGAAATGTTGGATCCGTCGGCTGTCTGAATTCCGCCAAATTAATCGATGAACATGTCACCCGTTTGCGGGAAGGCTTATGCAGTTGGACGGCAAAGGTAGGCGGGACGAAGGTTCAAGGCAAGACCGTCAAAGAGTGGTTTGAGTTACCTGGAGAGCGCGTTAGTACCTGGTGGTTTGGATTGCTTTCCGAAAAGAATAACTTCAAGACCGCTGCTTTTTTAAAAGTTGCGCAGCTTCATGCATTGCAAGAGGTGATGGCGCAGGGTGGTTACCACCTGTGTATGGTAGGCGTTTTGGACCAGGATTTGCGCCGATCCATTTGGAATTTAGGCGCGGCGCTTAAGATCGAGATCAAATTCATTCCCGCGGTTCCACCCCGAAATTTTAAGCGGAGGGTCAGATCCATTTTGGAAAGTTTCGGACTGCTGGGAGATTTGTGCCTAGGTATGGTTTACTGGTTTCAATTTTTATGGCGGGGATTTATGGCTCGGAGACTTTTAGGTTCGCGTACCGACCGCCTGCCGCATTCCGATGCGCTATTTTTTGTCAGTTATTTCCGAGGCTCCGACGGAACAACTGCTCGACAAGGTGTCTACCGAAATGAGTATGCGTCGGCGCTTCAAGAAAAATTGAAAGAATTGCATATTCCAATTGTGTGGTTGTTTCGATGTTTGCGACCTCCTGGTTCCGACTTTTATGGAATGCTTTCTCTCGCAAAACATTTTGCGAGGAACGGAGAAAAACTTTTCGTGTTGGAGGAGTTCTTGACGTTCAAAGACGCGGTGAGGAGTCTCGCTCTGTGGCTTCAGCAGGTGTTTTTGAGCACCTATCTTTATGGGCATTTGGATCGGTCCTGTTTACTTTCCGAACCTATTGGAGCTGCAGCGGAGCCGGTGATCAAGTCGTTATGGAACGAATCTTTTCGGATTTATTCTGGTTTGGACGGAATCCTCAATTACTTTTCCTTTAGAGGAGCGTTTCGCGGGGTCCCGCGTATTACCGACTGTCTTTACTTTGCAGAGATGCATGCTTGGGAGAAAGCGTTAAATGCAGCCAAAAAAAAAGAAAAACCCGAGATCCGGACCATAGGTTTCCAACACAGCAGTGTCTCACGGAACTATTTTCCTTACTTTTATGCTCCAAGCGAAACGACGGTGCGTCGGGAAACCCAAGATGTGCCTCTGCCTGACGTGCTTGCATGTAACGGTGAACTTACGTGTGCACGTCTGTCCGAGTCGGGCTATCCAAACCTTACCCCGGTTGAGGCGGTGCGTCATTTGTATTTAGATGAACCGCTGTCGTGCGAGCTTCCTACTCGCGCAAATGGACCCATTTTATTGGTTGCGGGTTCCATTGACAGGGCTGAGGCAGGTGCTTTGGTTGCGCTTGTCTATGGAGCTTTTCCGAAATCGGAGCAATTCGAGATCTGGTTCAAGGGGCATCCCTCGATGCCGTTTGAACCGGTCTTCCTGGAAAGCGGTATTGACGTGCGCAAGACGGGTTATAAGATTTGCGACAATGATGAGGTAAATTGCCTCAGAGACGTTTGGATCGTCTTGGTTCCCTCCAGTTCGGTTGCAATCGAAGCATTAGCATTCGGATGCGAAGTGATCGTTCCGGTCTTTCCAGATTCTGTATGCATGAACCCCTTGGTCGGTTACGAAGAGTATTGTCACAAGGTAACGTGCATCGAAGAGCTCCGGGTGACCATTGAAGGAATCATAAGTGGCAAGGCTGTGAACAACACGGATGAAAAGAAGCTGTTTACGAGACGATATTGGGATTTGGACCGAAAGATGCCCAAATGGGAAAACTTGTTGAGACGATACCGCATAGATCAGGTCGATCATGTCAAAAGTAAGCGTCATTATTCCTACGTATAATCGCGCTCACTTAGTACGTGAAACGATTGAGAGTGTTTTGAAACAAACCTATCGTGAATTTGAAGTGATCGTGGTTGATGACGGATCCTCGGATGACACGTCTCGCATCGTTCATTCTTATGGGGGGTGCGTGCGGTACCTTTACCGGGAGAATGGGGGACAAGGTGCTGCTCGCAGCACGGGAATCCGTGCTGCAAGGGGGGAGTACATTGCCTTTTTAGATTCCGATGATCTATGGACGCCAACCAAACTTGAACGCCAAATGTCTTATCTTGCTCGGAACCCTGCTGCACCGTTCGTTTATTGTGATGCTGAATATTTTGATGATGAGAGTGGACGGTTGCTCTATCGTTCCAGCCAATTGTTGAGACTTTACGAAGGTCACGACGTCGGAGGACGGCTACTCGTTAATAATTTTGTTCCTGCTGCTTCGCCCGTCGTCAAACGAGCGGTATTTGAAAAAGTAGGGTATTTCGATGAGGACAGGCTCCTTCAGGGCAGCGAGGACTGGGAAATGTGGTTACGGATCGCGGCACGTTATCCGCTGGCGGTAGTGAGAGAACCTTTGGCGAGATACCGTTTGCATCGCGGCAATATGGTTGGCAGTGGTGGTAGGGCGCCGATAGGATGGTGCAAAAGACGCGTAGCGGTGATTGAACGGGCCGTTGCTTTTGCACCGGATGTTTATCGTCCCTTTTACCACAGAGCGATGAGTGCGACCTATCTGGAGACGGCTAAATTTTTGTTGGAAGGTGGAAGCAACAGCCAAGCGAGGGTTATGCTTCATAAAGCGATGTTGCATAAGCCGTGTTCTTGGAAGATTTACTTATTTTGGGTCCTCACTTTCGCAGGTTCCGCGACAGCAAGAGTTTTAAAAAAAATATATTACTCATTGCGCGGGGTTTCAGAGCTACCAGTGGGGTGAGCATAGTCGTTGGCAAAATCCCTATTTTCACCTGAGGAACGGCCGCAAGGTATGTCGGAGTTGTCATGGGCTGAGCACCCTGAGTTAGTTCGTTTCTATTCACAGCACCGCTCGCGCCCGGAGGACCTTTATCCTTCAGAGCGGCGTTTTTTACCCTGGCTTGCGCGTCAAGCTACCTCGGTTTTGGATACGGGATGTGCTGCGGGTGGCTTCATACACATTTGGCGCTTTTATCATCCTAACGTTGAATATACGGGAATTGACATATCCTCAGCATTGATCGAGACGGCAAGGCGCCTCCATCCTAACGAACTGTTTTTTCGTGCGAATGTAAGTGAGGTAACTGGACTTCCAGATCGCTATGCCAGTGTTGTGCAGGCATTGAGCTGGTTACATTGGGATCTCGACTACGTGAAAGCGATTACTCAACTCTGGCGATTGGCCGATCGCTACTTGTTTATGGACGTGCGGCTTTCGGCGCGGCGAAACTTTAATTTGAGATGCCGACAGAAATTGGCTTTTGTAGGACCGTGGGATGGAGAAAGTATGACACCCTATCTGATTTTAGGGTGGCCGCCGTTTGCGCGTTTGCTGCTTGGTTTAAAACCGAGGACTATTCTCGGCTACGGATACTGGGGAAAGCCTGCCGAAACGGTCGTTGGCGTCGACGAAGAGATTTGCTTTGCAGTATTTGTCTTGGAAAAGATAGGAATTGGAGCAAATTCCAGAATCCCTACCGTTTGTGTTGACCTACCTTTGGCTTGGCCAGCTGCGCTTAGCGGAAACGTTCATTTAATACCAGGATCAGAACTTAAGGCTTTAGTTCCACTTGAGTAACGTCTGGGTACTTAAACCGATATTGCCGTAGCAAATGAACCGAGAACGAACTGTTGCAAGACCGTCTTCGTCAGAATGGATCGTTATCTCATCGATTTTCCATACTTTTACCGAATAAGTGACATCCGACCAATTTCTTAAGATCGCATGACTACGGAAAAAGTTTTAGTGTGTATCATTACCTACAGGCGGCTTCACTATTTGAGAACGTTGCTTGAGTGCTTAAATCAACAAAGGCTCAAGCCCTATAAAATAGTGATCGTCGATAATGGTTCGCAGCCTGAGGTGAAAAACCTGGTGTCTTCTTACGACCGCTGTGCTTACGTAGATCCGGGCGACAACATCGCTCAGCCCGCTGGCCTTGCTTTGGTGATTGAAAAATACAGGAATGACGATTGGGATTACTTGTGGATCTTGGATGATGATATGTACTTTTCTGAGACAGCGTTGGAGGAACTCGTTTCATGGTTTCGCCTGATTGATCAGAGCAAACTCGGCGCGATTGTTCCTCCTATCTCGACGCATCTCGAGAATGGGGAGAAAAAGATACTTTTTGCCCGCGCGCCTCAGCCGAGGCGAGTCACGTTTGTGAATTGGGCGGGTCTTTTGTGTGCCAAAAAGGTCCTCGATGCGGGCGTTCGGCCAGATCCGGCTCTTTTCTTTGGCTGGCCTGATGCCGATTTTAGTCTTTCGATCAGGCGGAAAGGTTTTTCTGTGATGACCGTTCCCGGCCCCGAAATTTTCATTCCTTCTTCGCGAGATACCTTAGAAGGCATTGGATTAAATCCTGATCGAGGGATCGTTGGGAAATTTTTGAGTTGGAGAAAATATCGGATGCGTGCGATGCCGCCGTGGCGAGCGTACTATTATGTTCGGAATACGCTGCTGGTCGGAATCAGAAGGCATAGGCTTGCGTTGGTCTATTTTATCCGTTTCTTGCTGACTTCTTTTGCGACTTTGAATCGAGATCAATGGCGTTTCGCGATGCTGGGATTGTTTCACGGGTTGATCGGCAAAGACGGCAAGACGGTGGAACCCCTTGGGTATGATTCTGAGTCGAAAGCAGAGGAGTCCAGTTTTCATGGTTCGTAAGGTGCCCCATCGAAGAGTAAAAAAGTTCTTACACTCTGTACTCGGTCTGGAGAACTATTCCATCTTGTTACAGAAGTATCTTGTTCTGGCTTCTTCGTTGCCGTTCGTTAGGGACTTTCCGTATCACAGAAATAGATTCAGAGATTTGCGGTTCATGTTCAAATTGATCCAGTACGGCGATACGTGTATCGATATCGGTGCGAATGTAGGGTTGTACACGATCAGAATGGCTCAGTTGGTGGGTCCTTCAGGAAAGGTGTACAGTTTTGAACCAGTGTCGATCAATTATCGTGTTTTATTGCGTGGCCTTCCACGAGACTTGACGAGGATGATCACGGCAGAAAGATTAGTTCTGAGTGATTCGATCGGAGAGAAGGAAATTTTGGTTCATGACGAAGATGGACTTTTTTTGCAGGGCTTATGCTGTGTCAATTCGAACGATCGTGGGGTAAAAAGCGTGACGGAACGCGTCCCAGCGACGACGCTTGATCAGTATTTCAAGGATGACCACCATAAAATATCCTTCATTAAGTGTGACGTCGAAGACCATGAATTTTACGTGTTGTCAGGGGGTCAAAACGTTCTGGAAAGGGATCAGCCAATTGTTCTTTGCGAGCTTTGGGATAACGACAAGTTGTATCGGACATTTAGTTTTCTAGAGGCGTTAAATTATCAGGGATTTTATTTGGAAGAGGAAAAATTAAGCAGCGTGGACAAAACGACAGCCGGTTGGAGGAAAAAGTTAGACTATTTTTTTGTTCCGAAGAACCACGCCGTACTTCGAACATGAATCCATCGTATTTCGTGCCACAAAAGGCCAATATTTGGTCGAAAGAGTTTTGGTTCATTGTTTGGACTCTCGCACTCCTTTTAACGCCAAAATTTGCAGGGCCGTATGGCTTGCGATATGACGACTTCGTTCTGTTGTCTATCTTTTTCTTTTTGCTGTTCACGAAACCCAAGGTACCTGGTTATTACCCATTATTTTTTTTGATTTTGTATTTCTTGTTGAAACAAGCGATATTGACGTTTCATCTAGCCGCCCATCCAATCACTCCAGCACATGTTGCCATCTATGGAAAGTATCTCGCGCTGCTCTGCGTTGTGTTCGTGGCAGCTCGTCTTGATCTCGGCACATTGACAAGCGTGATTTCTGCTCGTCTCAAGATTGGTCCTCTGCTCTTTTTCTTAGCGCTCGCGAACGTTCTATTTACCTATCGTCTAACCGGCAGTCTTAGTAGAATCACAGGCCTATTTATTAACGTCCAGTATTACTGGGAGGAACAGAGCGCTTTGTCCGGGAATTCTTTTTTTGGATACTATGTGGCATTGTGCTATTTGTACTTTTTAGTTTTTGGAGGCCGGTACCGGTATCTTTACTTATTTCCATTTTTAATCCTTTGCTTTCTTTCTGGATCGAGGATGGGCGTTGCCGCATTGGTTTTATGCAACCTCTTTTATTTGGCTTTGAGGTTGAAAAATGGATTTTACCTGTTGCCCGTATGTCTTCTCGTGATCATGTTCTTTGCGTACTATAACGCGGCAGCCCAGCCAGTCGAGGTGGTCGGCGTAGAACGCAGTGTCAAACTCTTTGATTATTTATTTCGAGGAGGAATGGATGGACCTGCTGAAAGCCGATTTTACGTTTACGAGAGCATTTTGTTCACGTCTCTTAGCAGTGCCTTAAATTTCTTCTTTGGACAAGGGATTGAGGCTAAGTCGATCGGAGGCGAAATTTCGTTCAGAATTCTTGAATCGCAATACTTGAGAGATTTGTATGAGACCGGAATTGTTCCACTATCCCTTTTAATTTTCTCAATGGGGAGTTTAGCGATCCTAAATTGGAAACTGATGAGCAAAGCAGCCGACAGTCATACGAAAGATGTATTTGTTTTTTTCTGTATCTTTTCGATCGTGACCGCCGTGATCGCGCTTCTTTTTTCAGAACTGCTGATCGTTACGAAAGGCATTGTAGCCATTGTTCTTATGGTGATGAACGCCAAACTGATTCGCAGTTGTTCGCGACAAATCAAGAGCCGAGCGCGATTCGGAGCTTTGACGGCTGGAGGTTACTAGCTTGAGTTCTACAAATTTTCTCTCCCTCTCCCTCCTTTTTTTCCGCCACCCAGCGCGGCGGATCCGCCACGTCTTCTGGCGGAGGAGGGAGAGGGTTGGGGTGAGGGTGGATAGAATCGGTCATTCTACCCCCTCACCTTTATCCTCTCCCCCTGAAAAAGGGGGGAGAGGAGAGTAGGAAAAGTGCAGAACTCAAGTTACTAGGATTCACTTTATTTGCCTGGTTGCGGGACCGCGTCGATAATGGGAAAAATCATTGTGGTGACCGATTTCATCTACCCCAATTATGTTGGCGGCTCTAGCCGATACGCCTATGACCTTGTGAAGGGGTTTTACCTGAATCGGATTGATTTTCTGGTGATCACGAGAAAAAAGAGCGGTATCTTTGGAACAAGGGGGATTGACGATGATTTTTATGATCGTTTGCGAAAGGAGTACAAAGTGATCGAGGTTTCCTTGAATCCTTACAGCCTTTTCTCAACGTTAAATCATATTGGGCGTGATGATGTTCTCAATATACATCATCCAGTGCTCGGACTTTTTTATCTGGTATTCACACGTCCAAGAAAAATCACCTTTACGTTTCAGGGACCGTGGCACGAAGAATACCTTGCGATGGGAGGCAACCGATTTGGAGCCTTTTTAAGGAAGCGCTTGCAGGCTTTATTGCTTGGAAGATCAGCGATTGTATTCGTCTTGTCGAATTATATGAGGAATAAGGCCACGTCCTTGGCGAAGAACATAAACATCAAAGTAGTAGGTCCGATCGTTGATTTCGAAAAGTTTAAAGGTTTGGCTCAGGGGACGAAGATTGAGCTGAGGCGGAAGTACGGCTTGAATCCAGAGGCAAAGGTTCTTTTTACAAGTCGGAGATTAACCGCAAGAACAGGAGTCGTCGAGTTGGCCGAGCATTTCATCCGGGATTTTGATCCGTCTTACGAATTGATTATTGTCGGCCAAGGAGAATTGAACGGTCAACTCTCCCAAGTGATTGGACAGGCAAAAAATGTTAAGTGGTATCGGTCTGTGGAGGATAGGAAACTTGCGGAGTTAATGAAGTTGTCAGATGTGTATGTGCTTCCTTCACGGGATCTCGAGGGTTTCGGATTAGTAGTTCTCGAAGCTATGTCGGTAGGGCTTCCGGTAGTCGTGAGCAATCAAGCTGGAGGGGGAATGGATTTTATAAGCTCGATCGATAAAAATTTAATTTTTGACATGAACGATTTTAGCAACAGTTTGAAGTCCTGTATCGAATACTCAAGCGTTTCTTACGAGAACGATGAACTTACGAAGATCGCGCGGAAATTTGACTTTAGAGAACGGGTTCCAGAAATTGCCGAAAGTATTTATCGATCATAACACTGCCCTTCTGTGAAAGGATGAGTGTGATCTTCATTTTTTCTTGATGAATATTCTGCATATTTGCAAACACTATTTTCACGAGATGGGCGGGATGGAAACCTATATTAGAACCTTGGTTCAAGGCCAGCTCGCGGCCGGTCACGACGTTACGGTTCTCGCGGCGGGCGATAACATGAAGCCTGCGGTCCAAACTTCAAATGGCTTAACCGTCCGCCAATTGTCTCGGTGGGGAACCTTTGCTTCTACGCCATTGACACCTGGTTTGCCACTTGCCCTGACACGTTATCGTCCCGACATCACTCATGTCCATAGCCCTTATCCACCTGCCGAGTTATTTAATACGCTTTTAGGCAGATCGAGATTTACCGTGATCGGTTACCATTCGGATATTATTCGCCAAAGGCATTTGTTTAAATTGTACGAACCGTTCCTAAAAATGACGCTTAAAAAAGCGAATGTGATTATCTGCTCCAGTTCCAATTACATTGAGACGTCTCCCTTGCTCAGCATTTTTAGAGATAAGTGCCGGGTGGTTCCGTATGGGATTGATATTGAACGCTTTGCCTCGCCGGAATTATCAGTTCTGGAGAATCTGGGACGGAAATTCGGAAGGTTCACGATCTTGTTTGTCGGTAAGCTTCGGTATTACAAGGGGTTAAATCACTTAATCGAAGCGATGCTTCGAGTCAAAGACGCAGATTTGATTATTGTTGGCGATGGTCCGCTTCGTTCAGAATTAGAATCTCAAGTCGCAGCACTCAAGCTCACCGAGTGCATCCATTTTGTCGGCCGCGTGGAAGACGAGGATTTGCCCGCCCACTATCACGCAGCTGACTGTTTCGTTTTACCGTCTGATTCAAGAGCGGAAGCTTTTGGCATTGTTTTACTAGAAGCGATGGCGGCTGGCCTTCCACTCGTCACGACGGAACTGGGTACAGGTACTTCCTTTGTCAATATCCATGGGAAGACCGGTTTTGTAGTTCCACCCGGCGACGCCGATGCTCTTAGCGAAGCAATCAATACGCTTCGAAAAGATGTGGCTCTTCGTGAAAGATTTGCTCAAGGTGGTCGCGAGCAGGTACGGACGGAGTTTTCTCAAGAGGGCATGGTGGATAGAATGATGAATATTTACGACCAACTGTTAACCAAGGGAAGCCTTGAGAAGATATCGCCTGTCTGGCAGGGAGCTGCACAGTAAATGAGGCTGCCGCAGGTACGCAAGTCCAATTTTTTTCGCATGGGGCTACACTGGTGATTAAGCTTCCGAGAAAGGGATCAGACATTTATCTCAGTATCAAGCGGTTCAGGGAATTTCTCCGGCGGCTCAAGTTGCGGCCTGTCTATTTGCTCATTCCTACCGTTTTGGCTCTCGTTGCGTCGATGTTTGAGGGTATCAGTATTGGACTTTTGATACCGGCAATCAAAGGAATTCTCGGAGGAGATTTCAGCTTTGTCGGCACGAAACGAATTTTAGGAAGCATTCTTCACACCTTTCCACAAATATTTGAAGGCCGCAACTCTAATGTATTTACCCTGCTCGTGGGGCTGATCTTTCTGGCCGCCACGGCAAAGAATATTTTTAAGTACCTGTCTTCTGTAACCACGCTTTTTCAAGTGAGGCGGCTGACGAAGCATCTCAGATCACTCATCTACGAACGCTATCTGAGTTTCGGAAAACTCTTTTTTGATCGAAATAGCTTGGGCCATCTTCATCAAATATTGATCAGTTATTCCGTCCAGATTGGTGCAGAATTAGGGCAGATTCATTCGGCACTGAATAACTTTTTTATGCTCGTTGTTTATTTGGTGATCATGTTTGTGATCTCGTGGAAGTTAACGTGCCTTATTTTGATTTCCTTTCCCATTTTATACCATTCGTTACAGTGGCTCATGAGAAGGATATCAGAAACCTCAAAGGCCTACGCAGCGTCTTACTCGGAGTTCGGAAAGAAGATTTACAATGCGCTCAGTTGTATTCCGCTCGTAAAAGCCTATACGAACGAAGAAAAAGAACAGAAATGGTTCCTCAAAGCCAATGATTCTGTGGAAAGATTTGAATGCAGTATGGATAAGAAACGGCTCCTCGTGAATCCCTTTCAGGAGATTATCTTACTTTGCGTCGTATTGTTGCTTGTGAGCGCTATGGCATTTCTTCTTTTTCGTGAGCGGGCCGGCGAAATTTCTGGATATATGGTTTTCTTTTTGGTGTTGAAGCGATCGATCACTTCGTTTGGTTTTTTTAATGATTTTATTGCTCATATCAGTGCAGTAATGGGCCCTATTTCGGAGGTCCTCACGATTTTTGATGACAAAGACAAATTTTTTATCCCGAATGGGCGCGTGAATTTCACAGGCCTAAGAGAAAACATCGAGTTGTGTGATCTCAACTTTTCTTATTCGGAAGGGAGGCAGGTCTTACGGGGAGTCACGCTTTCTATTGAGAAGGGGAAAATGACTGCCATCGTAGGTCCCAGCGGATCCGGCAAGACGACGTTGACCCACCTGCTTCTGCGTTTTTATGATAGTTCCCCCGGCGCGATTAAAATTGACGACGCTGACATCCGCGACTTCACGCTCGAGTCGTTGCGTTCCAAGATGGCATTTGTCAGCCAAGAAACATTTCTTTTTAATGCATCGCTTCGGTTGAATTTAGCTTATGGGTTGGATGGTACGGTGACGCAAGAAGAGATTGTAGAAGCTGTTAAAAAAGCAAGGCTTTACGATTTTATTGCGCGCCTACCCGAGGGTTTTGAAACAGAAATAGGCGATCGCGGAGTCCAGCTGTCGGGAGGAGAGAAACAACGGGTAGCAATCGCGCGCGCCCTACTTAAAAAAGCGGATATTTTGTTATTAGATGAAGCAACAAGTGCACTTGACTCCAGAACGGAAAAAATGGTGCAAGAATCGCTCGACGAGTTGACAAGGGATAAGACGACTATTGTCGTTGCCCACCGGCTTTCTACTATTCGGCATGCCCATAATATCGTTGTTCTGGAAGATGGGAGAGTGGTAGAGCAAGGTTCTTTAACCGCACTTCTTGGTCAGAAAGGGAAGTTCTATCAGTATTGGCAAGAGCAAAAGTTCTATTGATTGCATGAATTTGGGCAAAGCCACTTTTGTGGCGAAAGAAGGAAGTCCAGTGCGTGCGAGATCAGACGATACCCATTTCTCACGTTCTGGGAGGGTTGATCGTTGCGGTGCGCGGATCTGGCGAAGCAGTTGTTTGGTTCGATGATAAGAAGAATTTCAAGAAGGAGCGTGTGTTTGCTCGTTTGTGACGTGGGCGCTGTCTTTGCAGCGTTCTTGTGTGGAACTTATCTCCGTGTCGGAGCGCTGGAGTTCCGGTATGTGGTGCAACCTATCGTCTGGTTGTCGTACATCGCGTTCATCGGCAGCTTCTATATTTTTGATTTGTATTCTCCTTTCAAATATTTTAGACCGGTGCAAACCGCCGTCGAAATATTCTACAGCGTGTTTGTCGGAAGTTTAATTTTGGCAGCAGCTTCTTATTTCGATCGCTCCCTTTTGATTGCTCGTCCTATTTTTGTTATGGCCGTTTGTTTCTTGGTGCTATTCGTTTTCTGTATTCGTATGCTTTATGATTTGTTGTTTCGGTTCCGGCTTTTCGATAAGCGAACGGTGATCGTAGGCGCTGGCCCGTTAGAATACGAAGTTGCAAGATTGATCAGAAGAACTTCTTACTCCGGAATAAGGGTACTCGGTCTTATAGGCGTGGCTTCGTCGAGTCATGAGAAAAAAGGGTCAACATTACCTATACTTGGAACGACCTCCGAGTTACTGCGTGTGATTAATCTTCATAATGTTCAGCTGGTCATCCTCGCGATGGAGTTGAGTGAGACCTCTTCAGAATCTGATATGATAGGTACGCTTTTTAACCAGCCGGTTCAAGTCGTTAGTGCGATTCAGCTGTTTGAAAAATTGGAAAGGTCGGTACCCTGTCGGTTGGTGAATGAACATTATATTTTAACACTCATAGAAGAAGCGAAAAGAAAGCAGTACCTAAAGGTGAAACGCATGCTAGATGTTTTATGTTCTCTAGTCCTTCTAGTTGTTCTGCTACCGGTTTCGCTCTTGACAGTTCTTCTTCTCAGTTTTCAAGACATGAAAAGAATTTTTTTTGTGCAAAAACGGATCGGCAGAAATCGGCATCCGTTTCAGCTGTTCAAATTTCGGTCGATGATTCAAGGAGGTGACGGGAAAAAGATCATATCGGGTCTCGGAAAATGGCTCAGAAAATATCGGATTGATGAGCTACCGCAGATCGTTAACGTGTTAAAGGGCGACATGAGTTTAGTGGGTCCGCGCCCTGAAACCGATAATTTCATCGAAAGGTCATATCGTTATATTCCTTCTTATCATGCTATTTTTGCTCTCAGGCCTGGAATCACAGGTTGGGCACAAGTTAATTTTAAACATACGACATCGGAACGGGGCTATGAAAAAAAGTTCTGCTACGATCTTTACTACTTAAAAAATTTTTCGCTTACTTTGGATGTCAGCGTACTTTTGAAAACGATAGGCATAATTTTGCGCGGAAAGGGCCGATAATTGTTCTCGCAGTGAGGAGCGTGTCACAGGATTCGATGGAATTTCATCGGAGTTTGTTGTAACGTACTGGCGTCAAATCAGTTAAAGCGGGTGTAGCTTAGTGGTAAAGTCCTAGCCTTCCAAGCTAGTCACGCGGGTTCGATTCCCGCCACCCGCTCATCTGGAAGCGTAAGCCTCGCTAATCTCTAACCTCAGACATTCCCCAACTATCATTGATCTTTGAAAGTTTGGCAAAGCAGGTAA